>CAMVGM010000045.1 GCA_947167015.1 uncultured Bacteroidales bacterium
CGCCGGCGAAATTCTGCAGCGTGCCGCTCAGGGCCATGCCGATGGCCATGCCGCCGGCCGCGAGCAGGGCGGCGATCGAGGTGGTGTTCACGCCGAGCGTACTCACGATGATCACGATGAGCAGGATCGTCAGCACGATGGAGACGAAACTAGAGATGAACGTGGACATCGCCTTTTCGGTCTGCCGCTTTTCGAAGATGCGCTGCATGCCCCGTTTGATGCGCCGGATGATCCAGGCGCCGATGATGTAGATGAGCAGGGCGGCGAGGATCTTGAGCCCGAACTGGACGAACTTCTGCCCGAGCTGCTGGAGGGCCGTGCCGGGATCGGCGGCGAGCATTTCGGTGAACTGCTGGAAGGCCGCGCGGGTGGAGTCGGCCTTGCTCACGAGTTCTTCTTCGCTGATGGGGTTTTGTATCTGCAACGGGAACATGACGTCGGTTTTTGATATGCAAAGATACGAAGAATTCCGGGAGACGAAAAGTTTTGTATATTTGTAAACCCATACAATTAACCGATGAGACCACATTTCAGATTTATCCTTTGTGCGGCGATCGCCTTGCTTCCCGCCTTGACCGCATCCGCCCAGATCGGGCGCCGCTTCCCCTCCGAAAAGAAAGTGATCAAGGACCCTAAGACCGGGGTCGAGCTGGTGTTCCTGACCAGCCAGCCGGGCAAGGGCGACTCCAAGATCTACCAGACCCACAACCAGTGGACTTCCGACGGCAAGTGGGTGATCTTCCGCTCCAACCGCGTCCCCGGCGAGGCCATGGCCGTCAACGAAGAGACCGGCGTGATGGTCCAGGTGACCGAAGGCGGCTACTCCGGAATGCTCTGCGTGGCCCGCAAGTCCATGCACCTGTACATCCAGCGCCAGGACATGACCGAGAAGCAGAAAGCCGAACTGCAGCAGCTGCGCGCCCGCCAGCGCGCCGGCGAGCAAGTCGAGATCCCGCGTTACGGCTGGCAGGTCGTGGAAATCGACCTCGCCCGGCTGTTCGCCGACTCCGAGGCCGGCCGGCTGAAGCCCAAGACGGCCTACGAGCGCATCTGCGGCATCATTCCCGCCGAGATGTGCGTCGAGGGCGACATGGCCCTGGACGGCAGCGAGGAAGTGGCCTATTTCCGGCTCGCCCCCGACTACGCCCGCAAATTCCCCATCGCCGAGCAGATCGCGCCGAACTTCGGCCCCCGCAACATGGGCGCCGGCCCGGGCGGCATCGGCAAGATAGACCTGCGGACCGGCAAGGCCGAGCCCGTGGTGGCCGTCCACTTCAAGGTGGGCCACATCCAGGGCAACCCCTGGCATCCGGGCGAGGTGATCTTCTGCTGGGAGACCGGCGGCAAGGCCCCGCAGCGCACCTGGATGGTCAACGCCGACGGCACGGACCTCCGCCCGATCTACCGGGAGACCGAATACGACTGGGTGACCCACGAGGCCGTGATCAGCGAGGATGAACTGGTCATCGCCATCCTCGGCCACCGCAAGATCGCCGTCGACCAGCGCGACATGGACACCACCAAGGACTGGGGCCCTTCCGGCACGAAGGAATATGCCACCGGTATCGCCGTGGTCAACATGCGCACCCGCGAACTCACGCTCGAGGGCCAGGTGGACGGCGACAACTTCTGGCACGTGGCGGGCTCGCAGGACGGCCACTGGGTGGCCGGCGACGACTTCGCCCGGGAACTCTGGGTGGTGGACCGCCACACCAAGGAGCGCATCCTGCTCTCCGCCGGCCACAAGACCACGGCGCAGGACCACGTCCACCCCACCTTCAAGCCCGACGGGACGGAGATCGAGATCCAGTCCGCCATGCTCTCCGAGGACGGCCGTTCGATGAACATCTGCATCGTCCGGATGCCACAGGAACTGCTTGACCGTTACAAGAAATAAAACCAGACACGAGATATGAAACGCTACCTTCTCATCCTCGCGGCCGCCTGCGCCCTGATCGCGGGCAGCAACGCCTGCACCCCCAAACAGCCCGCCGAAGAAACGGCCGCCGTACAGAACGACTCCAACACCCCGCTGCACCTGCTGCAGCCCGACTACAAGATCCCCTATGGCGTTCCCGCCCGGGACGACGTCAAGGCCGCGCTCGACCGCATCCTCAAGTTCGTGGACAAGGAGACGCCCTGGCAGCCGGGCGCGGACGGCACCGTCCCCCGCGGCGCCTTCCGCCTCACGAGCTATGAATGGGGCGTGACCTATGCGGCGATGCTCGCCGCCGCGGCCAGCACCGGCGACAAGGCCTACACCGACTACACCTACAACCGCCACGCCTTCCTGGCCGCCGACGCGGAGGAATTCCGCAACGGCAAGGCCCCGGAGGGCAAGCGTCCGACCGTCACCCTGCGGCCCCGCGCCCTGGACGACTGCGGCGCCATCTGCGTGTCGATGATCAAGGACCAGGTCGCCCACCCCGAACTGAACCTCCGCCCGCTCATCGACCTCTACGCCGACTACATCATGAACAAGGAGTTCCGCCTGCAGGACGGCACCCTGGCGCGCAACCGGCCGCAGCTGAACACCGTGTGGCTGGATGACATGTTCATGGGCATCCCGGCCCTCGCCTGGTACGGAAAGCTCACCGGCGACAAGAAATACTACGACGAGGCCGTCCGGCAGATCCGTCTCTTCAAGGAGAAGATGTGGGTGCCGGAGAAGAACCTCTTCCGCCACGGCTGGGTGGAGGCGATGGACGAGCACCCCGCCTTCCACTGGGGCCGCGCCAACGGCTGGGCCGTGCTGACGATGTGCGACGTGCTGGACGCCCTGCCGCAGGACTATCCCGGCCGCGCCGAGGTCCTGGACCTCTACTGCAAACACGTGAAGGGCCTGTGCGCCCTGCAGAGCGGCGAGGGTTTCTGGCACCAGCTGCTGGACCGCAACGACTCCTACCTGGAGAGCTCCGCCACCGCCATCTACGCCTACTGCATCGCGCACGGCGTGTGCGAGGGCTGGCTCAACCCGCTCGAATACGGCCCCGCGGCCCTGCTGGCCTGGGACGCCGTGTCCACCGTCATCGATGAAGAGGGCATGGTCCACGGCACCTGCGTGGGCACCGGCATGGCCTTCGACCCGACCTTCTACTACTACCGTCCCGTGAGCCCGTATGCCGCCCACGCCTACGGCCCGGCCATCTTCGCCGGCGCCGAGGTGATCCGGCTGCTGGAGAAATACCACCCGCAGATGAACGACAGCGCCATCCAGTTCTACTACGAGGACTTCTCCGACAAGGGCCCCATCTTCTCCGTCAAATAGCCGCCCGATGAGAAGGATCCTGCTCCTGGGCCTGCTTCCGCTGCTCGCGGTCCAGGCCCTGTCCGCCCAGGTCCATTCCTGGGAAGGCATCCACCGCGTCCCGCTTTCCGAAGCGGCGACGCAGTTCGCCGATCCTCCTTCCGAGTTCGCCAGCCACGTGATCTGGGGCTGGGAGGGGCCGATGGACCTCGAAACCATCCGCCACGACCTGGACTCCATCAAGACCAAGGGTTTCCGCTCCGTCATTTTCGAAGCCGGCTACCGGCTGCCCTATGAATACCTGTCGGAAGACTGGTTCAAGGCGATACGCACCGGTGTACGGGAGGCGAAGAAACGCGGCCTGAAGGTCTGGATCATTGACGAGGGCAAGTATCCCAGCGGCTTCGCCGGGGGCAAGTTCACCCGGGAAAGGCCTGAACTGCGGATGAAAGCCGTCGTGGCCGTGGATACGGTCCACGTGGCGAAAGGCGCCGTGCTGCGCGACCAGGCGGCCTCGCCCCGCGCGCTGAGCGCCGTGGCCGTGAGCCGTTCCGGCGCGCCCAACCGCACCGTGCCGCTCGTGGACGGAAAGTTCAGCTTCACCGCCGGACTGGATGAATGGGACATCGTCTTCGCCGGCACGGACTACCGCACCGGACAGACCCGTGCCGTGAACAACCCGACGGGCGGCAAGGACACCTCCAACTCCATCTGCGACTACCTCAGCCCCGAGGCGGTGCGCCAGTTCATCGACTGGACGCACGAGCAGTACAAGAAGTACCTCGGCGACGAGTTCGGCAAGACGGTGCTCGGCTTCCGCGGTGACGAGCCTGATTTTGCCTATACCCCTTGGACCCCGAAGATGGTGGAAGAGTTCAAGGCCCGCAAGGGCTATGACCCCACGCCCTGGCTCGCCAGCCTGCTCACCCGCACACAGACCGTGCGCGAGCGGCGCTTCCGGGCCGACTACTGGGACGTGTGGTCCGAGCTCTTCGCCACCAATTTCTTCCAGCAGCAGGCCGAGTGGTGCGCGGAGAACGGCCTCGCGCACATCACCCACCTCAACAACGACCACAACATGCCCGTGTGCATCCGGGCCGAGGGCAACTTCTTCCGCGACCTCAGCCGCGTGCAGGTGCCCGGCGTGGACGCCATCTGGAACCAGATCTGGCCGGAGACGGTGAACGACTTCCCCAAGTTCGCCTCCTCCGTCTCGCACGCCTACGGCAAGCCGCGCGCCTTCAGCGAGAGCTTCGCCGCCTACAACACCCCGCCCAGCATCCCGCAGGCCAAGTACGCGGTAGACTACCAGGTGGTCCGCGGCATCAACTTCTTCGAGTTCATGTTCTGGATGGCCGGCTCCGAACGGCCCAACTGGATGACGGACCCGCGGATGAAGGGCCTGAACGACTATACCAACCGCGCCACCTACCTGATGGCCCTCGGCGAACCGGGCGCCCGCGTGGCCGTGTATTACCCCACGATGACCTTCTGGCTCAACGACCAGTCGGTCAACCCCGACCTCGTGCAGATGGCACAGTTGCTGCTCAAGCACCAGTATGACTTCGACTGGCTGGACGACGACGCCTTCAAGGAGGCGCTCAGCGTCAGCGGCGGCATGCTGGTGAACCGCAGCGGCCAGCGCTACCAGACCTTGGTGATCCCCTCCTCCGACGTACTTTCCGAGGAGGCCTTCGCCGTGATCAGCGACTTCGCCAGGACCGGCGGCAAGGTCCTTTTCTGGGGCCGCAAGCCCACGATGCTCGCGGGGCGCAGTTTCCAGGAACCCAAGCCCGTGCCCGACACGCCCGACTGGTTCGAGGAGCCTTCCGTGAGTTGGACGGCGACCGTGGCCGCGGCGATGCCCGCCGTCCCCGAGATGCGCATCCTGCCCAGTATCCACGCGGACCGGATGATGCGCAACCCGCCCCGGGGCCAGGGTCCCGTGGAGGAGCGCGCGACCTACGCCATCCGCTACACGCGCCGCGTGATGCCGGACGGCGTGCTGTATTTCCTCTTCAACGAGGGAGAGAAAGACGCCACCTTCGAGGCTGAATTCGACGCCGCCGGCATCGTGAAGGAGTGGGATGCCACCACGGGCGAAATCCGCACGGTCCCCTACGAGACCGCGGACGGCAAGGTCCGGCTCGGACTCACCCTGCAGCGCTGGGAGAGCCGGATCATCTCCATCGAGCGCGGGACCAAGGAATACAACGTCAGGAAGTTCGGCGTCAAGGGCAAAGGCGTGGAGACCGCGGCCATCCAGGCCGTGATCGACCGCGCCGCGGCGGAAGGCGGCGGCACGGTGGTCTTCCCGGCCGGGAAGTACCTCAGCGGCGCCCTGTTCTTCCCGCGCGGCGTGAACCTCCGGGTCGAGAAGAAGGCTTTCCTCCAGGGAACGGCCAATCCGGACGATTATCCCGTCATCAAGACCCGCTTCGAGGGCATCGAACGCGACTGGCGCTGCGCCTTCCTCAACTTCGACAACTCCGAGAACGTATCCGTCAGCGGCCAGGGCACCATCGACGGCAAAGGGCTGGAATGGAAGAACATCCCATTCGGGAACGTCGGGCGTCCGCGCCTGATCTGCCTGACCGGCTGCGACGGCGGCTCCATCACCGGCCTGCACCTGCAGAACCAGGCCTCCTGGTGCGTCCACGTCCTCTATACCCGCGGTTTCACCATCGACGGGCTGGACATCCGCGCCATCGAGTACATCCCCAGTTCCGACGGCATCGACATCGACTCGTGCTCCGACGTCTATATCGCCCATACCTATATCTCCGTCCACGATGACGACATCTCCATCAAGTCCGGCAAGGACGAGGACGGCCGCCGCGTCGGGCGCCCCAGCGAGAACATCCTCATCGAGGACTGCCACTTCGCCTACGGCCACGGTGCCGTGACGATGGGCAGCGAGATCTCCGGCGGCATCCGCAACGTCACCTCCCGCCGCATCAAGGTGGACGGCGACAACTGGGGCCCGATCCGCTTCAAGAGCCAGCCGCCGCGCGGCGGCTGGGTGGAGAACATCACTTTCGAGGATTATGAGATCGAGGACGTGCGCAACATCCTGGACATCAACCTGGACTGGAACACCCGGCGCCCTGCCGGGGAGCAGCCGGTCTATGCCGACCCGGTCACGCGCCTGCGCAACATCACGATCCGGAACGTCCGCGCCAAGGGCGCGAAGCTCGGCTCGATGAACGCCTTCCCGGTCGCGCCCTTCGGCAGCGACGTGTTCCATTTCGAGAACTGCCGCTTCGAAGCCGGGACCGGCCTGACGGTCGGCAACGCCGACGCCGTCAGTTTTGACGGCGTGGAACTGATCGTCCACGAAGGACCGGTTTTCATTCCGGCCCAGAAGCCATAAATTCCCGGCCGGCTGTCGGCATGCCGCTGCGTTTTCGCAACGGTTTCAGCAGTAATACTTTATGATTTTGCCCCGGGGGTTTTTCCCTGGGGCAAAATCATAAATAGCAGATTGTCAGATTATTACAAAAACGGGCAGGTCTGCGCCTTCGGCAAGTTTGTCGGGGACTTGGAATAGTCGGGCCGTTTATTTACTTTTGTGAATATGGAAAGACTCACTTCACTGTACCGCGACTGGTCCGGCCTGGACCCGGAAAGCTGCGACCTGCTGCCCCTTTCCGGCAGCGCACGGAAGTATTACCGCCTGTCGGGCGGGGGCGGCACCGTCATCGGCTGCATCGGCACCAACCCGGCCGAGAACCGGGCCTTCCTGGCCCTGGACGCGCAGTTCCGCGCCCACGGGCTGCACGCCCCGGAGGTCTATAGCGTCTCGGCGGACGGGATGGCCTACCTCCAGGAGGACCTGGGCGGCGGGCAGCTCTTCGAACTCCTGAAGCCGTCCATCCCGGACGGGAACTTCAGCCCGGAACAACTGGACTGGCTGCACGACACGATGGCCCTGCTGCCGGCGGTGCAGTTCAAGGTGGGAGAGGGCTTCGACTGGAGCATCTGCTTCCCCGACCGGGAGTTCAACGCCCGGATGGTGGACTTCGACCTGAACTATTTCAAATACGACTTCCTGAAGCTGACCGGGCTGGAATTCAATGAGATCCGGCTGCAGGACGACTTCGACCGCCTGCGCGCCGACGCCCTCGACTTCGAAGGCGACACCTTCATGTACCGCGACTTCCAGGCGCGCAACGTGATGATCAAGGACGGAGAGCCCTGCTTCATCGACTTCCAGGGCGGCCGCCGCGGCCCCGTGGAGTACGACCTCGCCTCCTTCCTCTGGAACGCTGGGACGCATTTCAGCGCCAGCCTGCGCCGCGAACTGGAAACGGTGTACCTGCAGGCCCTGGACGCCTTCCGACCGGTGGACGAGAAGGCGTTTTACGCCCGCTACCGCCAGATCACCCTGGTGCGCCTGCTCCAGGAGACGGGGGCCTACGGCTTCCGCGGGCTGGTGGAGCGCAAGCAGCTCTTCCTCGACTGCATCCCCACGGTGCTGGGTTGCTTCCGCGAGCTGACGGCGGAACCCTTCGCGCGCTATCCCTACCTGACCGAAACCCTGCAGCGGCTCGCTGCGGAATGGGACGGCCGGACGATCATCCCCGGCATGGAGGTGGCCCTATGAAAGCGCTGGTCTTCGCCGCCGGGCTGGGTACCCGGCTCCGTCCGCTGACGGACACGATGCCCAAGGCGCTCGTTCCCGTGGCGGGCGTGCCGATGCTGGCGCGCGTGCTGTGCAAGCTGCGCGACGCGGGGCTGGATTCCTTCGTGGTGAACGTCCATCATTTCGCCGGGCAGATCGAGAACTACCTGGCCGACAACGACTTCGGCGTGCCCATAGCCATTTCGCACGAAGAAAAGGAGCCCCTGGAGACGGGCGGCGGCATCAAGCACGCGGCCCCGTTGCTCGCCTCGCCGGAGGGCCGTTTCCTGGTGCACAACGTGGACATCCTCAGCGACCTGGACGTCCGCTGGTTCCTGGCCCAGGACAATCCGGAGAGCCTCGCGACGCTCCTGCTCATCGACGCCCCGGCCGACCGCTACCTGCTCTTCGATGATGACATGCGCCTGGTGGGCTGGACGAACGTGCGCACGGGCGAGGTCAAGAGCCCGTTCCTGCCGGAGTTCAACCCGGCGAAATACCGCCGCTACTCCTTCTGCGGCATCCACGTCGTCTCGGACGCCGTTTTCGAGAAAATGGCCGCCTGGCCGGAAAAATTCTCCATCATCGACTTCTACCTGCAGCAGGCGGCGGAAAACAAGATCCGGGGCGTGCTTGCGCAAGACCTGCACCTGATCGATATCGGCAGTCCGGAAAAGTTGGCTCAAGCGCAGGATGCGCCGTTTTTATAACGGCCCGATTCTCCCGTTTTTTCTATATCTTTGCAGATTGTGAATCTTTTGTCGCGCATAGCCTTTCCTGTTGCCGTGACGGCCGTCGTCGCTGCCGGGTCCTTCGATTTCGGTCGGATGGACGGGGATTCCCGATCGCTGCCGGGAATGACAAGGGGCAACGAGCCGGGAATGACGAAGGACACCGTGGTCTATCCGGTGGCCGGTTACCGGCTGCGCCGCACGCTTTCGCTGGAAGAGATCACGGTGCGCGACACCACCGGCGGCGGAGAGGAACCCGCCGATTCGATGGCGCTGGCCGTGGACACCGTGGTCCGCATCAGCCCGCGCGACTCCTTCAAGGCCACGCTGGACTCCGCCCTGTGGGACAAGCTGGACTCGCTCTGGCTCGCCGACTCCACCGCCCGGGCCAAGGCCGAGTTTGAGGCTTGGTACGCCGGCCTGTCCCGTCAGGAACGGAAGAAATACGACCTCGAGCAGAAGGCCAAGCTGAAGATGGCGCAGGCGGACTCGCTGAAACTGGTCCGCGAGGAGCGCCAGAACATCCGCGACAGCATCGCCGAGACGACGCCCCGCATCCTGGAGACCTACGCCCTGCCCGACTCGCTCCACTACAAGCGCATCGTCGCGTGGACCGTCGATCCCGACTTCGGCAAGCTCGAGCCCTACCTCCCGGACACCACCTACAACTACCACTTCCACGACCTGCCCTTCCACCGGCAGGACGTGAACGCCACCTGGCTGGGCGTGTCCGGCTCCCCCATGCAGTACTACAACTGGTTCCTGCGCGGACAGGGGGACCGGGTGGACTTCTATGAGGCCTACGAGCCCTGGACCTATTCCCACGGCACGCTTCCGCACTACAATACCAAGACGCCCTACACCGAACTCGGCTACTTCGGCACCCTGTTCGCCGGCAAGGAGAAGGAGTCCGACAACCTCCACCTCTTCACCACGCAGAACATCACCCCGGCGCTGAACTTCAGCCTGCTGTACGACCGCTTCGGCGGAGGCGGCATCCTGGAGCGGGAGGTGACGGCCAACAAGACCACCGTGGCACAGGTGAACTACCTCGGCAAACGCTACACGATGCACGCCGGGTACATCGGCAACACCGTCAACCGCGAGGAGAACGGCGGCATCGCCGACATCGGCTGGATCCGCGACACCACCGTGGACGGCCGCGACATCCGCGTGAACCTGTCCGACGCCAAGTCCAAGACGAAGAAACGGACCGTCTTCCTGGACCAGCAGCTGCGCATCCCCTTCACCTTCATCAACCGCCTGCGCGCGCGGCGCGACAGCAGCTACCACTTCAACGCCGACAGCCTGGACCGCGACATCACCACGGCTTACGTTGGCCACAGCACCGAATGGACCACCTGGACGCGCTTGTATACCGATAACATCTTCAACGATTCCGAGGCGGCCTTCTACAACAACGTGTCCCGCTACGGCCAGTCCAGCATCGACTCCCTGCGCACGATGCGCTTGGACAACAAGGTGTACCTGCGGCTGCAGCCCTGGTCCAGCGAGGGGATCGTCTCCAAGCTGGACGTCGGCATCGGGGACTACCTGGAGCACGACTTCGACAGTACCACCGTCAGGCCCACCCGGCACGTGGAGAACTCCGTTTACCTGTACGCCGGCGCGGAAGGGCAGTTGCGCGGCAACGCCTTCTGGAACGCCAAGGCGCGCTACGTGATCCTGGGCGCCGACTTCGGCGACCTGAACGTCGAGGCGAACGCCGAGTTCCGCTTCTTCCCCTTCCGGCGCGCCCGCAAGAGCCCGGTCAGCCTGTCGGCCAGCTTCGGCACCTCGCTGCTCAATCCCGGCTGGTACCAGCAGCACCTCAACCTGAACCACTACAGCTGGGACAACGAGTTCGGCAAGATCTCCACCACGACCGTCCGCGGACGGCTCGACATCCCCTACTGGAAACTCTCCGCCGACGTGGGCTACGCCCTGCTCGGCAACACCGTCTATTATGACGCCAAGGGCATCGCCCGGCAGCACGGTCCCGCGATGAGCGTGCTGTCCGCCTCGCTCCGGAAGGAGTTCGTCCTGGGCCCCGTGCACCTGGACCACCGCGCGCTGCTGCAGTTATCGTCCGAGCCGGAGGTCGTCCCGCTGCCCACCCTGGCGCTGAACCTCCGCTACTACCTGCAGTTCGTGGTGCAGCGCGACGAGCTGCGGCGCAACGTGATGGTGATGCAGATCGGCGCGGACGCCTACGCCAACACGCCCTGGTACGCCCCCGGCTGGAATCCGAATTTCGGCGTCTTCTACAACCAGCGTGAGCGGCAGTACACCAACGGCCCCTGGTTCGACATCTTCGTGAACGTGCAGTGGAAGCGCGCCTGCGTGTTCATCAAATACCAGAACGCCGGCGGCGGTTGGCCGCTGCTGCACCCCGATTATTTCAGCGCCGACCGCTACATCGTCACGAAGAGCGGAATGGAAGGCCTGAAGTTCGGCATCTACTGGCCGTTCTACATCCAGCCCGGCGGCCGTTCGGCGGCAGCCTCCGTCCGATGAACCGCGCCGAACGCATCTGCCTCTTCCTCGCCGGGGCGCTGATCGCCGCCGCCGGTCTCCTCTCCCTGCTGGCAAACAGGAATACCCAAGAAGTACGCATCCGACCCGACCGGATCCGGGCCGTGCTGGAACTCGCCCCGCTCGCCGATACCTCCAAGGCCCTCGTCGTCGGTTACAATTACGAACTGCTCCGGCGCTATGCCGCAGAGAACGGGCAGACCGCCGAGATCCTGCTCACGGGACGCGACCTGTCCTACCTGGATTCGCTGCGCGCCGGGGCGGTGGACATCGTGGTGGTCCCGTTCGCGGACAGCGTGGCCGTGGACAGCGTGCTCGTGTCCGCCCCGCTGGACAGCCTCAGCCTCTGGCTGATGCGCCACGACGAACACGACGCGATGCGCGAAGCGAACGGTTGGATCGCCGCCTGGCACGACTCGCCGGACTACCCGGCCGTCCGGAGTGCCTTCCTGGACCGCTTCAGCGCCTTCAGGAGCGGCCCCCGGCCACAGATCTCCCCCTACGACAGCCTCATCCGCGCACACGCCGACTCGCTGGGCTGGGACTGGCACCTGCTGGCCGCCGTCATCTACCAGGAGTCGCGCTTCCACATCGAGGCGGTCTCGCCGCGCGGCGCCGCGGGCCTGATGCAGATGATGCCGCGCACGGCCGAGCGCTACGGGGTCACGGACCCGCTGGACCCCGAGATGAACATCGCCGCCGGGGCGCAGATGCTCGGTAACTTGATCCAGCGTTACTACCCGGTGGGAGACAACATGACGGAACGGTACAAATACGCCCTGGCCGCCTACAATGCGGGCATCGGCCGCATCGACGACTGCATCGCGATGGCGCGCCACCTGGGCGTGGATACGGGTTATTGGATCAATGTCGTGAACCGGGTGCTTCCGGTGATGGCGCAGGAGGATCTCGTCGCCCTGGCGGGCGTGACCCGCTTCGGCCCTTTCAAGGGCGCGGAAACCACTTTCTACGTGGACAACGCGATCGCGGTCTATAACCGCTTCTGCAAGATTACGCCTTAGACTTCCGCGGAATGCGGGCGACCAGCGGGTCCGTCAGCCGCATCAGCCAGCCGGGCAGGACCGCGAGCAGCAGCGTGCCCAGGCCGATCACGACCTCCGGCGTACGGGCCAGCAGCAGGTCGGCCCAGCCGGTGAACTCCCCGGCGCCGAACAGGTCGCCGAAGAACCACAGGCACAGCAGCGCGGCGATCACCACCATCAGCGAATCCATCACCACCTTGACCGTGTGGAACTTCCAGCTGAAGGTCTGGGAGAAGGACAGCACCGTCATCTCGGCGGACAGCATCCAGGCGTTCGCCGCCACTTCGATGCTCACGCCGAAGGCGGTCACCAGTGCGGCCAGCAGCGTCAGGCCCACGCGCACCAGGAAACCCTCCGGATGCAGCCAGGACAGGGCCCACAGGCAGCCGTCGATCAGGTAGCCGAACAGGGCGGAAGCCACGATCTGCATCAGGTAGCGCACCTGGAACTTCTTGCGCCACAGGGCCAGCTGGATGAGGATCAGCGAGGTGTTGACGAGCAGGGTGAAGGTACCGACCGACAGGGCCGGGAAACGGAGGTTCAGCACATAGGCGGGGCAGGACAGCGGCGCCGTTCCGAGGTTGGAGATGATGGACAGCGCAACGCCGAGGGCCACGAACACCAGCCCGACGGTCGCCACGCCATAGCGCAGCAGGATTTCCTTTGTTTTCGCATTCATACCGGATACAAATATCGGAAATAAATCGGTAAAAGTGTATCTTTGCGGTTTGGTTTGAAAAACGTAACAATATTCAATAAGATGAAAAAGTTATTTGTTATCATGATTCCTGTGATGATGCTGGCGGCCTGCCAGCCCAAGGAAGTGAAGACGCCGGCCCTGGATCCGACCGACATGGACCTGAGCGTGAAACCCGGCGACAATTTCTTCCAGTATGCCAACGGCGGCTGGATGAAGAAGAATCCCCTCAAGGCGGAATATGCCCGTTTCGGCTCCTTCGACGTGCTGCGCGAGAAGAACGTGGAAGACCTGAACGCCCTGTTCTCCGAAATGACGAAGATGGATCCGGAAGCCGGTACCATCGACCAGAAGATCGTGGACCTGTACAAGCAGGGACTCGACTCCACCCGCCTGAACGCGGAGGGCGCCGCTCCCGTCAAGAAATATCTCGACGAGCTGTACGCAGTGCCCGACAAGAAGGCGCTCGCCGCGCACCTCGGCAAGCTGAACCTCGTGGGTGAGGGCGGCTTCTTCGGCGGCGGCGTGGACGCCGACCTGATGGACAGCAAGATGCAGGTCTTCTACCTGGGCCAGGGCGGCCTGGGCATGGGCGACCGCGACTACTACGTAGACCCGGCCAACGCCGAGCTGCGCAAGGGCTACGAGGCGATGCTCGCCAAGCTCTTCGCCCTCGCCGGCCTGGACAAGCCCGAGCAGCGCGCCGCCAACGCGGCGGGCATCGAGGACAAGCTGGCGCAGTTCTCCTGGACCAGCGTGCAGAACCGCGACGTCGAAAAGCTCTACAACCCGATGAGCTCCGCGCAGATCTACAAGGCCTACCCCGGCTTCGACTTCAAGACCTTCGCCGCCGCGATGGGTCTCCCGGACATGGACAAGGTGATCGTGGAGCAGCCGTCCTTCTTCCAGGGCTTCAGCAAGCTCTACAAGGACAGCAAGCTGGACGTCCTGAAGGACTACCTGGCCGCCCAGCTGCTCAGCAGCGCCGCCGGCAGCCTTTCCGATGACTTCTACAAGGCTTCCTTCGACTTCTTCAGCACCCAGATGAGCGGCGTGACCGAGCAGAAGCCGCGCTGGAAGCGTGCGATGAGCGTGCCCAACAGCATCCTCGGCGAGGCCGTCGGCCAGATGTACGTGGCGAAGTTCTTCCCCGAGACCTCCAAGCAGAAGATGCTCGACCTGGTGAAGAACCTGCAGGTCTCCCTCGGCCAGCACATCGACTCCCTGGAGTGGATGTCCGACGCCACCAAGGCCAAGGCCCGCGAGAAACTGGAGGCCTTCACCGTGAAGATCGGCTATCCCGACAAGTGGAAGGACTACGGCACCCTCCAGGTGGACCCGCAGCTGAGCTACTATGAGAACCTGCGCGCCGCCAGCGCCTGGTACGTGCAGGACAACCTGTCCAAGCTCGGCAAGCCCACGGACCCGACCGAGTGGGGCATGACCCCGCAGACGGTCAACGCCTACTACAACCCGACGACCAACGAGATCTGCTTCCCGGCCGGCATCCTGCAGCCGCCGTTCTTCAACCCGGAGGCCGACGATGCCGTGAACTACGGCGCCATCGGCGTGGTGATCGGCCATGAGATGACCCACGGCTTCGACGACCAGGGCAGCCTGTTCGACAAGGATGGCAACATGAACAACTGGTGGACCCCCGAGGACCGCGCCGCCTTCGTGGAGAAGACCCACGTGCTGGTGGACCAGTTCAACGAGGTGGAGGTCCTGCCGGGCGTGAAGGCCAACGGTGAACTGACCCTCGGCGAGAACATCGCCGACCACGGCGGCGTCTCCGTGGCCTGGACGGCCCTGCACAACGCCCTCGGCGGCGTGGATCCCAAGCCCATCGACGGCCTGACCACCGCACAGCGCTTCTTCCTCGGCTACGCCCGCGTGTGGGCGCAGAACATCACCGACGAGGAGCGGGCTCGCCTCACCAAGCTCGACGTCCACTCACTGGGCGACAACCGCGTGAACGTGACCCTGCGCAACTTCGGCGAGTTCTTCGACGCCTTCGGCATCCAGGAAGGCGACCCGATGTGGCGTCCGGAGGCCGAGCGCGTCCATATCTGGTAATTCCATGAAGGCGGAAGGCTTCGTCGCCTCGCGTCTGCGTTTCAAGGAAAAGATGGCTATCGTCGCGATAGCCATCTCTTTCCTTGTGATGATCGTGGCTGTCGCCATCTCCGCGGGCTTCCGCCGGGAGATCCGGGGCAGCGTGTCCGCGGTCACCGGAGACGTCCTGCTGACGAACACCGCCGCCGACCTGACCGGGGGGACCGACCCCGTCAGCGCCAATCCCTCCTACCTGGAGGCCCTGCGCGCCGTGAACGGCGTCGAGCGCATCGACCCGGTAATCTACGCCACCGGCATCCTGCAGGTCGGGGAAGAGATCCACGGCGTGCTGTTCAAGGGCACGCAGGCCGACACCGCCTCGCTGGGCGTGCGGGTGCCTTCTTCACTGGCCGGACGGCTGGGTATCCGGCCCGGCGACGACCTGACCGCCTGGTTCGTGGGCGAGAAGGTCAAGATACGCAAGTGGCACGTCCTCGCGCTCTACGACAATCCGGTGGAGACGGAGGACAGCCAGATCCTGTACGTGCCCATCGGCGACCTGCGCCGGGTGGCGGACTGGGGACCGGACGAGGTCTCCCTGCTGGAAGTGGGCCTGGACGCCCGTCACGGCAGCCGCCTCGCGATCCGCCGGGCCGCCGACGAACTGGGCTGGCGGGCCCAGGTGGGGGCGCGCGACGACGAAGACCCCCTGCGCGCCGTGGCGGCCACGGAGCGCTTCGCCCAGTTGTTCGACTGGCTGGACCTCATCGATTTCAACGTGTATGCGATCCTGCTGCTGATGACCATCGTGGCAGGGTTCAACATGATTTCCGGCCTGCTGATCCTGCTCTTCCGCCACGTTTCCACGATCGGCACGCTCAAGACCCTCGGGATGAAGGACCGCTCCATCGCCGGGGTGTTCCTGCGGGTGGGCGCCAGGACCGTGGCCATCGGCATGGCCGTCGGCAACGCCCTGGCCCTGCTGTTCTGCCTGGTCCAGGGCACCACGCACTTGCTGAAACTGAATCCGGAGAACTATTTCGTCTCCTTCGTGCCGGTGCACGTGAACCTGCCCGGCATCCTGCTCGCCGACGCGGCGGCTTTCGCGGGGATCCTCCTGCTGCTTCTGATCCCCACCCTCTTCATCTCGAAAGTCGATCCCGCCAAGACCGTCAAGGCGGAATAAAGGCCTATTTCTTTTTGGACTGGGCGCGCTGCCTCTCGATGATCTGGAGGTTCCGCGTGGCGGCGTAGTCGTCCGGGTCGATCTTGAGGGCCTTCTTGTAGTACTTTTCGGCCTGCTTGTCGTTGCTCCGGGCCACGTGCCAGTAGGATCCGATGTTGTCCAGGAAGACCGGATTCTTCGGGAACAGCTTGTTCATCTGCTCGGAAACCTCCCTGAAATACTCGTAACTGATGTCGGATCCGGTCTGAAAGACGTTGTAGCAGATCTCGCCCACGAACTGCTGGAAAACTTCCGCGTCGGCGGGTTCGCCGTCCAGCGTCCAGGCGGGCTTGGACGAGGACTGGCGCCTGATGAGCGACTTCAGCTCTGCGGCGGCCATGTCCGGGCTCAGCTTCTCGTAGGCGCACAGGGCCGGAATCTTCAGGGCGTACCAGCGCAGTTCATTTGGATGCGCGGCGATCTGCTGGTCCAGCACGCGCATCGCCAGCCCGAAGTTTTCCTCGTCATATAAATCTTCCTCGAAATACGGGACGTCGCCGCCTTCGGGGTCCTTGAGGGACAGCGCGGGCTGCTTGCCCATGAAGCGGCGCATGCCGGGCATGGGCACCATCTCCGTGCTGCGGCTCTTCTCAAGATAATAGTTGAAGCGGGCCTGATAGACGGCCGGGTCGTCGGGGTAGGCTTCGGCCCAGCGGTCGAGCACGGTCTCGATGCCCACGCCGTCGTAGCCCAGGTTGCGGACGAGCCGCTCGTAGCGGGCCTGGTATTCTTCCCGGGTGGGTTCCTGGGCAAAGGCGGCGCCGCTGGCGAGGAGCGCGACGGCAAGCAGGAGGGTCAGTCGGTATCTTTTCATACGTTCATCAAAATACGGCGCGACTTCGGGAGGAGGTTGTTGCATCGGGTGCCGATGTTCTTCACAAAGCCCAAAGGGTGGCCGAGATAGGTGATTACATTGTAGCCGGGGGCGGCCTGCGGCAGCACGAGTGCGTCCCGGTGAAGGAAGCGCAGGGCCGTCTGCCGGTCCACGTCCACGACCGGATAGTCCTTGCTATCAAATTTTATGCTCAAAGCGTAGTCGGGATCGGGGATGAAGTCCTTTCCCTTCGCCTCGCCCTTCCGCAGGCCGCTGCGGAGCGGGTGCAGCAACTCCGGGGAGACGTTTTTCGCGGCAGGCTGCGGCGCGGTCTTCCGCAGGGCGCCCGCCCACTGGCCTTCGCCGGGCACGACCCCCGCTTCGAGCAGCTGCCCGTGCGGGGTGAGCCGGACGCCGCATTCTCCGAATTCCGCTTCCGGTTCCAGGATCTCGCCGCCCAGCTGCGCGGCGGCCCAGGCGAGGTTTTCGTCGTTCTCGGCCGCCTCGTAAGTGCAGGTGCTGTAGATGAGCAGGCCGCCTTCGCGCAGCGCGGGCCAGACGTCCGCGAGGATGCGTTTCTGCCGCGCGGCGCAGAGTTCCACCACCTCGGGGCTCCATTCTTCCCGGGCGCGGGGATCCTTGCGGAACATCCCTTCGCCGCTGC
>CAMVGM010000046.1 GCA_947167015.1 uncultured Bacteroidales bacterium
GGGCGGACGGAAATTATTTTTCGGACAGGTTTGCCGAAAAACCAATTTCCGCTCCGCCTTCCGCCGACGCCGATACGGTGCCGTCGGCGAACAATACTTTAAACTTCGTTCCGGGGAGCAGGACGCCGGCGGACTTGACCACCACGCCCCGCGCGTCGGTAACGAGGGCATAGCCCCGGGACAGCACGTTCCGGGGGTCGGCGCGGCGGATCCGCTCGTGCATCGCGTCCAGGCGGCTTTCCATCGCGGAAAGCCGGGCCAGGAAGGCGGTGCGGAGGCGCGTGCCGAAGGAACTGATGCGTTCGTCCTCGGCGGCGAAGGCATCGATGAACAGGTCGGCCAGCGCCGTGGGCGTCTTCACGCGGGCGTAGGCCACCACGTCCGCCACGTGGGTGTCGCGTTCGTGGCCGATGGCGGTATAGACCGGCACGGGACAGTTGGCGATGGCGAAGGCCAGGCCGTAGTCGTCGAAGCAGGCAAGGTCGAGGGGAGAACCGCCGCCGCGCAGCAGGAGGATGGCGTCGAACGGCCGTTCCGCACACTCCACGCAGGCGATCGCATCGCAGATGGACGCCGGGGCTTCCTGCCCCTGCATCGTGGCCTCGAAAAGTTCCGTCTCGAAGACGAAGCCGTAGGCGTTGTCCTCCAGGTGGCGCCGGAAATCGCCGTAGCCGGCCGCGTCGCGCGCGGAGATCACTGCCAGGCGGTACGGGAGCAGCGCGCATTCCAGTTCCTTCTGACGGTCCAGCAGCCCTTCGGCCTCCAACCGTTCCAGCGTCTTTCGCCGCTGCATCTCGGCGGCGCCGAGGGTGAAGCGCGGTTCGATCTCCTCCACGTTCAGCGAGAAACCGTAGGCCTCGCTGAAGGTCACCTGCACCCGCAGGAGCACCTCCATCCCGACGGCGAGCTCGCCTCCGGTCGCTTCGCGGAAATAAGCGCGCAGGGGGGCATAGCGGGAACGCCAGATGTTGGCCTTGACTTTCGCGACGGTCCGGCCGTCTTCCTGCTGCACCAGTTCGAGGTAGCAGTGGCCGTTCGCCTTGGTCTGGACGGACGCGATTTCAGCCCGGACCCAGAAGCGTTCCGGGAAGGCCGCTTCGAGTTCCTCCCGGACCATCGCCAGGAGTTCCGACAAATCGATGTAATCCCGTTCCATCTTTTACAAAATTACGAAAAATCCACAAAGAATTGCTATCTTTGCCTTAGAATTCAGCGTTAGTATTTGTATGAAGATCTCCGAGGCCGTGTTCGCAGGCAGCAGCACCCGGATCTCACAGAAACCGAAGCGGAAATTGCCGGAATTCGCCTTCATCGGAAGGTCCAACGTCGGCAAGTCTTCGCTCATCAACACCCTGTGCGGAAACCGGAAGCTGGCGATGACGTCCTCCACCCCCGGCAAGACCAAGGTGGTCAACCATTTCCTCATCAATGACAGCTGGTATCTCGTGGACCTCCCCGGCTACGGCTACGCCCGGATGGGACAGAAAGGTCGCGACGAACTGGCCGCCGTCATCCGGGATTACATCTGCAACTCCGAGGAGATGGCCCTGCTGTTCGTGCTCATCGATTCGCGGCACGACATCACGAAGATCGACCGGGAATTCCTCGCGGAGCTGGGCGAGCGCGGGGTCCCTTTCGCGCTGATCATGACCAAGTGCGACAAACAGGGCCCCAACGTCCTGGCCGCGCAGCTCGAACGGGACCGCGGGATCCTGCTGGAGCAGTGGGAGGAACTCCCGCCCGTCTTCTGCACTTCGTCCCTGGACGCGCGCGGGAAAGACGAGGTCCTGGACTATATAGAAGGCATCCTCAAGACACTTTAACCAACATATACTGCAATGATACACACCCATCGATTGGAATTGTTCGCCTGCAGGGCCACCGAGAACTTTGCACGCCAGGTCATCAACCAGATCAATCTGCTCCAGTCGCCGGAAGAGCCGGAGCTGCACCTGGGCGAACTCGAAGTCACCCCTTTCAGTGACGGCGAATTCCAGCCGCAGTACACCGAAAGCGTCCGCGGCGCCTCCGTTTACATCATCCAGTCCACCACGCCGCCCGCGGACAACCTGATGGAACTCCTCCTGGCGATTGACGCAGCCAAGCGCGCCTCGGCCGACGAGGTCGTGGCCGTGATGCCGTATTTCGGCTGGGCCCGTCAGGACCGCAAGGACCGGCCGCGCGTGGCCATCGGCGCCAAGCTCGTCGCGAACCTGCTGCGGGCCGCCGGTGCGGACCGCGTGATGACCTGCGACCTGCACGCCGGCCAGATCCAGGGTTTCTTCGACATCCCGGTGGACCATATCTATGCCAGCAAGGTCTTCATCCCCTATATCCGGAACCGCCATTTCAAGAACCTTTCGATCGCCGCGCCCGACATGGGCGGCGCCAAGCGCGCCAACGTCTATGCCCGTGAACTGATGTGCCCGGTGATCATCTGCCACAAGACCCGCGAGCGGGCCAACGTGGTGGGCTCCATCACCGCCATCGGCGACATCGAGGGCCGGGACATCATCATCGTGGACGACCTGATCGACACCGCCGGCACCCTGTGCAAGGCCGCCGAGGTGCTGATGAACCGGGGCGCCTCGAGCGTGCGCGCCTGCGCTACCCACGGCCTGCTTTCCGGCAGCGCCGTGCAGCGCATCCACGATTCCGTGCTGCAGGAAGTCTTCATCACGGACACCATCCCGCATCCCGAACTCGCGGACGACCCCAAGATCCGGATCGTGTCGATGACCGAGGTCTTCGCCTCCATCATCCACAAGGTCTATAACTACGAAGCCATCAGTCCGGACTTCGTGCAATAACGGCACC
Organism: uncultured Bacteroidales bacterium; assembly: GCA_947167015.1. Taxonomy (GTDB): domain Bacteria; phylum Bacteroidota; class Bacteroidia; order Bacteroidales; family UBA932; genus Cryptobacteroides. Next base: position 2,818 of record CAMVGM010000046.1, read on the forward strand.
CATGGTCCCCGTCTTCCTCGTCGTCCTCGTCCTGGTGGCGCTCTGCGTGATCGGCCTGAGCGTGGGCATCCTTGCCGGCCGGGGTTTCCCGAAGTACGACGTGGGGTCCAACGAAGAGATGCGGAAGCGGGGGATCCGCTGTTTCAAGGACGAGGACGCCGCCCTGCACGGCAAGCCCTGCAAGGGAAACGTTTCCGAAGCCTGTCAAGATTGTCAATTTTACACCGAACACCACTGATATGAGTCTCGTTGCCATCGTCGGCCGGCCCAATGTCGGCAAATCCACCCTCTTCAACCGCCTCGTCGGAATGCGGCAGGCCATCGTCGACGACACCGCCGGCGTGACCCGCGACCGGCACTACGGCCGCTGCGAATGGTGCGGCCGCGAATTCTCCGTCGTGGACACGGGCGGCTACACGACCAATTCCGACGACGTCTTCGAAGCCGCGATCCGCTCGCAGGTCCAGATCGCCATCGACGAGGCCGACGTGGTGCTCTTCATGGTCGAGGCGGCCACCGGCATCACCGACTACGACGCCGAGATCGCCGACGTCCTGCGGCGTTCCCGCAAGCCCGTCATCCTCTGCGTCAACAAGGTGGACACCGGCGAGAAGATGTACGACGCCTACCAGTTCTACTCCCTCGGCCTGGGCGAGCTCTACAGCATCTCGGCGGCCAACGGCAGCGGCACCGGCGACCTGCTGGACGCCGTCGTGGCAGCTCTCCCCGCAGAGCAGGAGCCAGAGGAGGACCCTTATGCCGGACTCCCCCGTATCGCCATCGTGGGCAAGCCGAACGTGGGCAAGTCTTCGCTGACCAACGCCCTGCTGGGGCAGGAGCGCAACATCGTGACGCCCGTGGCCGGCACGACGCGGGACGCCATCGAGACGCATTACAACAAGTTCGGGCACGAATTCATGCTGGTGGACACCGCCGGCATCCGCCGCAAGACGAAGGTCCACGAAGACCTGGAATTCTATTCGGTGATGCGCTCCATCCGCGCCATCGAGCACGCCGACGTGTGCGTGCTGATGATCGACGCGACCTCCGGGATGGAGGCGCAGGACATGAGCATCTTCAACCTCATCCTCAAGAACCGCAAGGGCTGCGTGGTCGTGGTGAACAAGTGGGACCTCTTCATCAAGGATTCCAATACGATGCGAGACTATACCGAGGCGCTCAAGGCCCGGCTCGCGCCGTTCACCGACGTTCCCGTCATCTTTACGTCCGTGGTGAAGATGCAGCGCATCCAGGACGTGCTGGACGCCGCGACGCAGGTGTATGCCAACTATTCGCAGAAGATTCCCACGGCGCGCCTCAACGAGGCGCTGCTGCCCGTCATCGAGGAGACGCCGCCGCCCGCCTGGAAGGGCAAGTACGTGAAGATCAAGTACGTAACCCAGCTCCCGACGCGCTTCCCGGCTTTCGCTTTCTTCTGCAATCTTCCGCAGTACGTGAAGGATCCCTACAAGCGTTTCCTGGAAAATCAGCTCCGGAAGTCGTTCAACCTGACAGGCTGTCCCGTCCAGATCTTCTGCCGCCAGAAATAGGCCGGGACCGGCCTATTTCCATTCGGCGCAGACGGAGTGGATGAGGATGCGGCTCTCGGTGCCGACGGTACTGGTGTGCTGCAGGCCGATGCCGCCGAAGGCGTTCGGCGTGATGGCGGCTTCCAGGTCCACGGAAGGATGGATGCGCGGGTCCGCCGCGCAGGTGGCCATGTGGTTGGGACCTTCGACGTGCGCCGTCAGGCGCGATCCCTCCGCCTTCACCCTCAGGGTGCAGCCCGTCAGGAAGCAGTTGGTCGAAACGCCTTCGGTGAGCGGCGTCACGACGCCCCCGTCATACCGGACCAGCATCACGTCCACCGCATCGGAGAACTTCACGGTCCGGATCACCCGCAGGGCATAGCCCGTCAGCGTCTTCGTATCGAACTTGATGAACAGGTCGAGATACTGCATCCGGGCGCTGGCGAAACCCTGCCCGCCGTCCTTGGCGGGATCCACCTGCCAGATCACGGACATGTCGCCGTATCGGCCTGCCGGCGGGGTGTAACGCAGGCGCGCCCCCTGCTGCAACTGCTGGATACCCAGTCCCTTGGCGCCGTTGATACCGCTGCCGTAGGTCCAACTCGGCTGGGACGGGTCCACGCTCCAGCCGTACTCGCCGGTATCGGCGGGCTTGAAGGCGTCCACCGTCCAGTAACCCGGCTTCACGAGCGGCTGGTTGCCGGTCGGGAAATCGGAGAAATCCGTGGAGAGGATGTTCCCGCCCACGACCTGGGAGGCCTTGACGGGTGATTTCGACACGACGCGCACTTCCTCGCCGCGCGGGCTGCGGGCATGCTTCGGCGCCACGCCGACGGCGAGATAACGCCCGACATCGCCCCGGGTGAGGCGGTATTCGCGGAGCGGCCTGCCTTCGCGGGAAACGGCCACCGGAACGGCGCCGCCGCCCTTGCGGTCGTCACAGCGGTACCAGGTTACCTCAGCCTCGTCCGCGCGGCCCTGCAGGTCGGCTTCGTAGTCCACCGCGGCCTTCCCGCCGGAGAGGGTCAGGACCGGCCGGCGCGTCAGCGCGGGAGCGGGCAGCAGGTCCGGCGCCACCGTCAGTTCCACGGCGCACTCAAGACCCTCGTCGGTATAGGCGACCAGGTCGAAGGTCTGCGTCCTTTCCCCGTGGTTGGTCGCCTCCACGAGGCAGTATTTCCCTTGCGGAGAGAGTTTTACGTATCGCTCATAACCCGGCTGGACGCGCCAGCGGACGGTCTGCCTGTCCAGCGGATAGCCCAGGTGCCGGGCCAGCGTCGCACGGACGTGCAGGGGGGCGCCGCCCGTCCGGAGCGAAGCCGCCTTGACATCCAGGTTCAGGCAAGTGGGGATGTTGGAGTAATCGCGCCCGTCACGCATCGAAAGCGCCAGGACGCGTTCCCGGATGCCCTGCGGGTCCCAGTCGTCCTCGCCCCGCAGCAGGTTCCAGGTATTGTAGAGCACCGTGCCGTCGTCCTCGACGAGGCGGTAGGCGGCAAGCTGTGCCTTCCGGTCCAGCGGGACGGTGTTGAACGGCTTGGCGGCGCCCACGAAGGCGGGCTGTCCGTCCAAGGTGATGTTGTACTGGTAGCAGCGGAGCCATTCCTCGGGCCGGAAGGTCCAGGCGAGCTGAACGGGACGCCCGGAGGTGTGATAGCGCACGTCCACCAGCGAATGCCGCCCGACGCCCTTGCTGACCGCCTGCACGGCCTCGCCGTGGCGGATGTTGAAGTCACAGTCCAGGAAGACGGTGCCGTAGGTGTCCACGCTGCCGAAAGGCTGGCGGCCCCAGAAGTCCAGGTCGCAGTGCAGATACACGCCGCAGCGGTTGAGCGAATCGTCGGTGCTTTCCATGTGGCAGCGGTCGAAGAGGATGCGCTTGGAGCCGGACAGCGGGCTGAGGTTGAGCCGCGCCTCGAAGCGGACGTTCCGCGCCAGGATGCGGTCGCCGTGGCAGAAGGACACCTGCGCCTGCGTAATGGCGGAATACTTCGCCTTGCGGCCCAGTTCCGGCTTGCGGGGATAGACGAGGTCGATGTCGCAGTAGTTGCCCATCGTGAGGTCCTGGACCACCAGGTCGTCGCCCCAGAAATCGAACATCGTGAAATTGCCCACGGCGCCCTGGGTCTGCCCGCGGGCGGAAGCCAGGACCACGTCCCGGGCGTCATCCGTCATTCCGAGCAGCTGCAGGGCCTCGCAGCGGACCACCATCCCGAAGGGGGTGCTCCCGCTGACGGGGCGGCGGACCTGCCCGTCGTCCGGATCGTCCACCCAGTACACCCAGGGGGCGATATAGACCCGCATCGGCTCCTGGCGGGTGCCATCCTGCAGGGCGGCCATCGCCTCCTTGAAATCGTTGAAGACATAGGGGGAACGGGCGGCCTCCGCATCGGACAGGCTGCCGTCCACGTACAGGGCGCGGGGCCCCAACGTCACCGGCGTCCCCTTATAATCAATCGTCTGCGCCGACAGGGTGAATGCACCCAGCAGGACACAAATAGACAAAAACAATCTTTTCATATTCTATCTGATGATTCCGAGTATTGATGGGCGGCGGACAGGCGGAGCCGGAATTTTAGTCGAGTTTGCGGTATTTGAAATTGCTGAAACGCACCTCCCCCTCGCCCGCGGCGACGAGCCCCGGAAGCATGCTCTGGAACTCGTGGAAGACGTTGTGGTTATAGCCGGAAATCTCGATCCCCCAGTCGTCCTGTTTCCACTCCTTGCCGTCCAGGCTGTAATAGGCGGAGACAATCTGGTGGTCGTTGCGCAGCCGCAGCCAGATGTGGGTCACGTCGGGGGTGCGCATCGCGCGGCGGCCGCCGCGGTCGCGCCGCCAGCGCAGCGTACCGGCATTGTTGATGCCTTCGCCGATGTAATACTGGCTGTTGTAATAGATGACCAGACCGGCGGTCGCCCCGGGATCGCGGTCGATCTCGACCTCGAACTCATAGGCCTGCTCGCCAGCCACGAACATCATCGGGGCGGCGTCGGCCGGGCTCTGTCCGACGGCCTTGAGGATGAGGGTGCCGCCCTCCACCCGGGCGCGGGACGGGTCGAAGTCCTTATAATACTTCCAGTCGAGACCGATCCGCCATTCGCCCAGGCGTTCGTGGCGCTCGGTCACGGGAACCTGCGGCAGCGGCGCGGCGATGGGATCCTCGACGATGTTCTCGCCGTAACTGCGCCACCAGCCGTCCTCGTCCAGCCAGACCGGCTCCAGCAGGGTCTGGCGGCCCAGGTTGTAGTAGCCGTTCTCGTAAGCGTGATAGACGATGTACCAGCGGCCGTCCGGGGTGTCGATCAGCGAGCCGTGCCCGCGGGACCACCAGCGGTCGGTATTGTGATAGGTGTGGACCAGCGGATTGTAGGGAGACTCTTCCCACGGGCCGTCCACGCTCTTGCTCCGGGCGATCGCCACCAGGTGACTCGTGGGCGGGCCGGCCGTGCCGCCTTCCGCGGCGATGAAGTACCACCAGTCCCCCACCTTGCGGATCTTCGGGCCCTCCATGGCCAGTCCTTCGGTCAGCCATCCTTCCGGGATGGGCCAGCCGTTCCAGACCTTCTCCAAGGTACCCGGGACGGTGTCCAGGCCGTCGTCGGTCAGGCGGATGCGCTGGCCGCCGCTCAGGAAGAGCCACTTGCTCCCGTCATCCCCGACGGCAGGACAGGGATCGATCTGGCCAACGTGCAGGTCCACCGGATCGCTCCAGGGGCCGTAGGGCGTATCTGCATACACCACCCAGTTGCTGCGGTTGTGAACGGTGAAATAGATGTAGAACTTGTCCCCGATCTTGGAGATGTCCGGGGCCCAGACGCTGCCCAGGTAGGTCTTCAGCGCGTAACTGATGGGCTCCCAGTGCACCAGGTCCTTCGAATGCCAGACCACCAGGCCGGGATTGTAGTCGAAGGATGAGTGGGTCATGTAGTAGTCTTCCCCGTCGCGGACGATGGACGGGTCGGGATAGTCACCCCCCAGGATGGGGTTCTCGTACGTGCCATAGGGGGCCTCCGGTGCAGGGCCGGCGCAGCCCGCGAGCAGCAGCGCCGCGGCGGCAGACAGGATCAGGCGTTTCATATCTTCGTGATTCTCAGTAACAGATAGGGGGTCTCGGGCAGGCGCACGCCCCGGCCTTCCTTGTCCAGGATGCGGTAGCTGCCGGGGGTGGCGGTCTCGAAAATGACCGGCCAGGGCGTGACGGTCATGTTCCAGGTGTCGAGGATCTCCACGCGGTAGCGCTCGCCCTGCTTCGGGCGGGCGTAGAGGTTGTTCTTGACCGGCAGGTCGAACTTCCACTCGCTGCGGATCCCGGCGCCGAAATAGATCAGATAGCAGCCGTCGCCGGCCGCGGTGGTATATTCGTCCCAGTTGTGATCCGCCAGGCCGGGCGGGCCCGGCAGGGCGTCCAGGACGGCGCGCAGGAAGCGGATGCGTTTCCAGGATTCGCCCCGGAACTCCCGGCCGTACGCCAGGAAATTGCACTCGTCTTCGGCCGAACTGCCCGCTTCCGCGTTGAAGGTCTCCGCGTGGGTGACGTAGGTGCCGCTCATCAGGCCGTTGTACATCCGGCGCAGCATCTCCTGTCCGCTGAGCATGCCCCAGCGGCTGCCGACGTTGCCCTCGTAGCAGACCTCGTCGAAAATGACCGGTTTCTTGTAGATCTGGCTCACGGTGTGCGCCCGGCCGCGCTCCAGCACGGGCCCGTGGTCCTGGATGCTGGCGTGGGTGAAGACGGGATCGGAATAGTCGTAGTACGTGGCCGTGTAGCCGTGGATGGAGAGCAGGTGGCCGTAGGGGTCGCCGTCGGCGACGGCGTGCGCGAACTTGTCCCAGTCCTCCGCCGGGATGCCCTTCACCCCGTCCCACTCGTTGGCCAGCGACCACCAGACGTGGCGGAAGGCCGCGAAACGGGCCGTGATGTAGGAAAGATAGCGTAGGTTGGCCTCCAAAGGCATACGGTCGAAGCCCCAGCGGCCGCCGTCATAGGGGTGGAAGAGAATCAGGTCCGCCTCCACGCCGATCTCCTGCAGGGCGAGCAGGCGGCGCTCCACGTAGCGGAAGTATTCCGGATTGAAACGGGTGTAGTCCCAGCTTCCGTCCGCCTTTTTCTCGAAAGGATAGATGTCGAGGTATTCCACCGGCAGGTTGTGCAGGAAAAACAGCATCCGGAGCTTGTTGAAACCGGATTCTTTCAGCGAAGCCACCGTGCGGGCGGCCGCCTCCTCCCCCACGTGCATCCAGTCATAGGCGGTCGTCCCCACCGGATAGTAGCGGGTACCGTCGGCATACTTGAAATGCCGTCCGTCCGGCACCACGGGACCGTGGTTGTCCGCCGAAGGAGCCGTGCACTCGAAACTCCCCTTCCTGCGGTTCAGTGCCGGCACCTTGCTGGCCGTAACCCAGGTCCAGCGGCCCTCGGACGGCGGCATGAAGCGGACCTTGAAGACGCCCTCACCGTCGCAGAAGCCGCGGACGGTGTATTTGTCGGATCCATTGGTGAAGGTGGCGGTCAGGGCCACGTCGTAGGGATTGCCCGGAACGGTGGCGGACAGGGTCAGTTCATAGCAGCCCCAGCGCTCGACGCGGTCCTGCGCCGCGGCGCAAAGCACGAGCAGCAGCGCCAACAGGGAAAAGAGGAAACGCTTCATCGGTTAATTGGTTGTGCTTTTCAAAGATAAGGATTCCCCGCCAAATAAAAAAATCCCGCGGCCGGATGGTCGCGGGATTCGTTCGGGATCCGCCGGAAGGGCCGGCGAAAGCATTCACTAGACCTGCGGGAGGCCGTAACCGTTGGTCACATTGCCCTTGGACTGGTCCAGGGTCTCGCGCGGGATCGGGTGGAAGTAGAAGGGCACGTCGGACAGTTCGATGCCGGAAAGCATGTTGTAGTCCCAGAGGGTACCCTGCTCATTGACCATGTTGATACCCCAGTCGACCTTCTTGTAGCCGTCGGCCTCGAGGGCCTTGGCCTTTTCGCCGTCCGGATCGATGTACTCGAACAGACCCTCGATGGCGAGGTTGTGCTCGGTACCGACGACCACGCTGGCCACGGTGCTGATGGAAGTGTAGTCATAGGTACCACGCCAGCCCGGGGTGAGGGCGGGATTGCTCTCGTCGCGGTTGTAGGTGTTCGTACCGACCTGCTTGCCGGTCACGTCCACGAGCTTGGTCCAGACATAGTTGGAGATGGTGCGGCCGTTGGAGAAGGTGTAGAAGCCGTCGGCCTCGAGGCCGGCGATCACCTCCTTGAGCTCGGCGCGCATCGCCTTGCCCAGCGCGGTGAACTTGCCGGTGCGGATTTCGGTGAACTTGATGTCGCCCTCGCCCAGGCACTCGCGCTTGACCTCGGCGATGAGGTCGTCGACGGTGACGGAAGCGAGCGGAGCTACGCCGGCGCGGCTGCGCAGCTGGTTGATCAGGCTGGCGGCCTCGGCGTTGTCGCCCAGGGCGATGTCGGCCTCGGCGAGCTTCAGCATCGTGTTGTTCATGCGGAAGAACACGTAGTTCATGCCGGAGTTGCGGCACTTGACCACGTACGGCTCACGCATCTTGTTGATATCCCACTTGTTGATGGCGATACCGCCGTTCAGACGGGAACCGGACTTCAGGGTGACGATGGCCTCGTTGCCCTTGCCGTCGGAACCGGTGACCACGGCGGAGGCATCCCAGCGGAGGTCGCCGTCCTCATAACCCTCATAGTAGAAGGTCGGGATCACGCGGATGCCGGAGAAGACCTTGCAGTGCGCGGCGTTGGTGTTACCGCCGTCGGAAGGACGGCCCTGGGAATACGGACGCTCGGACTGCTGCGGGGCGACGTTGCCCACCTCGAACACGGACTCGGGAGAGACCTCCATGTCCATGATGTACTGGAAGCCGCGCTGGAACGGGTTGCCCAGGCCGCGGTCGTCGGAGGTGACGAGCCTCAGGGTACCCTTGCGCTCGCCGGAGACCACCTTGCGCAGGTAGGTCTGGGCCTCCTTGTAGTAGTTCTGCCAGTCGCTGCGGCGGGCGAACATCGCCTTGCTGTCGCTGTTCTCGTACATCTTCTCGAAAGCGAGGTTGCCGTACAGGCCGTCCACGTCGGTGCGGAGGGTCTGGTAGCCGCCGGCCATCAGGTTGGCCTCGCCGATGAGCATGTTGGCGAAGGTGCGGGACATGCGCTCCGCGGTGATGCCACCCTGGCCGAGGTCGTACATGAAGGGCTCGACTTCCTTCAGCTTGGCGATGACGGCGTCGAGGATCTCATAGCGGGAAGTGAGGGAGTACTCCTCCACGACCTGGTTCTCGATGCCGAACGGCACGTCGCCGAAGTGGCGGACCAGCTCGGTGTAGCAATAGGCCCAGAAGGTCCAGGCTTCGCCGTACAGCTGGGTCCAGTCATTGACCTGACCGGCGTCGAGGGCGGCCTTGACCTCTTCTTTCTCATAGAGGATGTTCGCGACGCGGGCGCAGCGGCCGACGATCTTGAACAAGTTGTTGAACTGGCCGGACTTGTTGTCGGCACCGGCCTCTTTCGGACGGAGGTAGCCGATACGGCCGTTGTTGGACATGTACTCCGGATAGTACTCACAGTCGGAGGCGGAGTCGTTCCAGTTGTAGTTGCCGCCGCCTGCGACGCTCTTGTAGGTACCGTAGCAGTAGGCCAGGGTCTTGAAGGTCTCGCTGACGGTGGAGGTCACGAACACGTCGTCGGACTTGTCCGGAGAGCTGACGCTGAGGAAGTCGGCAGACTTGCACTGCGTGAGCGCGATGCAGCCGGCGAGAGCGATGATGGCGTAAAATATCTTTTTCATATGCTTCTTTCCGTTAGATGATTAGAAGGAGACATTGACACCGAGGACGAAGGAACGCGCGCGAGGGTAGGAGCCCCAGTCGATACCCGGGGTCGGGTAGTTCGCGTTGTTGATGAACTCGTTGGAGCTGACCTCCGGGTCGAGGCCGGAGTATTTGGTGAGGGTGAGCAGGTTGTAGGCCGTCGCATAGACACGCAGGCTGTTGATGCTGAGCGCCTTGGCGAAGCGGGACGTGTTCGGCAGGGTGTAACCGACGGTCATCGTGTTCAGACGGAGATAGCTGCCGTTCTCGATACCGAGGTCGGAAACGATGTAGTTCTCGTTGAAGAAGCACGGGTACTTCGCGTTGGTGTTGGCCGCGTCGAGCTCGGCGGGAGTGTAGAGGCGCTTGAGCTGGCCGCCCTGGATGTCATAGATCCGGTAGGCGTCCTTCAGCAGGGAAAGGTGGTTCTCGAACACGCCCGTCTCCTTGTAACCGTTGAGGGAAGCGATCTTGGTGATGTTGTAGATCTGGTTGCCGAGGCTGAAGTTGAAGTACATGCCGAGGTCCCAGTTCTTGTAGTTGGCGGTGATGTTGAAACCGCCGGTCGCCTTGGGGTTCATGTTACCGATGACGGTATAGTCGGAAGCGTCCACGATGCCGTCCTCGTCGGTATCGATGAACTTGGCCATGCCCGGGTAGGCGTTGCAGCCGTCAACGAGCTTCTCGGCGCCGTGGAACGGACCGGAAATGGAGGCGCTCAGGTCAGGCACGCCGGGCTTGAGGCTGTACTTGTTGGTGGCGGGGTCGAAGTTGAAATCGTTGGTGGTGTACCATCCGTCATAGGTAAGACCGCGGACGAGGCCGACGGGCTGGCCGACAAAGAGACCGTAGTCGTTGCCCGGGTTGCCGGAGGAGAACCAGCCGGAACCGTAGATGCCGGTCACGCCTTCAGCCAGCGCATCGACATTGTTGCGGTTGAAGTTGATGTTACCGCCCACGGTGAGGCCCCAGTCACGGGTCTGGACGAGGATCGCGTTGAGGGATATCTCGATACCCTTGTTGGAGGTCTGGCCGATGTTGGCATAGGTCTGGGTGAAACCGGTGATGCCGGGCAGGGCCTTCAGCATCAGGAGGTCCTTGGTGGTGTACCAGTAAGCGTCGATGGTACCGGAGAGGCGGCCGTTCAGCACGCCGAAGTCGATACCCAGGTTGCGGGTGATGGTGGTCTCCCACTTGAGGTCGGCGTTCGCCATCGAGCTGGACAGGTCGTAGGACAGGTAGCTCTGGCCGCCGATGACGGCCGCCGTGCTGCTGCCGGACCAGACCTGGGACCAGAGGTCGGCGGTGATGCCGTCGTTACCGACGGTACCGTAGGAAAGACGGAGTTTGAGGTCGTTCAGCCAGTTGACGTCCTTCAGGAAAGGCTCCTCGCTGGCACGCCAGGCGAAGGCCGCGGCCGGGAAGTAACCCCAGCGGTGGGACGGAGCGAACTTGCTGGAACCATCAGCACGGAAGGTGGCCGTGAAGAGGTAGCGGTCGAGCAGCGTGTAGTTGACACGGCCGAAGAAGGACAGGATGCGGTTCGGCGTGTTCCAACCGGAGGAGAAGTGGTCGGTCTCCTTCATCGAGGTCGCGGTGCCGTCGTACTGGTCGATACGGGTGAAGGCGTTCTCCTTGGTGTAGTTGGACGGGAAGTGGTCGGCGCTCACGGTGATGGAGGAACCGCCGGAGTTGGACATCTCCTGGCCCACGAGGATGTTGAAGCGGTGGGCGCTGCCGAGTTCGAACTCATAGTTGAGGGTGTTGGTCCAGCGCATGTTCCAGCTGTTGCCCTGATACAGGGTGGCGGAACCGGCATACTGCACTTCGCCGGTGGCGTCGTCCAGGTAGTTGTTGCGGATGGCGCCGCCCCAGGTCTTGTTCTGCTGGTAGTTGCGGCCCAGGAACAGGTCGGTGTGGTAGGTCAGGCCCTTGACGATGTTCCAGTTGAGGGAAGCCGTGCCGCGGATGGTCTGACGCTGGCGGAGCGGCTCATAGTCCATGATCTGCTTGTAGGGATCGTAGCGGTCCCACAGGGAGGACTTGCCGTACTGCTCGATGGCGCCCTCGCGGAAAGCGTCGGTGTTGCCGAGGATGTCCTTGGTGGCGATCGGACGGAAACGGTAGGAGGAGGACAGGGTGGAGCCGCTGCGGCTGCCGGTGCCCTCGTAACCCAGGGAGTTGACGTCCGTGTAGCGGAGGTCGAGGCCGAAGTTCAGGCGGTCGGAGATCTTCTGGTTGATCTTCAGGGAGACGTTCGCACGCTTGCTGTAGGAATTCACCTTCATACCGTCTTCGTCGTTGTAGTTCAGCGAGAAGAGGACCTTCGTGGCTTCGGTGCCGCCGGAAACGGAGAGGTCGTGGCTGTGGGAGAAGGACGGGCCGTAGATCTGGCGCTGGATGTCGTACTTCTGCACGTTCTTGTAACGGCTGATGTCGCCGTACTGGCCGATGCCGTAGAGTTTCTCGAACGGAGCGGTGAACTGGCCGTAGGACATGCCGTCGTTGGCATTGGCGTTCGCCCACACGTACGCGAGATAATCATAGGGATCCAGGGACTCGAGGTACTTGGTCGGGGTGTTCAGCTTGGCATAGCCGCTGTAGGTCACGCGGACCTTGCCTTCCTTGGCGCCCTTGGTGGTGATGAGGATGACGCCGTTGGCACCGCGCGCACCGTAAATGGCGGTGGAGGAGGCGTCCTTCAGCACGTCGATGCTCTCAACCTGGTCGGAGGGGATGTCGGACATCGTGCCGGCCACGCCGTCGATGAGGATGAGCGGCTCGTTGCTCTGGGAGATGGAGCCGCCACCGCGGACGCGGATCTTCACGGAAGCGTCCGGACGGCCGTCCTGGGAGACGATGTTCACGCCGGGGAGCTTGCCCTGGATGGCCTGGGCCACGTTGGCCACAGGCGCGGCGGAAAGCTGCTTGCTGTTGACGGAAGAGACGGATCCGGTAAGGTCGCGGCGCTTGACCGTCTGGTAACCGATCACGACGGTCTCGTCCAGGAAGAGGGCGTCCTCCTTCAGGACGAAGTTGACCGTACCCTGATTGGTGTAGTTGACTTCGGCGTCGGAATAACCGATGCAGGAAGCAACGAGGGTGGAGTTCGCCGGGACGGAGATGGTGTAGTTGCCGTCGAGGTCGGTCACCACGCCGATGGTGGTGCCGCGCACGACGACGCTGGCGGCCACGATGGGCTCGCCGTTCTCATCCTTCACCGTTCCGGACACCTTGTTCTGGGCAAAAGCAACGGCTCCGCTCACGAGGATCAGCAGCCCTGCAATCGCCATTCTGAGATGGTTCTTCATCTTGGGTGAATTTTGGTTAAACATTATGGTTAGTAAACTGAGTCTTATTCAACAAGGTGCAAAGATACGAATTATATCGGAATATCAAAATCAGACCACCGGATTCAACAAATGATTCAACAACCGGATTATTCCCGAAAAATTCCTATATTTGTAAATTGGAACTAAACCTTTACACTTATGCCCAAAGTCATCACTTTCGGAGAAATCATGCTGCGGCTGAGCCCGCCCGGCAATGACCGTTTCATCCAGACGGACTCCTTCCGCATCATTCCCGGAGGCGGAGAGGCCAATGTGGCCGTCAGCCTCGCCAATTATGGTCACGAGGCCTACTACGTGAGCAAGCTGCCCAAGCACGAAATCGGCCAGATTGCCGTGAACGCCCTCCGCCGCTACGGCGTACGGACCGACTATATCGCCCGCGGAGGCGACCGCATCGGACTTTACTACGCCGAGACCGGCGCCTCGATGCGCCCCTCGAAGGTCATTTATGACCGCGCGCACTCCGCCATCGCCGAGGCCGATCCCGCCGACTTCGATTTCGACACCATCATGGAAGGCGCCGCCTGGTTCCACTGGTCCGGCATCTCCCCCGCCATTTCCGACAAGGCCGCGGAACTCACCCGGCTCGCCTGCGAGGCCGCCAAGCGTCACGGCGTCACCGTGTCCGTGGACCTCAACTTCCGCAAGAAACTGTGGACCAGTGAGAAGGCCATCTCCATCATGCGGCCGCTCATGAAGTACGTGGACGTCTGCATCGGCAACGAGGAAGACGCCGAGCTCTGCCTGGGCTTCAAGCCGGACGCCGACGTCGAAGGCGGCAAGACCGACGCCGCCGGCTACGAAGGCATCTTCCGCCAGATGAAGGAGCAGTTCGGTTTCAAATATGTCGTCAGCACCTTGCGCGAGAGCTTCAGCGCCACCCACAACGGCTGGAAGGCCCTCATCTACGACGGCAAGGAGTTCTACCAGAGCAAGCGCTACGAGATCAATCCCATCATCGACCGCGTCGGCGGCGGGGATTCGTTCTCCGGCGGCCTCATCCACGGCATGCTCAAATA
>CAMVGM010000047.1 GCA_947167015.1 uncultured Bacteroidales bacterium
ACTCCGTGGGGATCTCCCAGATGCGGAAGAAGCCGAGGATGTGGTCGATGCGGAATGCGTCGAAATAGCGGCTCATCTTCCTGAGGCGCGCCTTCCACCAGGCGAAATCGTCCTTGGCCATCTCCTCCCAGTTATAGGTCGGGAAGCCCCAGTTCTGCCCGTCGGTGCTGAAGAAATCGGGCGGGGCGCCGGTCGAGGAGTCGAGGTTAAAGAGTTCCGGATGCCAGTAGGCCTCGGCGCTGTCGGCGCTCACCCCGATGGGCAGGTCGCCCTTGAAAGAGATGCCCTTGGCGCGCGCGTAGTCCACCTCTTCGCAGAACTGCTTGTCCAGGTGGAACTGCATCCAGCAGTAGTATTCCGGCTCCAGCTTGTCGCGGCGGGCGCAGAACTCCGAATACTCGGGCAGCCAGGCGGCGTTCTCCTTGACGAACTTCTTGTACGCCGCGGAGGCCATGTCCTTGGCGCCGCGCGCCTCGAAGGCCTGGCGGATGTAGGCCATCTTGGCCTTGAACACCTTCGGATAGTCCAGTTCCGGCAGGGCGTTCAGCGCGGCCTGCTTCTTCTTGAAGGCGGCGTCGGCCTTGATGCCGATGTCCTGCAGGCGGATGTACAGCGGGTGCAGGGCGAAGGTGGAGATGGGACTGTACGGATAGGAATCCGCCCACTGTCCCTTGCGGGTGGTGTCGTTGACCGGCAGCAGCTGGATCACGCTCTGGTGCGTGGCGGCGGCCCAGTCCACCAGCGGCCGCAGGTCGCGGAACTCGCCGATGCCGAAATCGTCCGCGCTGCGCAGCGAGAACACGGGGATGGCCGTGCCGGCGCCCCGCCAGCCGGGGATGTCGAACTTCGCCGCCTGATGCACGCGCGGGAACGGGCAGCCCGGGATCGGGCAGTCGATCCACGCGTCTTCGATCACGCGGGCGGCCTTGGCGGCGTGGTGGCTCCACTCGGTGCGGATGATCAGGCCGTCACGCATCACCACGTAGGTGTAGTCTTTCAGGGCGGCGGCGGGGCAGTCCTTGACCGTCACGCTCCAGATTGCGCCCTCACCCCATTGCATCGGGTGTTTCTTGTCCTGGAGGACCAGTGCGAGGCTCTCGCCCCACACGGTCTCGTACTTTATCTTGAATGTCGTAGTCATAGTCTTTCAAACGATATGGCGAAGCCGCCGCCGGGGGCCATCGTGATGGAGAGGGTGTCCTCCGGACCCACGGTCCGTTTCGTGATCACGTAGGCCTGCGGGTTGTTCTTGTAATGGGCGTCCGGCGCGTCGGCGTACAGGGTTGCCTCGTAGGAGCCGGGCTCGAGGAAGTCCAGCTTCAGGTCGAAGTGGCGCGCCTCCCCGTCGGTGATGCCGCCGCAGAACCACTGTCCCGTGCCCTTGGCCTTGCGGGCCGCGATGATGTATTCCATCGGCTCGGCCTCCAGGTAGCGGCTCTCGCCCCAGTCCACGGCCACGTCCTTGATGAACTGGAACGCGTCCAGGAAGCGGGAATAGTGCTCCGGCGTGTCTGCCGCCATCTGCAGCGGGGAGTACATCGTCAGGTACAGGCCCAGCTGGCCGCAGATGGTGGAGTTCACGTACGAGTCGTTGCCGCACCAGTCCTTCAGGTTCTGCTCGAAGATGCCCGGGGTGTAGTCCATCGGGCCGCCGTTCAGGCGGGTGAAGGGGAGGATGGCCGTGTGGCCCGGCGTGATGCCGCCGAAGGCCTGGTATTCCGTGCCCATCGCGGACTCGTTGCCGATGAGGTTGGGCCAGGTGCGGCACAGGCCGGTGGGACGCACCGCCTCGTGCGCGTTCACCATGATGTGGTGCCGGGCGGCCTCGGTGATGCAGTACTGGTAGTGGTTGATCATCCACTGGCTGTAGTGGTGCAGGCCCTGCGGGAGGATGTCGCCCACGTAGCCGGATTTCACGGCGTCGTAGCCGTAGCGGTTCATCAGGGAATAGGCCGCTTCCAGGTGGCGCTCGTAGTTGCGCACGCTGGAGGAGGTCTCGTGGTGCATCACCAGGCGGATGCCCTTCTTGTGGGCATAGGCGTTCAGCGCGTCGATGTCGAAGTCGGGGTAAGGAGTCTGGAAATCAAATACATAGTCCTTGTTGCAGTTGGCCCATTCCTCCCAGCCGATGTTCCAGCCCTCCACGAGCAGGGCGTCGAAGCCGTGCTCCGCGGCGAAGTCGATGTACTGCCGCACGCGCGCATTGTTCGCGCTGTGGCGTCCGTTGGGCTTCGCGGCGGCGTAGTCGAAGGTATTGAGGTCGATACCCACCGCGTCGGTGTAGGCCCAGGAGCCCGCGCCCGCGATCATCTCCCACCACACGCCCATATACTTGACGGGGTGGATCCAGCTCACGTCGTCCAGCGCGCAAGGCTCGTTGAGGTTGAGCACCAGGCGCGAGGCGAGCTGGTCCTTGGCGCTGGCGGCCACCTGCACGGTGCGCCAGGGCGTCTTCGCCGGGGTGGTCAGGTTGCCCTTCCAGCCTTCGGCGTCCGGAGTGAGCCAGGAGCGGAGCACGTGGGAATTCCCGTCCACCAGCAGGTGCATGCAGGGATAATCGACGAGCGCCGCCTCGTGGATGTTGACGTACAGCCCGCCGGGGGTCTTCATCTGCAGGGAAGTCTGCACGCCGGAGGTGCTGAACGGGGTCTGGCTGCTATTGCCGCGCATCTTGTCCTGGAAATGCGCCGCCACCTCCGAGAGTTTCGTGCAGTTGTACTCGTATTCCTGGGTGTCGTAGTCGCCCGGGATCCACCACGCGGTGAAGTCGTCGGCGCAGGCGAACTCGGTCAGTTCCTCCTTGATCACGAAATGCACCAGGCTGCCGCCGCCGGGGAACTCGTAGCGGAAGCCCAGGCCGTCGTCAAACAGGCGGAAGCGGATGTCCAGCAGGCGCCCGCTCTCGGGCTGCTTCAGGTGCACCAGCAGTTCGTTGTAATGGTTGTGGATCTGCGATTCCTCGCCCCAGACCGGCTCCCAGACTTCGTCGAAGCTGTCCGTTTCCGAGCCGGAGAGCTCGAAACCGCGGTCGAAGGCGATCGTCGGGGCGACGTCGCTCTTGACGATGCTTCCGTCGGCGCTGGCGGCCAGCTGCTCGGCCTTCACGGTGCCGCGCAGCGAGAAGCCCAGGCGGCCCGGCAGCAGCACGGGGGCGCCGTCACGCGACAGCGCGTAACGCGGCGTACCCTCGTCGGAAAGATAGAAATACAGGCGGAGCAGGCCGTCGGGCGAAGCGAGTTGCGCCTTAGGCTCCGGCGTGGTCGGGGCGGCGGTGCAGGCGGCCAGCAGGGCGGCGGCCAGCAGGGGGAAGAGTTTCTTGGCAGTCATCCTCGGATATCGTTAGAAGAGTTTCCAGCCCCAGGGGTCCAGGGTCACCGGGGCGTTGTCGATCTTGACTTCGACGGGCGCAGCCGTCAGGTTGGCATAGACGGTCACCGCATCGTTCCTGGTGCTGCGGCGGAAGGCCAGCACACCCTCGGGCACGTCCTGGATGAAGACGGCCCGCGCGCCCTTCTCCCCGGCCGCAAGACAGGGATGTGCGTGCCGGAAGGCCACCAGGTCGCGGATGAAAGAGGTGTACCCGTTCGGGCTCCAGTCCTCGATGGGGTCCTTCTCGAAGAACTCCAGGCGGCGCGTGATGCCGATCTCCTGTCCGGTATAGACCAGCGGCTGGCCCTTCGGCAGGGTGAAGCAGAGCACCTCCATCACCTTGGCCGCGTCGCCCATGCGCTCGAATTCGCTGCCGGCCCACGAGTTCTCGTCGTGGTTGGAGGTGAACATCAGGCGGAAGCCGTCGGGCCCCATCCAGAGCTCGTCTTCGGCCACGTAATTCCGGATGTCGGCGGCCGTCGCCTTGCCCTGCGCCACGTCGTTGAGGAGGTGGTGCAGCTTCCAGGCATAGGTGGCGTCGAACAGTCCGGCGAGCTCGGGCGTCTCGGCCTCGGCCAGCAGGTAGATGTCCGGATAGTCGCGCCGGATGCCGGGCAGGACCCCCTTCCAGAAATTCGACGGCATCTCGGCCGCGGCGTCGCAGCGGAAGCCGTCCACGCCCTTGTCCAGCCAGAAGCGCATGCAGTCGTCCTGGGCGTCCCAGACCTCCGTGTTCTCGTAGTTGAGGCTGCGGGTGTCGGTCCAGTCATACTCCCAGATGGCGTTGCCCAGCGAGTCGCGCTCGTAGAAATCGGCGGGCTTGCCGCTCATCCACACGTGGTCGGGCGCCGTCTGGTTGGCCACCCAGTCCAGGATGAGCTTGAACCCCGCCTCGTGCGCGGCGGCGAGCAGGTCTTCGAAATCCTGCATCGTGCCGAACTCGGGGTTGACCTTCTTGTAGTCCGAGATGGCGTAATAGGAGCCGAGGCTCCCCTTGCGCTCCACTTCGCCGATCTCGTACATCGGCATCAGCCAGAGGATGTCCACGCCCAGTTCCTTCAGGCGGGGAAGCTGTGCCTCGACGCCCTTGAAGGTCCCCTCGGGCGAGAACTGGCGGATGTTGACCTCATAGACCACGGTATCGTAGGTCCAGTCGGGATGGAGGGCGGTCCGGTGGCATGCCTGGAGGCAGAGGACCGCCGCGAGCAGGAGAAGGATGCTCTTTTTCATATGCTTGCGTTATCTTTTGAATTCTACGACCAGGGCGCTCTTGGGCGCCACCGTCACGCCGTCCTGCAGGACGGTTTCCTCGCCGGTGAGCACGTTCCGTCCCTTCACGGGGCCGGAGACGAACTCGCGGTAATGGTTCCAGTCCAGCGCGCGCGGCTCGAAAGTATTGTTGATATAGACGAACACCGCATCGTCCGCCGTGTAGCGGAAGAAGGCGTAGCTGTTGTCGGTGATGTTGCGCGCGCCCTCGTTGTGGCGCGACAGGAAATGCAGCGTGCGGCCTTCCTGCACGGCCTTGCAGCCCTTGCGCCACTGGAAGAGGGTGCGGGTGTAGTCGTGCAGTTCCGCGGCGTCGCGGTACGCCCCGGCAGCTCCGCGGCGTCCCTGCTCCGAGAAGAGGTCGAGCCCGTCGCCTTCCCAGCCGCCCGGGAAATCGATGCGCTTGGCGCCGTCGTGGCTGGGGCAGTCCTTGCGCTCCAGGAACATCATCTCGTCGCCGTAGTACAGCTGCGGGATGCCCCGGACCGTGGCGAGCAGGGTGATGGCCAGCTTCATCCGGTCGGGATCCTCGCGGAGCACATCGCCGGTACGGGCGTGGTCGTGGTTCGCGAAGAAGGTCATCATATGGCTGAGGTCCTTGTACGCGAAGTCCTGGGCCAGCACGGTATAGATGCGGGTCATTCCCTCGTCCCAGTTCACGACGTCCTCGGTGAGGGCGCGCTTGATGGCGCTCTCCAGCGGGAAGTCCATGATGGACGGGAGGTTGGAGTTGAAGCCGTTGACGTTGGGGTTGTCCTTCTGCCAGTAGGCCACTTGCGGGATGTTCATGTCCCAGCACTCGCCCACGATGTTCATCTGCGGATATTCGTCCGTCACGGCCTTGCACCACTGCGACATCGGGCCGGGCTCGTTGTACGGGTAGGTGTCCACGCGCAGGCCGTCCAGCCCGGTGTACTCGATCCACCACACGGCCCACTGCTGGAAGTACTTCAGCACGAAGGGGTTGTCGAGGTTCATGTCCGGCATCGAAGGCACGAACCAGCCGCTCTCTTGCCGCTCCCGGTCACGCACCGAGGCGTTCGGGTCCATGTACACGGAGAAGAGGGCGTTCATCTGCATATAAGGCTCGGCCGGATGGTACCAGTCGGCGAAGGGGGCGTTCTCCATCCACCAGTGGGCGGTGCCGCAGTGGTTGGTGACGATGTCCATGATGACCTTGATGCCCCGCGCGTGCGCCTCGTCCACGAAACGCTTGTAGAGGGCGTTGTCGCCGAAGCGCGGGTCGATGTGGTAGTAGTCCGCGCAGGCGTAGCCGTGGTAGGACTCCCGCGGCTGGTTGTCCAGCAGCAGCGGGGTGCACCAGATGGCGGTGGCGCCCAGGTCAGCGATGTAATCCAGGTGGTCGATGATGCCCTGGATGTCGCCGCCGTGGCGGCTCACGGGGTCGGTGCGGTCCACCTCGTCCGGCGTGGCGGGCACCTGCCAGGCGCGCAGCGAGCCGTCTTCATAGGCGCCGCCCGGCCAGGCCGTGTCGTTGGCGGCCGTCGCCGAGGCGAAGCGGTCGGGCATGATCAGGTAGATCATGTCCGCCGTGGTGAAGCTCTCCCGCTCGCGGCTGCCCTTCTCCCGCTCCCGGATGAGGTAGGGGTACTTGAAGCGCTCGGATCCCTTGGTGAACACGAGATGATACTCGCCGGCGGCCTTCACCGTCAGGTCCACGAAGAGGTAATCGGGGTTGTCGGCCTTGTGCAAGGCCTTCACTTCCAGGCCCTTGCCTTCCACGGCTACGTCGCAGGCGCCGATGCCGGGGCCCTGCACCAGCAGCTGCAGGTCCGTGTTCATGCCGGTCCACCAGGACAGGGGCTCCACCCGGAGGACCTGGTCGTCCGTGGCTTCGCTCACCTGGGAATAATCGGCCGCCTGCGTGCAGGAAAGCAGCAGGGCGGCAGCAAGAAGGAGGTATAGGTTCCGTTTCATATTCTGTCAGTTGGAAAAGGGGTCCAGCGCGGCCGTCGGCTTGCCGCCGGCGAAGGCGCCGTAGTCATAGCCGGCGTTCCCGTGCTCCGCCTCGGGCTCCCAGTAGAAGACGCCCTGGAAATACGCACGGTCCCGGGTGTTGTCGAAAATGTACTGCAGGGCCGCCTTCGCCTTGTCGGGCTGGCTGGCGGGCATGCCGAACTCCACCAGCATCACGGGCTTGCCGTAGCTGTCGTGCAGGGTCGGAAGGTTGGAGACGAACTGCTGCACCTTGGGCTTCCAGTCCGGGTACGCATTGTTCTCCCAATAGGAAGGATAGAGCGACAGGCCCAGGATGTCGTAGCGGAGCGACTTCCCCTTCATCAGGGAGAGGAACCAGTTCAGCATGTCGAGTTTCCAGGCGTCCGGCAGGTGCAGGATCACCTGCGCCCGGGGATACACGGCCTTCACGGCGTCGGCGCCCGCGTGGAAATAGTCCACGAACCGTCCCGCGGAGGTGCCGGCCACCTTGCCGCTGTCCCAGAGCATGCCCTGGATGGTCTCGTTGCCCACCTGCACCCAGGCCACGTCCACGCCGGCGGCCTTGAGGGCCTGCAGGACCTCCTGCGTATGCGCCTTTACGGCCGCGGCCATCGCCCCGGCGTCCTTGCCCTTCCACGCGGCGGGCACGGTCTGCTTGCCGGGGTCGGCCCAGGAATCGCTGTAGTGGAAGTCGACCATCACTTTCAGGCCCAGGGCCTGCGCGCGTTTCGCCTTCTTCAGCACGTCGTCCTTGCCGTTCCAGCCGCCGTCCGGGTTCACCCAGACGCGCAGGCGCACCGCATTGCAGCCGAGTTCCTTCATCAGGGCGGTGAGTTCGCGCTCCTGCCCGGCGGCGTTATAGAACTTATTGCCCTTGGACTCGAGCTCGGTCACCCAGCTGATGTCTGCGCCCTTGACGAGGGCGGAGGGAGCGGGGTCCGGATCCGGTTCCGGGCCGTTCCCGGGCTTTTCGCACGCGCCGAGCAGGACCAGGGCCGCCAGGAGGCCGTATTTCAGGCGCCGGATCATTGGGCGAACACGGCGGAAGCGTAGGCGCCGAGCGTCAGGGACGTATCGTTCGCGGTGACCACGCCGTTGGAGACCAGGATCCCTTCGGCGGAGAGTCCGCCGCCGGGCACGTTCACGCTCACCACGCCGGCGCCGAAGTTATGCGCCACCAGCACGGTCTGCCCCTCATAGCTCATCGTCCAGAGGGCGATGGCGGGGTTGGAAGAACTCACTTCCGAAATCTCGCCGCGGGCGAGGGCCTTGTAGGTGTTGCGCGCCTGCGAGAACTTGCGGTACACGCTCAGCAGCGAGGCCTCGTCGGCGCTCTGCGCCTCCACGCTGATACTGGCGGAGAGCATCGAATTGTCCACCTTGCCCCCGAGGGCCGTCGTGGGGACGGTACCGGTCTTGGTCCACTTGATCGGCGCGCGGACGTACTCGTCGCCGCCGCCCTTGTTGCCCCAGTAGCCGAGTTCCTCGCCCTGGTAGATGTAGGGCTTGCCCGGCGATGTCAGCAGCACGGCCGCGGCCAGTTTCTCCTTCTCCAGGCTCTTGCCCAGGTCCTCCGCGGCGCGGTCCTCGTCGTGGTTGGTCAGCTTGATGGCGTCGATGAAGCCCGGACGCTGCGCCTTGAAGAGGCCCCGGAAATACAGCACCGTCTTGGCGAAATCGTCGCCCCGGGCCTTCTTGATCCGGTCTTTCAGGGTGTACCAGTAGTAGAAGTTGAAGTTGGACGGCAGGCCCTTGTAGTACGGGGCCATCTGCTCCGCGTTGTCGCACCAGGCCTCTCCGACCATGTAGAAGTCGCCCTGGCCGCCGCCTGCTTTCCAAGTGGCGTTGCAGTGGTCGTACCAGGACTTCAGGAACGCCACGTTGGCGGCGGTCTGGTTCTGGTAGATCCAGATCACGGCGTCGAGCCGCAGGCCCGCCACGCCCATCTTGATCCACTTGTCGGCCGAGGCCGCCAGGTCCTTGAACGCGGCGGATTCGGAAGCCTTGTCGTACGGGCCGTAGTTCAGGTCCGGCATGCTCTTGTCGAAGCTCGCGAAATAGTAAAGCGCGGTGCCGCCGAAGGTGATGTCGGCCGCCGTGGTGTTGTTGATTTTATAAGGGGTGCCGAAGGTGAGGCCCGAGCCGTCTCCGCCCCATTTCGTACCGCCGTCCCAGGTGGTGAGGGAGGTACGGATCAGGAAGCCCCAGGAGGTATCCACGTCGATCGTGATCTCGAAGATGTTGGCGGAGGTCTCGTACAGGCCGACGCCGCCTTCGTCCCCGATCCAGAGCCAGCATTTCGGTGAACCGGTGCAGGGGCTCTGGGGCGTCGCCGTCGTCTGCGTCACGGTCACGGTCTTCTTGCTCATGTCCACCAGGAAGTGCAGGCGGCCCTTGTAGCCGGTGCTTCCGCCCGTGACGGTGTACCAGTTGCCCATCCCGGGAGCCTTCGCGCCGCCATAGTTGTCGATCTTGCCCGCGGCCACGTCGGCCGTCGGGTTCTCGGACAGCACGTAGTAGTCGCGGTAGGGACCGGTCGGGTTGGCACAGGCGCTCTTGAACCACGCATTGTCGCTGCCGGAGTGGTTCAGCACATAGTCCATGTAGATGCCGATCCCCTTGGCTTTCGCCTGGTTGATCAGGTCCTTGAAGTCGGCTTCCGTGCCGAGTTTGGGGTTGATGGCGTTGTAGTCCGTGACATTGTAGCCGTGGTACGACATCGCCGCCTGGACCGGCGAGAGCCAGAGGGCGCTCACGCCCAGGCTCTCGAAATAGTCGAGGTGCTGGGTGACGCCTTTCAGGTCGCCCCAGCCGTCTCCGTCGG
The DNA here is from genome assembly GCA_947167015.1 of uncultured Bacteroidales bacterium. Classification (GTDB taxonomy): domain Bacteria; phylum Bacteroidota; class Bacteroidia; order Bacteroidales; family UBA932; genus Cryptobacteroides. The sequence continues at coordinate 9,422 of CAMVGM010000047.1, forward strand.
AGTCGGCGAAGCTGTACACGTTCACCTGGTAGGTGACGTCGGCGAGATGCTCGCCTTTCTCGATCTGCGGGGTCTTGTTGCCCTGATTTCCTCCGGGTTTGTCGCAGGAGAACAGGCAGATGGACGCCAGCGCGAGGCCGGCCAGGATGCGGAATCGTCTCATAGCGCGTGATGATTTTGAATTGGCAGACCGGGGTCCGGTCAGGGACCCCGGTCCGAAAAAGTCCGGTCAGTTTATTTCACCGGCTTGGTGACGGTGATCTTGCCGGCCGCGGTGTCATACAGGACATCGAAGCGGGTCATGTCGGTCACGGCGATGTTCGGGCCGTTTTCGGTCACGGCGTCGAAGGCCTCACCGGCCGCGGCATAGGCACCGCCCGCGCTGACAGCCCAGTCGGCGCCCTTGCGGATCTTCCAGCCGCCGGAGATCTCCTGGTTCCAGGCATACCACTTGCCCTCGCCGTCGGGGATCATGAAGCGGTCGCCGCCCCAGCCGTTGAAGTCGCCGATCACGCCCCAGAAATTGGTGCTGAGGGTAAGGGTGTTGCCGGTCGGGTCCAGGACCACCATATAGGTGCCCTTGGCGGCCGCCTTCAGGTTCTTGCCGTTGTCGGTGGTTGCTTCGACGGCGGTGTCCGCCGCGACGGCGTCGCCGCTCGTTCCGCCATAGCTCTTGTCCCAGGAGCCCAGCCAGCGGACCTTGATCTCGTCGCCCTCATCGAGGAAGACGGGAGCGCTGTACCACTTGCCGTCCTTGCCGAGGTTCATCGGGATGTCGGCGTTCCACTCGAAGCCGGGAATGGAGGCGATCTTGCCTACGACGCCCCAGCCGAGGGTGCCGATGGACTCGTTGTTGGCGTTGTACACGACCTGGAACTTGCCGGTGAAGTTGATGTTCTCGGCGCCGGGATAGGCACCCGCGAACTGTCCGATCTCCGCCAGGACGTCACCCGTGGCGCCGCCGCGGTTCACGGTCCAGTCGTGGTTCATGCGGACCTTCCAGCCGGGAGACTGGACGTCCAGCGCCGGGCTCACGAAGATGCCGGGCATCACTTCCGTCATGTCCACATCGTTGTCCCAGTCGCCGTTCACGCCGATCACGGACCAGACGTCAGCCTTCTTGGCGGCGTCCACGGTGATGGTCTGCGCGGCCGTGTCGTAGGTGATGACATAGTCGCCTTCCTCGACCTCGATGTTCGGACCGTCCTTGGAAACGGCCTCGAACGCCTTGCCGAGTTCCTCCATCGTGCCGCCCACGCTGAGGGCCCAGTCGTGGTTGTGACGGATCTTGAAGCCGCCGGACAGGTGCGTGGCCGGGCTGACCCACTTGCCGTCGGTCTGGACCATGTCCACGTCGCCGTTCCAGCCGTTGAACTCGCCGATCAGGGACCAGACATCACCCTCGGAGACGGTGATCTTCTGGTTGTTGGTGTCGTAAACCACCTGGTAGAAGCCAGCGGGCACCTCGATGTTGGGACCGTCCTTGGTCACGGCGTCGAACGCCACGCCCAGTGCGGAGAACACACCGCCGGCGCTCTCGGCCCAGTCGGCATCCTTGCGGAGCTTGAAGCCGCCGTTGCTGCCGTCATCCTTGGTGATGTTGGTGAAGTAGCCGGTCCAGACACCGTCGGCCTCGGTCATGGCGACGTCGCCGCCCCAGCCGTTGAAGTCGCCGATGATGCCCCAGCCCTGATAGGCCGGTTCCGGTTCGGGCTCGTCGCCGCCGACCTTGCCGCTCACGCCGCCGCCGAGGGTCTCGACGACCGTGAAGGTCTGTCCTTCGGGATCGAGGATGAGGTCATAGATGCCGTCTGCAGGAACCGCCAGGTTCTTGCCGCCAGCCGCAGCCGCGGATTCGCTGCCGAGGTTCACCACGAACGGCTCGACATCGCCGGGAGCGCCGAAGTTGGTATCCCAACCGGCATCCTTGCGGAATTTGAACTGGTCGTCCTTCTTAATTTTGATGTTCTGGGCGACAAAAGTCTGGCCGTTGGTGGTCATCGGAAGGTCGCCGTCCCAGTTGATCTCGTAGTTGGACAGGGCGCCGATGACGCTCCACGTACTGGCCTGGGTGTGCTCCGGATAAGGCAGATAGGCATCGGTAATGGTGATGACTGCGTCATTACCGGACAGGTCCAGCCAGAGGTCATAGATACCGTCAGCAGGAACAGCCAGGTTCTTGCCGCCGGCAGCGCCGGTCAGTTCGGTATCGAGGGAAAGCACATACGGCTCGACGTCGCCGGGGGCGCCATAATTGGTGTCCCAGCCCTGATCCTTACGGAACTTGAACTGATCGTCTTTCTTGATGGTCACGGCCTTGGCGACCAGGTGCTCGCCGTCTTCGGTGGCGAACATCTCGAGGTCGCCGTCCCAGTTGATTTCGTAGTTGGACAGGGCGCCGATGACGGTCCAGGTCGTAGCCTCCGTGTAGTCGGCGTACGGGCTGCCCTGCGGCAGGGTCACGGTGAAGTCACCGATCGTGTACTTCTCGGAGTCCACGTAGCCGTTGCGGCCGTTGTCGCGGGAAGGATCCTGCATGGTCGCGCGGACCACGATCTCCAGGTCGCTGACGCTCTGTCCGTCGGAATAACCGAAGAACTGGAGGGCCTTGCTGATGTTGACGTTGGTGGCGGTCAGGGTGCTGCCGTCGTTCTTGGAGGAGATGAGCTTGCTGACGCTCTTGCCGTCCACGCCGACCAGCGCGAGGCTGTGCGTCGGGGCGATCTGGCTGTTGAAGCCGAGCTTGAACTCACCCGGGACATAGGCCACGGAGACGTTCTTCTCACCGACCGTGACGGTTCCCAGCACCGGAGCGGTGGTCTTCGCGGGATCGAAGGTTGCCAGCGGCTCCTGGACGCAGGACGCGGCCAGGAAGGCGATCACGCCTGCAGAAAGGATGGAAAATATTCTTTTCATAACGGAAATCGATTAATAGCCGGGGTTCTGCTTGAGGTTGCTGTTGGCGAGCCGGTCGGAATCCGGAATCGGGAAGAGGTTGCGGTAGCTGTCCACGCTGCGGCCTTCCTTCACGTCACCCTTCCACTGCCAGACATACTTGTCGGTGGTGAACTGGTCGAAACGGATGAGGTCGTTGCGGCGCCAGCACTCCTGGTAGAGTTCGCGTCCGCGCTCGTCGATCACGTCCTGGAGGACGATGGACTTGGCTTCCGGGACGCCGGCGCGCTTGCGCACCTGGTTGTAGGCGGCGAGGCCGTCGATGGAGGCGCCGCGCACCTGGCACTCGGCCGCCATCAGCAGCACGTCGGCATAGCGCATCATCGGGAAGTCGGTGTCCACGAAGCCGGGCTCCTGGCCGGGCTCGCCGTCGCTCTTGATGTTGCGGAACTTCATGAAAGCGTAGCCGTTGGTGAACTCGCCGATGTCGTCGATGTCTTTCTGCTGGCCGCTCGTGAAGAAGAGGCCGCGCTTGTCATCGGAGGTGAACTTGTTGTAGAACTCGGGCGTGGTGCGGAGGCCGCCCCAGCCGGAGGAGATGCCCATCTCGGCAGGATCCATCGTACCGCCGGTGCTGGCGAAGATGATGTAGTTCGTGACACCGTAGCTGGTGGTGTTCACGCCGTCCTGCTGGATCGCGAAGATGATCTCGTCGGTGCACTTCTCGTTGTCGGCGAGGAACAGGTCCTGGTAGGCGCTGAACTTCTCGCCGTTCGGCGTGGTGTGCAGGCTGTAGCCGTCGTCCATGAGGTCTTTCAGGACGTCGGCGCACTTCTGCCACTGCGCGGTGCCGGTGAAGACTTCCGCGTTCAGGTAGAGCTTGGCGAGGAGGAACTTCGCCACGCCCTTGTCGGCGCGGGAATAGCCGTTGGCGCGCGGGGCGGCCAGGGCGCTGCCGTTGATGAGGTCGAGGAGCTCGGTCTCCAGCCAGTTGTACAGGTCGGCGCGGGAGATCTGCTCGGGCACGCTGCCCACGATGGAGGTCTCGTCGGAGAACGGGACGCTGCCGAAGTTGTCGATCGCGTGGTAGTAGGCGATGGCGCGGAGCACGCGGGCCTCGGCGATGTACTCATCCTTGTTGGCGATGTTCTCGCCGTAGCGGTTGGCCTCGCGGATGAACTCGTTGGCGGCGGACACCTGCATGAGGATGCGGGAGTAGAATGCGTAGATGAAGGTATCGTCGGTGGTCCAGTTCATCCAGTGGAAGTTCTTGATGGTCTGGTCGTTCCAGCCGCACACCGACTCGTCGGTGGTCAGCTCGGAGTGGTGATACAGGCCGCGGATGTACTGGGAGGCGCCGCCGTCGAGACCGGAGATGGACGGATCGCCGTTGGCTCCGTAATAACCGGAAGTGGCGAAGCCCAGGTAGGTTCCGGCGAGATAGGCCTTGAACTGCGCCTCGGAGGCGAGGGCCTTGTCGGCGGTGTTGGCGTTCGGGTCGATCGGGGTGACGTTGAGGTCGCCGATGCAGGCGGTCAGGCTGAGCGCGGCCGCCAGGGAACCGAGGATGTATTTGATGGTTTTCATATGCTATCCTGGATTAGAAGTTGAACTTGACACCGGCCACGAAGGTCCGGGGACGCGGATAGAGCGCACCGTCGATGCCGCCGAAGACTTCCGGATCGATGCCGGAGTACTTCGTGAGCGTGCAGATGTTCTGGACGGTACCGAAAATGTTGAGGGAAGCCGGACGGTCCTGCGCGATGTTGAACAGCTTCGGGAAGGTGTAACCGATGGTGAAGTTGTCCAGCTTGAGGAAGGAGGCGTTCTCGAGATAGTAGTCGGACAGGTACTGGGCCTGGGAGAACATCGAGCGCGTCGCGGAGGCGAGGCGGTTGCCGATGAAGCTGTTGGTCCACAGGTCGGCGAGCATCTCGGTGTCGGAGGCGACGTTGTTGTACACCCAGTTGCCGATGGCGGCGTGGCCGGAGAGGGCCGCCGTCCAGTTCTTGTAGGAGAAGCTGGTGTTGAAACCGATGGTCACGTCGGCATCCGGCTTGTGGCCGAGATACTTGTCGTCGGCGGTGATCTGGCCGTCCTTGTTGCGGTCCACGTACACGCCGTTCACCGGGTTGCCGTTCTTGTCATACACCTGCTGGTAGAGGTAGAAGGTGCGCATCGGGTAGCCGACCTGGTGCATCTGCACGTTGTTGCCGGTACCGCCGCTGATGCCGCCCGTCTCCACGCCCGTGGCGTTGTCGTCGGAAGCGGTGAGCTTCGTGATCTTGTTCTTGTTGTAGGCCAGGTTGGCGCCGAGGGTCCAGCTCATGTCGCGGGTCTCGACCAGGATGGCGTTCGCATCGATCTCGAAACCGACGTTGGTCATCGAGCCGATGTTGGTGTTCAGGTAGTTCGTCAGGTTGGACAGGCCCGGCACCGGGATGAAGTTCAGGATGTCCTTGGTGTCGCGCTTGTAGCCGTCCACGCTGACGGTCAGGCGGTCGCCCCAGAAGCCGAAGTCGATACCGGCGTTGTAGGTCGTCGTGGTCTCCCACTTCAGGTCGGCGCTGTAGCCGAGGGCGGCGACAGGCTGCACCAGCTGGCCGTCAAAGTAGTAGCCGGAGCCGAGCTGGGTAGTCAGGAACTGGGCGAAGGTGTCGTAGTAGCCGCCCACTTCCTGCTGGCCGGTCTGGCCCCAGGACAGACGGAACTTCAGGGTGGACATGTTGTCCACGTTCGACATCCAGTCCTCTTTCTTCACGTTCCAGGCGAAGGCCACGGACGGGAAGATACCCCATTTGTGGTTCTGGAAACGTGAGGTACCGTCGGCGCGGACCGTGGCGGTGAGCAGGTACTTGTCGGCAAAGCCGTAGTTGGCGCGGCCGAAGAAGGAGATCAGGTAGAGCTCGCCCTTGCCGTGGGAGTCGCCCAGGACGGCCTTGTCGCTGATGCGCTTGGTGAGGCTGTTGCTCTCGCTGTAGAAGCGCTGCCAGGAATAACCGGCCATCACGTCCACCATGTGCACGTCGTTGAAGGTCTTGTTGTAGTCGGCGTAGAACTCCAGGGTGGTGTTCAGACGGCTGTAGTCATAGTCGGTATGGGCGCCGCCGCCGGACTGGTTGGTGTTGTGGTAGGAGGCTTCGGTGCCCATCCCGACCTCGGTGAGGCCCTTGGACTTGGCCCAGTCCATACCGAGGTTGAGGTTGAGGCGCAGGTCCTCGAAACCGTGGATCTTGTAGTCGAACTGCGCGTTGCCGATGAAACGGTAGGCGTCGGCGAGGTCCGTCTTGGCGGCCAGCAGGCCCACCGGGTTCATCGTTGCCATCGTATTGATGTTGCCGGACAGGTCGTACCAGGTGGTGTAGCCGTTCAGGCCGTTGGGATCCTTCACCGGCTTGGTGGGATCATAGTGGTTGGCGGCGCCGATGGCGTCCTGGTTGGCGTACCAGTTCTTCGCGTAGGTGCCCTTGCCGTTCAGGTTCACGGTGAGGTGCTTGTCGAAGAAGGTCGGGGAAAGGTTCAGCGACAGGGTGCCGCGGTTCATCTTCGAACCCTTCAGCGTACCGTTCTGGGAGGTGAAGCCGCCGGAGATGCGGTAAGGCAGGAAGCCGGCGCGGCCGTTGATGCTGATGTTGCCGTCGTAGGTCGGGGCGACCTGGTAGATCTGGCGCTGCCAGTCGGTGTCGTACAGCTGGCCGTTCAGGCCCAGGTTGGCCTCGGCGGTGGAGTTGGCCCCGTAGAAGGCGCGGATGAGATCCACGATGCCCTGCTTGTCCAGGACCTGGTGATACTTGGCGATGGTGTTCACCGAAGCGGTGAAGTCCACGGCCACCTTCGGCAGCACGGTGCCGGTCTTGGCGCCCTTCTTCGTGGTGATCACGATAACGCCGTTGGAGGCGCGGGAACCGTAGATGGCGGTCGCGGAAGCGTCCTTCAGGACGGTGAAGCTCTCGATGTCCTCCGGGTTGATGGAAGACAGCGGGTCGGACATGCCGGAGATGCCGTCGTTGGAGACGGGCAGGCCGTCGATGACGATGAGCGGGTCGTTGGAGGCGTTGATGGAGGAGCCGCCACGGAT
>CAMVGM010000048.1 GCA_947167015.1 uncultured Bacteroidales bacterium
TGTCTGCACATAATCGCTCCTATATTTTCAGAAACGAATGGATGTACCGCCCCAGAGTGTTCCGGTCCACCTTGCAGATCTTCGCTATCTTCCGCTGCGATACACCGGCACGTAGCAGTTCTACAATGAGCGTACGCTTAGGAAAGAGTTTATACTTGCCCTCCTCGGTCTTCCTGCCCATAGGCCGCCCCAGCACAACACCCTCGGCCTTTTTCCTCGCCAGCGCTTCTTTAGTCCGCTGGCTGATAAGATTGCGCTCTATTTCTGCTGAAAGCCCAAAGGCAAAGGCCAGTACCTTGCTCTGGATGTCCTCGCCCAGCCGGTAATTGTCCTTAATGGTCCATACCCGGCACTCTTTTGTCATACAGATGTTCAGGATCTCCATAATCATAAACAGATTGCGCCCAAGCCGGGACAACTCGGCGCAAATAATCAAATCATCTTTTTGCACCCGATTCAGGAGCTTCCCCAGCTCCCGCTTGCTGTAATTCTTTGTCCCGCTGATGGTCTCCTCAATCCATCCGTCAATACTCATGGATTCCCTGGAGCAGAAGTTATTAATTTCAAACCTTTGATTTTCAACAGTCTGTTTGTCGCTGCTGACTCTAATGTAACCGTAAATCATACTTGTTCTGTGTGTTAGCGTTTCTGTGTGTTCAAAAAGATGACTATCTTTGTATGTTGTATTTCGGATTTCTTATGAAAGGCACAGCGTCATACTTGATGAAATTTCTTGATGGCTCCCAGAAGCGTTTCATCATCCCCGTGTATCAGCGCAACTACGACTGGAAGAAAGAGAACTGCAAGCAGCTCTTCGATGATCTGGTGAGTGTTGTCAAGGAGAAGAAGGACAGCCATTTCTTTGGCAGCATTGTCTCCTATGCCCATAGTCGCGATGAAGTCGTTCTCATTGATGGCCAGCAGCGCATTACAACAGTATCTCTGATACTCATTGCCATCGTGAATGCTCTGAAGAAGGGTGTTGTTACTTCTGAAGATAACACGCTGGCCATGCGGCTGGAGGACTACCTTGTGGACAAATACGACAAAAGCGAACGCAAAGTTCGCCTGAAACCCTTCAGGGACGACTGCGTAGCATTTGACCGGCTAATATACAAGGATGAATCCGAATACATCCCTGAGTCCAAGGTGACAATCAATTACCGGTATTTCTACGACCGGATTGTCAACTACAAGGAAATGACGGTAGATGAACTCTTTCGCGCGGTCAACTGCCTTGAAATAATCGATATTGAGCTGGAGCCGCACCATGGGGACAACCCGCAACTCATCTTCGAAAGCCTCAACTCCACCGGTCTGGATCTTACTGAATCCGACAAAATCCGCAACTTTGTTCTGATGAATCTGGAGCCTAAGATCCAGGAGGATTACTACGACCATTATTGGAACAAAATTGAGAAGTGCAGCCGCGACGAACTTGATGCCTTTGTCCGTAACTACCTCACCATTAAGCAGAAAGTAATCCCTACATTGAAAGGCATTTACCCTGCGTTTAAGGCTTATACGAAGGCAAACGGAGACATCGAGGCCATCCTGCAGGACATGCTGGTTTATGCCTATGCGTATCAAGATATTGTGACATTCAAGGTGGGCGATGAGGCCGCCAACGAAGTTGCCAAGCGGCTTGACCTGCTGGACATGACCGTTGCATATCCGTTCTTAATGGCATTCAGGGCATACGCAAAGGAAACAGAAATGAGCGGAGACGAAATCTACAAGGTTTTCTCCTGCGTGGAAACCTTCATCTTCCGCCGTTTGATGTGCGACCTTCCGACGAATGCCCTCAACAAGATCTTTGCAACATTGCACAGTTCAGTCCTGAAGAACAAGCGTGAGACGGATTCTTATTCATCGGTGATGATTTACCTACTGGAGAGCCGTAAGCTTTCCAGTGCATTCCCGAAAGATGAAGAATTCCTCAACGGTTTTACTACCAAGAACATCTATTCTATGCGCGGGAAAAATAAAGAATATATCTTCGAGCGCTTGGAGAATGGCAGTAGCAAGGAGAAGAATGACGTCATTGGGAACATTGAAAAGGGTATCCTGACAATCGAGCACATCCTGCCTCAGACGCCAACTGCCGCATGGAAAGAGGCACTAGGGGAGAATTGGGAGGAAATCCAGGAGCGCTGGCTGCACACCATCGCCAACCTTACTCTCACCGGCTATAACTCTAACTATAGCAACCGCACATTCCAGGAGAAGAAAACGATGAAAAATGGATTCCTGGATAGCGGCATCCGCCTCAACCACTATGTCGCTCAGTTCGATAAATGGGACGAGGAGGAGCTTGAGTTGAGAAAGGCCAAACTTTCCGAAATGGCCCTTGAGATATGGGAATATCCCACCACCGCGTACGTCCCGATACAGGAAGAGGAAGATATTGTGTCTCTGTCTGAGGATAATGGCATTGCCACAAACCGCGACATTCAATTTTATATCTTCCAGGAAGAACGTACAGAGGTGTCGAATTGGACGGAAATGATGTGGGGAATGGCCCACAAACTCTTCGCTATTAATCCCGCCATTCTTTATCAGGAAGCTAGCGGGGATAAGAATGTTTGGTTCACGACAACGGCGGCTTCCAAGAGTTACCGGCAGCTTGCAGATGGGTTATTTTTCTGTCCAGGTAACAATAGTACTTGGAACAAAATGGCCATCCTAAAGAATCTATTCCGTCTGTATGGTATTGATGAGGACGAACTGTCATTTGGCTTGCAGCCTAAGAAAGATGACACACTTGAGACAACCAGCGTTTCTATGGACAGTGCAGAGTCCCGTTATGCTAAAAGAAAACGTTTCTGGACAGAGTTCATCCAATACTGCGAGGAAAACAACGGGCTTTTTGTCAAAATATCTCCGGTGACAGCCAGCTGGATCAGCAAGAGCCTTAAGGTCCCTTATCGAATTGACATAAACGCCGTTGTCGGCTTTGACTTTGATCGCGTGGAAGTCTATATCGACAATCGGGAGAAAGAAGTGAACAAAGCCATCTTCGATTACCTCTTCGAAAAGAAAGATGATATCGAGAAAGAGTATGGCGGCGACCTCATCTGGGAAAGACTGTCTGACAATAGAGCTTGCCGCATAAAGGATGAGATAGAGTGCCATACTTTTGAAATCGACAATTGGACAGAAGTATTTGCCTTTATGAAGTCGGCAGGTTTGAGAATGTTTGATGTGTTCCACAAATACATTAGTGAATTCTATGCCAAGTAGAATGAACTCATATTTGAGAAACAATCATACTCAAACGCGCTTTTCCAAGATTTTTAGGGTTAAAAAAGGACGCTTTTCCAAGTTTTGTTGAGCAAAAACTTGTTTAGTAAAACGAGATCAACAGGTAGCACCAAGTCAGGCACTAAGTCGCCAAAAACGCCCCTAAGTCGGCAAAAAGTCGGCAAAAAATGACACACAAAAAGAGCTAACCGCTGAAAATCAGTCAGTTAGCTCTTTTTAAGGTGCCCCGGGCGGGACTCGAACCCGCACGGCCGTTTCGGGCCAAGGGATTTTAAGTCCCTCGTGTCTACCATTCCACCACCAAGGCTCGGTGCAAAGATACTGCTTTTTTGAAGATCCCGCAATTCCTGCCGGTCAATTGGGGAAGGTCGGTTTTTATTGGCGAGACCTTCCCCGGCAATAATGGCTTGGAGGGGCCCCAGAGGCAAAAACGACGGGGAAGGTCCCCGACATAAAAAAGGACCTTCCCCACCAAATCGGGATCATCCGGCCAAAAGCGGCGAACAAGACCGCTTACTGCGGACGGGGAGCGCCCGGGCGCGGACCGCCGGGACGGCCGCCGCCCATGCCGAAGAAACCGCGCTGCTCGGTCTGGGCATTGGGATCGATGGCCTTCGCCACGATCTCGGCGATCCTGCGGGCGCCCTGCTGGGTCGGGTGGATGCCGTCGCCCTGGTAGAGGCTCTCCTGGCCGGTGAAGGCGGCGTGGAGGTCGATCACCTCCAGCTTGTTCTTCTTGGCCACCCGCTCGATCGCGGGAATCTCCTCCTCCACGATGACCTTGTCACTGATGGTCCACGTGTCCTTGATGGCCGGGATGGGCGTGCACACCAGGATCCGCGGCTTCGTGGGCAGGGCCTTCAGGGCGTCGATCATCTTCTGCATGTCGGCGGAGAACTCCTTCTTGTCCTTCCAGTTGTGCGACTTGGTGTCGTTGGTGCCCAGCTTGATCACCACCACGTCCGGCTGGAACGCGAGCGCGTCCTGCCAGGCGAGTTCATTCATGTACGGCAGGTCGCCGGAGTTCATCATCGTACGGGCGCTCACGCCCAGGTTCTTCACCACGTAGCCGTCACCCAGCATCGTCTGCATCTGGGCGGGATAGCCGTTGGCCGTACGCAGGTCGATGCCGTGGCCGTCGGTGATGCTGTCGCCGATGCACGCCACGCGCACGGCGTCCGGCTTCGGGGCCTTCAGGTTCTCCAGCCAGGAAGACAGGTCGGAAACCATCTGGTCGTGATAGGCAAAGAACGGCATGAAGCCGTAGCCGTGGCCGCCGGTGGGATAGATGTGCAGCGAGCAGCTGTTGCCGGCGTTCCGCATCGCGGTGTAGTAGGCGATGGCGTTGGGCACGGGCGGAACCAGGTTGTCGTCGCTCGAGAGCACGATGAAGGCGGGCGGGGTGAGGTGGCTGCGCACCTGACGCTCATTGCTGTACAGCGCCACCAGCGCAGGGTCCTTCTGTCCCTCTTCGCCGAGCAGGCCGTCCAGCGAGCCCTGGTGCGTCCCGCGTCCCATCGTGATCACCGGATAGACCAGGATCTGGAAATCCGGACGCAGTTCGTAAGGGGTGTGCGTGGCGATGGTGGAGGCGAGGTGTCCGCCGGCCGAGGAGCCCATGATGCCAACGTCGCGCGGGTTGATCTTCCACACGGCGGCGCTGTCGCGCACGATGCGCATAGCGGTCTCCACGTCCGTGATGGGGAGCGTCCGGTCGCCGTGGGGAATGCGGTAGTTCACGAGCATGAAGGCGATGCCTCGCTCATTGAAGAACGGGGCCCAGGCAGAGCCCTCGTGGGTATTGGAAAGCACGGCGTACCCGCCGCCCGGGCAATCGACCACCGCACGCCCGCTAGGCTCCTGCGGCAGATAGACGACCATCTGGGCGGCCCCGTCGGGGGTCAGGTCCAGGGTGAACTGGCGGGCGGGTTTGGCAAGTCCTTCCGGTTCGGCAGCCTGTCCGAACGGAAATCCCGGCTGCGCGCCGGCGTTCAGCGCGGCCGCAAGCAGCAAGCAGACAAACAGATACTTTTTCATATCGTAAAGTTAGAAATATTTCTTTTCCTGACGGTCCAGCGCAATGAAAATGAAAATCATCACAGAGAACGCCCACAGCGACGAGCCGCCGTAACTGAGCAGCGGCAGCGGGATGCCGATCACCGGCATCAGGCCGATGGTCATCCCGATATTGATGAACAGGTGCATGAACAGGCACGCGGCGAGACAGAAGCCATAGATGCGCGTGAACGCCTCGCGGCTGCGGTCAGCGTCGTTCAGGATGCGCCAGATCATGAACACGTACAGCAGGATGACCGTCAGGCAGCCCAGGAAGCCCCATTCCTCCCCCACCGTACAGAAGATGAAATCGGTGCTCTGCTCGGGCACGAAACCGTAGGTGGTCTGCGTCCCCTGCAGGAAGCCCTTCCCGAACAGGCCGCCGGAGCCGATGGCGATCATCGACTGGCGCACGTTGTAGCCGACCCCGGCCGGGTCCTCCTTCATGCCCAGCAGGACCTCGATGCGACTGCGCTGGTGGTCCTGGAGGACGTTGTTGAAAATGAAGTCCGTCGCGAAAACCAGCACCACGCCGGCGAGGAAGACCAGGAGGGAGCGCCAGAGCATGCGCCGGCGCAGGCTGCGCTCCTCGCGCCGGCTGTGGCGCAGCACCTGGAGATAGTAGCCCAGGCAGAGAACGCCCGTCAGCGCCACCGAGACCCACCATTTCGTGAGGAGCGTCAGGATGAAGAGCAGGATCGCCAGCCCCATCAGCGCGATCCACCAGCCGGACAGGCCTTCGCGGTAGAGCACGAACAGGAAGCCCACATAGACGAGGGCCGAGCCGGTCTCGCTCTCGCCGAGGATCGCCAGCATCGGCAGGCCGATGATGAGCGCGACGTACAGGAAATGCCGCCGGTTGGACAGACGGAAATTGGGTTTGCTCATCACCATCGCAAGCAGCAGCGAGGTGGTAATCTTGGATATCTCCGCCGGCTGGAACTTCACCGGGCCCAGCTCGAACCAGGAATGCGAGCCCTTGACGTCCTTGCTCACGAAGATGACCAGTATCAGCAGGAAGAACACCGCCACGTAGGCGTAGGGGGAGATGACCTCCCAGAGCCGCGGGTTGATGACGAACAGGATGAGGATGTCCAGCACGAGCGCCGTCGCGATCCAGATCGCCTGCTTGCCGCTGCGCACCGACCAGTCGAAGATGGACCCCGGTTCGGAGGAATGGATGGAGGCGTAGATGTTCAGCCAGCCGATCAGCACCAGCAGCAGGTAGCAGCCCACGAGCCGCCAGTCCACGGTCTTGCCGAGTCCCCTGTCGAATGAACCTGAATCGATCGCCGCCATTTTATCAGAAGAATCGGGTGGTCAGCAGACGGTCTTCCAGGTACTTGCGCTCGGGGGAAATCTCGCCGTTGATGTATTTCTCGAGCAGCAGGGATGCGACCGGCAGCGCCCAGGTGGCGCCGAAGCCGGCGTTCTCGACATACGCCGCAACGGCAATCTTCGGATCGTCCTTGGGCGCGAAGCAGATGAACACGGAATTATCCTTTCCGTGGGGGTTCTGGGCCGTGCCGGTCTTGCCGCACACGTCCAGGCCGGGGATGCGGGCGCTGAAGGCGGTGCCGCCCGCCGAGCCGCCGCCGTTCACCGCCATGTACATCCCTTCCACGCAGGTCTTGAAATGCGCCTCGTCCACGAGGGTGTACTGCCGCTCCTTGAACTTGGGGTCGATCTCCACACCCTCGGAATCCTTGACGATGTGGGGGATGTAGTAATAGCCGCGGTTCGCCACCGTGGCGGCCAGGTTCGCGATCTGGAGCGGCGTGGCGCCGATCTCACCCTGCCCGATGGACAGGGAGATGACGGTCTGGAAGCGCCAGCGGCCCTTGCCGTACACCTTATCGTAGAAGGCGGAGGTGGGGATGTTGCCGCCGAGTTCGGAGGGGAAATCGCTGCCCAGCTTGCGGCCGAAACCGAAACTCAGCACGTATTCCCGCCAGGCGTCGAAGGCCTCCGCCGTGCTGCCGTAGCGCTTGTTGTCCAGGATGTTCCGGAACACGTAGCAGAAATAGCCGTTGCAGGAAGTGGCGATCGCGCTCAGCAGGTTCAGCGGCGAAGCGTGGCCGTGGCAGCCGAGCCTGCGGTTGCCGCCGTAAGGGAAACCGTGGTTGCAGGGATAGCTGTCGGACGGCTTCAGCACGCCCTCCTGCAGGCCGATCAGGCCGTTGATGAGCTTGAAGACGGAACCCGGCGGATAGGAGGCCATCACGGTGCGGTTGAACATCGGCTTGCGGGGATTGCGCGCGATCTCGGCGTAGTGCTTGCCGATGTCGCTGAGCACGTCCACGTCGATGCCCGGGCTGGACACCATCGCCAGGATCTCGCCGGTGGAGGGTTCGATCGCCACGACGGAGCCGACCTTGCCTTCCATCAGCCGCTGGCCGTACTGCTGCAGGTGTGCGTCGATCGTCGAGACGACGTCCTTGCCCGGCTCGGCGGGTTTGTCCTCCTCACCGTCCTTGTACGGGGACTGGAGACGGTTGCGGGAATCCCGCAGGTAAATGTGATAGCCCTTGACGCCGCGCAGCTTGTCTTCCATCGCGGCCTCCAGGCCGGTCTTGCCCACATAGTCGCCCGAGCGGTAGTCGGGATGCGTCTTGATAAAGTCGGCATCCACCTCGGAGATGTAGCCGAGCAGGTTGCCGCCGGCGTTGAAGGGATACTGCCGGACGCTGCGCACCTCCGCCTTGAAGCCCGGGAAACGGTAGGCTTCCTCGGCGAACTTGATGTAGTTCTCCGGGGTGATGTGCTTGATGAAGGAGAGCGTCTGGTAGCCGATCCGCGTCCGGTAGCGCGCGTAATAGGCCATCCGCTCGCGGATGAAATCCGCCGTGGTGTCCAGCGCCGAGGCTAGCGCCAGGGTGTCGAACGGCCCCACGTCGCGCGGGGTCACGGAGATGTCGTAGCAGACCTCGTTGCCCACCAGGATCTCACCGTTGCGGTCGTAGATGACCCCGCGGGGCGGATAGACGTAGTTATAGACCATCGAGTTGTTCGATGCGTCCTTCTTGTACTTGTCGTTGACGATCTGGATATAGAAAATCTTCCCCAGCAGGATGGCCGAAACGGCCACCAGCCCGATCACAAGCCTGTTTTTACGGTTCATCTCCATCGCGCAGCGGAATCTTCAAGCAGGATGTCGCAGACGAAAACGGACAGGAAACCGCTCAGCAGCAGCGAGAGGGTGAACTTGGCGGCGCCGAACCAGAAGGGGCGCGTGCCCGCGTCGTCCAGCCAGATGTACGGGAGCAGGAACGCCGCCGTCATCAGCAGGACGGCCGGGATGAACTTCAGCCAGCCCAGCCGGTGCAGGGAAAGTTCCTCGCCGCGGGCGAAGAGTTCGGAACCGAAGACCAGCGAGATCACCCCGCGGCGGATCAGGGCCACGGGCACCAGGGCGAAGGAGGTCAGTCCCAGCTGCCCGGTCACCAGGAAATCCATCGCCACGCCCGTCACGAAGGCGATGAGCATCGCCTCCGCGGTGCTGCGGGAGATGGGCAGGCAGAGGATCATCGCCGGCAGGATGGCGATGACGATGTACTGCGAAAAGTTGAAATAGTTCCACAGGACCGCCTGCGCGAGGAAGAGCAGGAAGTATTTCACGCCGCCCAGTCTCATGGATTACCCTCCCCTGCGGCCTCCAGGGCCATGATTTCCGTACGCTCCAGGTTCTCCACCACCGTCACGTACCGGACCGTGGAGAAGTCCTGAAAGAGCTTGACGTCCACCTGGCGGGTGGAACCCTCGACCAGGCGCGACTCGCCGGTGATCCCGATCGGCACGTCCGGCGGGAAGATCGTGGAATAGCCGCTCGTCCGGACGGTGTCGCCCGGTTCCACGCTGTAGTGCGGCGGCAGGTTGCGGACCACGGCGCCGTCGGAGCGGATCCCGTCCCAGGTCAGGGGGGCGACGATCTCGGTCCTGCCGATGCGGGCCCCGACGCTCATCTGCAGGTCCATCAGCGTGCGCCCGTAGGAATAATGCCGGTCCACGGCCTCCACGATGCCGACCACGCCCCGGTCGGAGATGATGCCGCTCTGCGGGCGGACGCCGTCTTCCGACCCCTTGTTGAGGATGATGTAGTTGTGGCTCCGGTTGCGGCTCATCTTCACCACCGTGGCGGGGATGTAGCGGTAGGCGGCCGACTCGCGCGCCGCCATCCGGTCCAGTTCTTCGCGCTCCGTCTCCAGGCGGGCGTAGGCGCGCAGCTGCTCCTGCAGCCGGGCGTTCTCCTCCTGGAGGTCGCGGTTGAGCCGCTCCAGCTGGAAATGGCTGCGCACCGACTCCCCGTGGCCCCACAGGAAGGCCATCGTCCGGTGCGAGGCGCGGTTGATCCAGATGTCCTGCAGGGTCGAAGTGAAGTGCAGCATGACAAGCGCAGCAACCTCCAACAGAATGAAGATTGCCGCGCTGAGAAGGAAGGAAGACGTCTTCTGGCCCTGTGGCATCCTAACGCATCAGGAAAGAGTAGCGGTCGGTATGCTTGAGCGCATCGCACGTACCGCGGGCTACCGCGTGGAGCGGGTCCTCGGCGACGTGGAACTGGATGTTGACCTTATCCTGGAAACGCCGGGCGAGGCCGCGCAGCAGGGCGCCGCCACCGGACAGGAAGATGCCGTTCTCCACGATGTCGGAGTAGAGTTCGGGCGGGGTGTTCTCCAGGACGTGCAGGATGGACGTTTCGATTTTCGCGATGGACTTGTCGAGGCAGTGGGCGATTTCCTGGTGGGTGATCGTGGCCTCGACGGGATGGGCGGTCATCAGGTTCGGACCGCGGACGATGAAGGGAGCGGGCTCCTCTTCGTCCGTCAGGTCGGGGATCACGGCGCCCACGGCCATCTTGATCTTCTCGGCGGTGATTTCACCGACCTTGATGTTGTGCTGCTGGCGGAGGTAGTACTGGATGTCGCTCGTGAATACGTCGCCGGCGGTGCGGATGCTGTCCTGGACCACCAGGCCGCCCAGCGAGATCACGGCGATCTCGGTGGTGCCGCCGCCGATGTCCACGACCATGTTGCCCTGCGGGGCCACGACGTTCAGGCCGATGCCGAGCGCAGCGGCCATCGGCTCGAAGATGAGGTACACGTCGCGTCCGCCGGCGTGCTCGGTGGAGTCGCGCACGGCGCGGATCTCCACTTCCGTGGAACCGGACGGGATGCCCACCACCACCTTGAGGTTCGGGGTGAACAGCTGGCGGCGGCGTCCGCCGGCCTGCTTGATGAAGCCGCGGATCATCATCTCGGCTGCGTTGAAGTCGGCGATCACGCCGTCCCGCAGCGGCCGGACGGTCTTGACGCCCGGAGAAGTACGTTCGTGCATCAGTTTGGCATCGGTGCCGAGGGCCATGCACTTGCCCGTATGATTGTCGATGGCGACGATACTCGGCTCGTCCAGCACGATCTGGTCATTCTGGTAAATGACGGTGTTGGCGGTACCGAGGTCGATGGCCAGCTCCTGGTTCAAAAATGAAAAAGCCATATCGCTCGAAGGTTTCTGATTGAACTACAAAAGTAAATATTTTTCCGTAATTTTGTGGAAAGAACAGACCGATATGCGCAGAAATATTTATGGCATTTTCGTGGCCGGCGGGAGCGGCACCCGGATGGGCGGAGACGTCCCGAAACAGTTCCTGCTCCTGGACGGTAAACCCATACTCCAGTGGACGATAGAGCGTTTCCTGGAGGCGGATCCGGACATGACCGTCGTCACCGTGCTGCCCCGCATCCACTTCCGCACCTGGAAGGATCTCTGCGCCGTCCATTCTTTCGACTGTCCCCAGATCCTCGTCGCCGGCGGACTCACGCGTTTCCATTCGGTCCAGAACGCCCTGAAGAAAGTGCCCGACGGGGCCATCGTCTCCATCCACGACGGCGTGCGGCCCCTGGTCAGCCCGGAACTGGTCCGGCAGATGCTCGCCCGGATGCAGGAAGGCACGCGGGCGCTGCTGCCCGTGGTGAAGGTCGTGGACACGCTCCGTTCCACCGAACCCGGCGTCCCAGCCCCCGACCGTTCCAGGACCGTCGCGGTCCAGACCCCGCAGATGTTCCTTTCGGAAGACATCCGGGCGGCCTACGGGCAGGCCTACGACCTGTCCTTCACCGACGACGCCTCGGTCGCGGAGAGCAAGGGAATACCGCTCTCCTTCATCGAAGGGGAGCGGTTCAACCTCAAGATCACCACGCCGGAGGACCTGGTCCTCGCGGAAGCGGTCCTTACACGGAAGATATAGGGTGGAAGCTCGTGCTCTTGTAATCCTTGACCCACACTTCGCGTTCGAAGGACTGGTCGAGGGAGATCATCGTATCCGTGGACTGGATGTACGGGATACGCTGGATCGTGTTGAGCAGGATGCTCATCAGGTGCTCATTGTCAAAGCAATACACCTTCAGGAAAAGGGCGGCCTTGCCCGTGACGAAGTGGCACTCCACGATTTCGGGGATGTGCTTGAGCGCGGCGACGACGTCCGGGTACTTGTTGTCCTCCGACAGGTTCACGCTGATGAACGCACAGACGTTCAAGCCGAGAGCGCCGGGCTTGACGACCATCCGGGAGCCGGTGATGACCCCATTGTTCTCCATCTTGTGGACCCGCTGGTGGATGGCCGCTCCCGAGATGCCGCATTCGCGGGCGATCTCCAGGAAGGGCATCCTGGCGTTGTTCACCAGATAGGAAAGGATTTTCCGGTCGATTGCATCAATCTGGTAATTGGACATATACTATGATCTTTTCTTGTAACGTCTGGCTTTCGGCGCGGCGTCCGGGGCCGGTGCGGCGTCGATAATGCGGCGGCAGTCCTCCTCGGTCAGGCCGGCGGCGTCCGTGCCGCGGGGGATGCGGAAGTTGCGTCCGTCGAACTTGATGTAGGGGCCGTAGCGGCCGTTGAGCACGCTGATCCCGGAGGCGAACTCCCGGATCACGGGCACGGCGGCGGGACCGGCGACGGCTTCCCGGACCAGCGGGAGGCACTCCTCGTAGCCGATCCGGCCGGGATCGGTGCCGCGCGGCAGGGAGATGTTCTTGTCGCCGTATTTGATGTAGGGGCCGTAGCGGCCCTTGAAAATCCGGATCTCCACGCCGTCCAGGGTCCCCACCAGGCGGGGGAACTCCAGCAGCGCGAGCGCTTCCTCCAGGGTGATGGTCTCGATGAGCTGGCCTTTGGCGAGGCTGGCGGACTGGCGCTCGTCTCCCTCCCCTTTCTGCACATAGGCGCCGAACTGCCCGTAGCGGGCGATGACGGTGCGCCCGTCGGCGGGATCCACGCCGATCACGCGTTCCACGTGGCTGTACTGCCCGTTGTCCATCGTCTCCTCCACCGTGTGGTGGAAACCGCCGTAGAACGCGGCGATGACCTCGTTCCAGACCAGTTTGCCCTCGGCGATGCCGTCGAAATCCTTCTCCACGTTGGCCGTGAAGTCATAGTCCATGATGTGCGGGAAATGCTCCATCAGGTAGTCCGTCACGATCATGCCGATCTCCTGCGGGATGAGCTTGCCGCGCTCGGCGCCCACGGTCTCGGTCTTGGAGGATTCCGAGACGGAAGATCCCTTGAGGCTGAAGTTCGTCACCGGGACCTTGCGTCCTTCGACGTCCCCCTTGAAGAGGTAACCGCGGCCGGAGGTCAGGGTGGTGATGGTCGGGGAATAGGTGGACGGGCGGCCGATACCCAGTTCCTCGAGTTTCTTGACCAGGGTGGCCTCGGAATAGCGGGGAGGCGCGCTGCTGAACTTGCATTCCGCCGTGACGCTGCGGGCGGTGAGCTCGTCGCCGACGGAAAGCGGGGGCAGGATGGCGTTGCCGTCGTCCTGCGCTTCGTCGTCGCTGCCTTCCATATATAACTTGAGGAAACCGTCGAAGAGGATTTCCGTGGCCTGCACGGAGAACTGTTCGCTGCGCTTGTCGGAGGCCACCTTGAGCGTGGTCCCGAGCACCTTGGCCTCGGACATCTGGGAGGCGACGGTACGCTTCCAGATCAGGTCGTAGAGTTTCTTCTCCTGCGCGGTCCCTTCGATCTGCGTGTTGGCGATGTAGGTCGGGCGGATGGCCTCGTGGGCCTCCTGGGCGCCCTTGGAATGGGTCTTGAACTGGCGCGGGTGGGAATACTCCGGGCCGAAGTTGTCCAGGATGAACTGCTTGGAGGTGCCGAGCGCCAGGGCGGACAGGTTGGTGGAGTCCGTACGCATGTAGGTGATCAGACCGCGCTCATAGAGCGCCTGGGCCAGGCGCATCGTCAGGCTGACCGGAAAATGCAGCTTGCGCGAGGCCTCCTGCTGCAGCGTGGAGGTGGTGAACGGCGGCGCGGGGAAGCGGACGGCGTCCTTTTTCTCCACGGAAGCGACCCGATAGGACGCGCCGATGCTGTCGGTCAGGAAGGCGCGCGCCTGCTCCGGCGTCTCGAAACGGGTGTCGAGCAGGCCCTTGATCCGGGCGCCCTTCGCCAGGAAATTGCCCTCTACGCGATAATAAGGAGCGTTCGTGAAAGCGATGATCTCCTTCTCGCGGTCCACGACGAGCCGGAGCGCGACGGACTGCACGCGGCCGGCGGACAGGCCCCGGCGCACCTTGCGCCACAGGATCGGGGACAGTTCGAAACCGACGAGCCGGTCCAGCACGCGGCGCGCCTGCTGGGCGTTGACGAGGTTGTCGTCGATGTCGCGGGGATGCTGCACGGCGTTCGTGATGGCGTCCTTGGTGATCTCGTGGAAGACGATGCGGCGGGTACGGCTGCGGTCCAGGCCGAGCGTCTCGACCAGGTGCCAGGAAATGGCCTCTCCTTCGCGGTCCTCATCGGAAGCGAGCCAGACGATGCTGGCCTGCGAGGCGGCTTTCTTGAGGTCAGCCACCACCTTGCGCTTGTCCGCGGGAACGACGTACTCGGGCTTGAAGCCTCCGGCGACGTCGATGCTCAGGCTTTTTTCTTGCAAATCCCGGATATGACCGAAACTTGACTTGACGGTATAATCTTTGCCCAGATAATTCTGGATGGTGTGCGCTTTGGTCGGCGACTCGACAATGACTAAATTCCCCTCCATGGCTTCAACAATTCATTTCGGACTGCAAAGAAAATGAGAAACTCGGTAATTTTCAAAATATAATCGTTAATTTTGCGCTCGTTAAAATGGGGTCATAATTTTATTATGACAAAATTTTCCACGGATGAAAGAGACTACCAAGAAGAAGATAATCAAATGGTTTTGGATCCTGGTCGCGGCCCCGTTCGCGCTGGTGTTCCTGCTCCTGCTGCTGGTGGGGATCTTCGCGAAGATCCCTTCTTTCGAGGAACTGGAGCATCCCGAGAACAAGCTCGCCACCCAGGTGATCGCTGAGAACGGCGAGGTGCTCGCCACCTTCCATATAGAGAACCGCACCTACGTGGGCTATGACGAACTGTCACCGCACCTCGTCAACGCCGCCGTCGCCACCGAGGACGCCCGCTTCTACCGGCACTCGGGTATCGACATGAAGGGCCTCGCCCGCGTGCTCGTGAAGACGCTCCTGCTGCGCGACTCCAGCCAGGGCGGCGGCAGCACCATCTCCCAGCAGCTGGCCAAGACGCTCTATCCCCGCCAGCAGATCAACAACAAGCTCCAGATGGTCTTCATCAAGCTCAAGGAGTGGATCACCGCCGTCAAGATCGAGCGGGACTACACCAAGCAGGAGATCGTGGACATGTACCTCAACTCCATCTTCTTCGGCAGCAGCGCCTACGGCGTCAAGGCCGCCTCGGAAACCTACTTCGCGAAGGAGCCCGCCGACCTGACCGTCGAGGAGGCCGCCCTGCTGGTGGGCATGGTCAACAAGCCCACCCGCTACAATCCGGTCCTCCACCCCGACCTCTCCCTGGAGCGCCGCAACTTCGTGATCGGGCAGATGGAGCGCAACGGCTACCTGACCGCGGCCGAGCGCGATTCCATCCGCCAGCTGCCCATCCTCCTCCACTTCGAGGTCCAGGACCACAACGCCGGCCACGCCCCTTATTTCCGCGACATGCTCCGCCGCGACATGAATGCCACGCGCCCCAAGCGCTCCGACTACCAGTACCCCGAAGACTTCGCCCACGACTCCCTCCGCTGGCGCGACGATCCCATCTACGGCTGGCTTAACAAGAACAAGAAACCCGACGGCAGCCGCTACGACCTGGACCGCGACGGCCTGCGCATCTACACCACCATCAACTACAAGATGCAGCAGTACGCCGAGGAAGCCGTCGCGGAGCATATGGGCAAGAACCTCCAGAAGGCCTTCGACCGGGAACTCCGGGGCAAGCGCAACCGCCCCTTCGCCAGCGACGTGGACAGCAAGATGGCGGAGACGCTGATGAACCAGGCGCGCAAGTGGAGCGACCGCTACCGCCTGCAGCACCGCGCCGGCAAGAGCGACTCCGAGATTTTCGCGCAGTTCTCCAAGCCGGAGAAGATGCGCGTCTTCTCCTGGAACGAGAAGGGCTACGTGGACACCACGATGACGCCGGACGACTCCATCCGTTATTATAAAGGAATGCTGCGCTGCGGCTTCATGGCCATCGAACCGAACACCGGCTACATCAAGGCCTACGTCGGCGGGCCGAACTACCGCTATTTCAAATACGACAACGTCCGCCAGGGCAAGCGCCAGGTCGGCT
>CAMVGM010000049.1 GCA_947167015.1 uncultured Bacteroidales bacterium
ACCATGGTGCCCAGGTTGCGGGCATCAATGAAGAGGGTCTTACCGGGTTGTTTCTTGTTACGGTTGAGGAACCAGAGAGAAACAGGGATGCCGGTGGAATAGAAGAGCTGGCCAGGCAGCGCCACGATGCATTCCACGAGGTCTGCTTTCAGGATGTTTTCACGGATGGTTCCTTCACCTCCACTTTGTGAAGAGAGAGATCCATTGGCCAATACCATACCTATCTTGCCAACAGGTGACAGGTGGTGAATCATGTGCTGCAGCCATGCGAAGTTGGCGTTTCCTGCCGGAGGGATGCCGTATTTCCAGCGAACATCATCCTGGAGTTTGTCGGCGCCCCAGTCGCTCATATTGAAGGGCGGATTGGCCATCACGAAATCGGCCTTCAGCGTTGAGTGCTGGTCGTTGAGGAAAGAGTCTGCATTAGCCTTGCCCAGGTCTGCATCAATTCCACGAATAGCCAGGTTCATCTGCGCCATCTTCCACGTGGTGGGGTTGCTCTCCTGACCATAGACGGATATATCGGCTATTCTACCCTGGTGACGCTCAATGAATTTGGCAGACTGCACAAACATACCTCCCGAACCGCAGGCCGGGTCAAATACGCGACCGTGATAGGGCTTCAGAACCTCAACAAGAGTGCGTACAATACATGCTGGTGTGTAGAATTCGCCAGCGTTCTTTCCTTCCTGAGAGGCAAACATTGAGAGGCAGTATTCGTAAGTGCGTCCCAAAATGTCCTTGCTGTCGCCGTGTTCCTTCATGTTTATGTTTGTGAAGAGATCCACGACGTCGCCCAGGCGTTGTTTGTCTAGTTCCGGACGTGCGAAATTCTTGGGGAGGATGCCTTTGAGCTTGAGGTTTTCGCTCTCAATCATACGCATCGCCTCATCAATAACAAGTCCAATCTCCGGGGTGTGGGCCGCAGCTGCGATTTCTTCCCAGCGGGCTTTGGCTGGAACCCAGAAGATATTGACGCTGGTGTATTCGTCTTTGTCTTCTTCCATGCCGTAGCCTTCGGCAACGAGTTCAGCGTGGCGCTGCTCAAAACGGTCGGATATATACTTGAGAAAGATGAGTCCGAGCACAACGTGTTTGTACTCTGATGCATCCATACTACCCCTTAAAACGTCTGCCGCGTTCCAGATTTGTTTTTCAAACCCAACGTCGGCCGTGTTTTTCTTGGCCATAAGATATTGTAGTTTTGTGTGTTGCTTTGCTTAATCAAACAAAGTTAATGATTTTTACTGGATTATCTTATGAGGGTTGCTTGGTTTCTGTGTAAGGGTTGATAACAATTTGATAATAAAGCATATAGCAAGAGCCGTTGCTTCTGTTGATAATACGAATAAAAAGAAAACCTCCCTCGAAGGGAGAGATTATCACTTGCTATGTAATCGAGAAAAACTAAATTATAGCTCTCTCAACCCCAACCCCTTGAAATACTCGTAGGTCGGATCGTAGAACTCCGGGAGGCGCGTGGCGTCTGCCGGATTGCCTTCCGGAATACAGATGACCATCCCTTGGCGGGCGCGGGTCAGGAGAACGCGATAGGCGTTGAGCTGGTACGCTCTGCCTTCTGCGATGTTGATATTTTGCCAGCGGTCAGACCGGAAATTGAAGTGCTGCCAGCCGTGATGAACCGGGTCGTAGCGGAAGTCTCCGTCCCACACAAGGCAGGTCCAATCCAGTTCCAGGCCCTGGATGTCAAACTCGGTGGCGACATCCTCCAGGAAGAGGGAGGAGCGGATGTCGGTAATCGGGTTGAGGAACCACGGAACGATGTCGGCCTGAGAGCGTATGTCGATGGCTAAGGGTTTTAATCTGAATGCTTTGGAAGACACCAGCATCCCGTAGCGTTCGGACCCTCGAGCGTGGCTTCGCAGCCAGTCTTTCGCCTTGGCCAAATCTCGTGTGAGGACGATGGGGTATCTTTCTTGGAACTCGGCCAAGGTTGCGCGAGCGGCGGGGACGTCCAGGTCCAGCAATTGATGGACAAAGAGGGAGAGCGTCTCGGCTCGATACGAGCGTTGCGACACGGCCAGGTGCAGGTCCGGCTGCAGGTGAACGTTGGGGTTTTGTGCCAGAAAAGCGCTGACGTTCCCTTCAGCATACTCCTTCTCTGTCAATTGGTTAGAGATGTAAATCTGCCAATCCGGGAATTGCTGGTTCAGGGCGTCGATCCATAGGCCGATGCCGCCTTCGCCGGAGTTGATTTCTTGGCCGCCACCCACCAGGCAGACGATGGTTGCCCAGTCTTTGTGCTGGTCCAGCGACCAGATCAGGAATTCTCCTTCCGACATCGGGAAATCGTTCACACCCTTCTTACGGGCAAGCCAAGCCCTCAAATGGCGCATGTCCCACATCCGTTGTGCTTCGTCGTAAATGGCCACGTTTTCCACTTCGGCCGCACTCTTCCCTGCGGCCTTTGACACCTTAAGGGGGTCTAATTCAATCTGGCCGTTTCGGAAGGGCACTTTCAGCTTTCCGAGCATATTGTCCCGGTAACGGGGAATGAGCTGGATGAATCGGCTGACTTGCCGCTCGGCTTCGGTCTTGGTGCATTTCCGATTCCGGGCTTTCTCTTTCTTTACCTTGTCCCGCGCCAGCGCTTCCGTGAGGACTTTCACGAGCGGGCCGTTGCCGGAGAGGTACACGGCGAGGTCGCCTTCTTCTTGCTGAATGGCTACATTCAGTCCGACCAGCGTCTTGCCCGCGCCGGGGACGCCGGTAACGAAGCAAATGCTCTTCTGGTGGTTCTGTTTGGACTTTTTGATGATGTCCAGGATGAAGGCTGTGCAGCTGTCGATGCCGGCTTTGTCGGCTTCGTGTTTGGTGATGTCCTCTACGCTGTGGTTCATGTAGAGGGCGGAGGCCGCTTGGATGATGGTGGGCGTGGGGCTATATCGGCTGACCGTCCATTCGTGTGCGTCTAAAGCCGCTTGCGGGGCCGTTTCTGCTAAGACTTTATTGATGATCGGAAGCAGCGTGCCGGCGTTGCTCATCAAGGGGTAATAGACCTGGTCGTCGTAGTAGCTGAAGGGGAGCATGCCCAAGGAGCAATCCTTCTCTGGGGCCTCCGTGGCAACCAGAATCGGGACGATGATGCGGCTGCGGCTTTCTTCGTGGAAGTTCTTCAAATCCAGCGCGTAATCCCAGACTTGTTCTTTGTCATTGACCAGGAATGCGTCTGCGCCAACCTTGAATTCGATGGTGAAGATGATGCCTTTTACGAGGAGGACCACATCGACGCGTTTCCCAAGTCGCGGGATGGTGTATTCGAATAAGATTTGGCCGTCACAGTTCAGCGCGGAAATCACGCTCTTCATGAGTGTTATCTCCTCAATCCAGGCGCCACGCTGTTCCAGGGTCAGGTCAAATTCGTTCATCTTGTCCATGCAGCCCAAGACGTACTCACTCTTTTGGGTGAGGAAGGTGGAGAACGTCTCGCTATAGTAATACCGCTGCATGGTTATCGATGAATGATACAAAATTAGTAAAAAGCTTTTATTCCTCAACCTCGGGGAAAACGGGTGTCCTAAACAAAATTATCGCATTCAAAAGGCGTCAAATAATGTAAAATATCGTATTTAAACAAAAAAACAGACCTATACTAAGGCCCAAGAAGAAATGACAAACCCCATTTCGAAAACAGATTTACAGAAGAACGCCGTTCTACAGCATTCTATTTGTAAAACACCCCCTCAAATTAGCTCTATATGGGGAGATCACGGGAGAGATATACAATTATACGCCTCCAGAAGGCGATTATTTGTAAATATCCCCAATTTGCCACCCACCAGTTTTTTCGTTAGTGTTAATAGTGTTTTTCTTCTTTAAGAATTTGATAACACGATTTAAATCAATGATTTATCGGGGACCTTTCTATAAAAAGATAAACTTCTTTAGTTTTTCTGCCAGAGTTTTGAAGAAAGAACTACAGCAGATGATATCGACGGAATCACCTTCCATAATACGGGCGCTGTGGCTTATATGAACTTCAAAGAAACTCTGTATCTTTGCTTGAGAAATGAATAGCCCAGTTTTCATAGCCCTGCTGATTCCGTTCCTGGGGACCGCCCTGGGGTCGGCGTTCGTGTTTTTCATGCGGCGGGAGATGCCGCCGCTCCTCCAGAAGGTCCTGCTGGGCTTCGCGTCCGGCGTGATGGTGGCCGCGTCGGTGTGGTCGCTGATCATCCCGGCGATCGGGATGGGCGAAGGGGCGGCCGCGGAGGTTCCGCCTACCATCGGCCTGCTGGCGGGGTTCGCCTTCCTGCTGCTCATCGACTACGTGACCCCGCACATCCACGTGAGCGGCGAGGCGGAGGGCCCCCGGAGCCGCCTGTCGCGCACTGCGAAGCTGGCCCTGGCCGTCACCATCCATAATTTCCCGGAGGGGATGGCCGTGGGCGTGGCCATCGCCGGTGCCCTGACGGCCGATTTCAACATGGCGGGCGCCCTGGCGCTGTCGCTGGGAATCGCCATCCAGAACGTGCCGGAGGGGGCAATCATCTCGATGCCGCTCCGGGCGGAGGGGAATTCGCGCCTGCGGGCGTTCGGGATCGGTGCGCTGAGCGGGGTCGTGGAGCCGGTCGGCGGCGTGCTGGTGCTGCTGCTGGCTACCTCCATCCTGGGCATCATGCCCTATATGCTCGCCTTCGCCGCGGGGGCGATGCTCTATGTGGTTGTGGAAGAGCTGGTTCCGGAGTACTCCCAGGGCGAGCACTCCAACATCGGCACCGTCGGATTCGCCCTCGGCTTCGCCCTGATGATGGTGCTGGACGTGGTGTTGGGGTAAATAATCGGAATAATAGTATGGAATTGGATCTGCACGAGTCTGTTCCCAATCGGAATGTCGAGTTGGAAGAGCGTCTGCTCACGAATCTGAAAACGTCTTATAAGGACAAGTACCTTCAGCGGATTCGAAAACTCGACGGCCTCAAGACGTTTGTGGAGGACAATAGTTTTAACGGCGTTAAAGCGGGGCATCACATCATGTACAAGTTGATATGTGATGCGGAGGGTCATACCGAACTGTTGAGCAAGGATGGCAACCGGGCGTACGAATTCTTGATCGAGTTTGACCTGGAGGATGTCGCTTATGGTATCTATTACGGCTGCCGCGGTTTGATCAAGGGTGGTGACCAGGAAGAACAGATTGCCCGTTTGCAATCCGAGTGGGATGACGTCTTGTTCGGCGAGACCTGCAATGTATTGAACAATACGTTTGTAGATAAAGAGTTCTCCGGGCGTTTCCAAAAGACCAACAATGCCAACAACAGGACATACTGGCCGTTTTGGTTGAGCCTTTATGAAGACGAGGATGTCGTTGATGTTGCCGCGTTGGCGGTGCGGTTGATCTTTAACGTGTATAAGCGTTACCTGGTCGATGGCATCGTGCCCGAGACGAAAAGGGTCGTTCCGAAGAGCGTCGATGTCCGGACCAGATGCACCCAAGATGCATTTGATGATGCGCTCTCCGTGCTGGACCACGAAAGCAAGCAGTTAATGTTTGACGCCGCTAAGGCAAAGGCCGTTTTCAAGCGGTTCATACGTATGGCCGTGAAAGAAGGAAGGAACAGGAAACAAGGCTTGATTGAAGACATGAATTATGAGAAATGCTGGCGCTTTTATCGGATCAGAAACGTACAGGCCGGTTTCTTGTTTGCGGAACTGACCGAACGGATGGGGGTTCGCAAGAACAATGAAACGGTTCCTTGGCGTTACATCCCGGACAACTTCCTCTCGGAGAAGGGTGAGCCGATGGAGAATATCCGGCAGTCTTATGTGCAAACGAGCGTAAAAAAAGGTGATGAGCACAAGGCGTGGGCCAAACAGTATTTGGATAGGATTTTAGGATAGTTGAAAAATAATCAGTTGATAATCAAGAAATTGCGCTTTTAAAAGTTTACGTCTATCTTCGCTCCTGAAGGGCGCTCTTTTACTTTGCACTGTGATTCAGAAATGAATTGCAGTGTTTTTTTTGAAATACTTTTAAAAGTTCATATTAAAATGAAAAAATCAAATCTTTCCATCAACAAAGTCCTCTCAAGGAGAGGCTTTGCACGTCGCAAGAGCGTCGGTCTGTTTAACGTCAAGATGTTCGTTCCGGTACCCTGGTGGGATATCCCGCGACTCTTGCGAGATGCCACGATTTTCTTTTAATAACCAAAATTAGCGTATTATGAATAAAGTAGTTATCGTCAAACTCGGCGTAGCCGTGATTCTTATTACCGCAGGAACCGTTTTAAAGAACCATGCCCTCAGAGAGATGGGCCAGAAACTGATCAAGTAAGCATTATGAAGCAGATTATAGAAAACATGGGGACACCTTCTCCCCTCGGACCCCTGGAGCTTGTTTTCACCGCCGTCGGCGAAGAGCTCGGAAACTTTCTCAACAAGAGTATCGACCGGATTTTTGATGCCATTGAAAACTTGCGGAAAGATGAATAAGGCTGATGTTCTATCCTATGTCGCCGCGATGAAGGAGCGGCTGGCGGGGACTCCGGACTTCGATATCGAGATGAAGACCGACGATGCGTCCGATACCATCTCCGTATGGAGCCGGACCTATCCCAACACGCAAGCGACGTTCGACCTTGGCCGGAACCGGGTGACTGCCTCCAGCGGTAGCCGCCCGGACGCCGGGGCGCTGAATGAGTTGCTGAACAATGAGACCCTGGTGGGGAATGCTACGTATATCATTGACGGACATTTCGTTATCCGCACCGATGATCTGGGGCGCCCGTACCGCTTCCGGGTGTCATACAACAAGACCTGGTCGGTCCTTCATGGCGACCGCCCGACACAGCCGCTCGGGAAAGGGGCGGAGGATGGAGACCAGGCCGGGCACGTCATCGCGGCGTCTCTCCGCGGTCCCCACGAGCGCGGAATCAATATCGTGCCGATGCCTTGGCAACTCAATGAGTGCTGGTACCGTTATCAGGAGGTGTTCCTGGCAAGTTGCCTGCACGATCTGGAAAAATCCGCGGATGAGGATTGGTTCCTGGAGGTCCGGATTGATGTCTCCTATGAAGATGAGCGCCCCTTGCGACCGGATATGATTCGCCTGGAGGCGGACGTCGATAACGGAAAGGGGTATTATGCCCGGCTGTCAACCGAATGCATCTATTGACGTCCTATGAAGCAGAAGATATATTTGGTCGGCAGTTGCGATAACCCGGCGTGCAAGCATCCGGTTCACTCCAAGCGGGTTGAGGCGATTATTGATGACGGTGACCTTGAGGAGATCGTGTGCCCGAGCTGCAAAACGGGGACGGTTTCTTGGCGGAAATTCCGGATCCATCATAGGCCAAAGGCCCCAAAGGTGCTTTGGATCCTTGCAGCGTTTCTCTTGGCGGTTTTGGTTTTCTCGGCCGTGGCGTATTGTCGGCTGCATAGAACTTATACTCCGGCGGAGTTGTCCCTGGCGGGTCAACGGGTTGATAGACAATCCACTGCGGATTTGCTAAAGGCGCTCCCGGGCGGTGTTTTCTATAAGAGCCGCCTGCTTGGAGTCAGCCGGAAAACGGTTCGTCTGCTGGAGGACGGGTCTAGTCCCTCTCCCGTACTGGAAAGTGTCGTGCGGGGCCTGGCGGTGCAGCGGGAACTCGATGGCTTCTTCTTTGTCTTCCGGCATTATTACCCATATACCCCGTTCGCGCTTCCTGCCCCGGCGTAAATCTTTCCGCCGCCGGGAGCAAAATAGCCCTCCAGCGCTCCCGGCGGCAGGAAAAAGGCTTCGCCGGGAGCAAAACGGGCCCCTAGCGCTCCCGGCGGCAGGCCCGGGCGACTATCGGCCCTGCTTTTTCTCTTTGGCGCGCTTGTCGCGGATCTCCTGCATCTCCTTGACGTCAATCAGGGTCCATCCCTGCTCGCGGGCGTAGTCCACCATCTGCGTGAGAGCCGCTTTCAGGAAGACTCGGGGGATCTTCACGCACATCTTGCAGGCTTCGTCGGTGAACTTGATCTTGTCGTCGATGCGGTTCGCCGCGAAGATCACGCTGTCCAGGTTCGCTTCTTTTCCGGCGGGGATGGGTTCTTTGCGGGGGCGGCGGAACTGCGTGTACCAGAAGTTGGTGCTGTCGCGGTAGCCATAGTCCACGGGCACGCGCGGGAAGGCGCCGGCTTTGACGCCGTTGATGATGGCGGCGTGGTATTTCTCCTTCATCAGGATCTTGTCGATGCGCAGGATGAAGTGGCAGCCGAATTTGGAGGTGATGCCGTTGAAGTTCCGGTAGGGGCCGCCCACGCCTTCCAGCTGGCCGATCTTGGCGCGGTCCTCGAAGGCGTTCTCCAGGGTGTCGTCCCAGCTGCATTCGAAGACCTGGAAGGCTTTCTTTACGACGAGCGGGCGGGTGCCGCCGGCCTGCCCGGGCTCCAGTTCGAAGGGGCATTTGGCCATCTTTTCTTTGGAGGTTTCGCCGGGGAATCCGAGGGCGACGATGGATTTGAAGTCGCGGGGGCTGTCTTCGAGGAAGTTGATGGCGCATTTTCCCGTCCGGAGGAGGTTCTGGGCGGTGTTGGAGCTGTTGCGGCATTCGAGGAGCATCGCGTAGTAGTCCTTGCCGGCGATGTAGTAGGGGAAGCAGAGGGAGTAGGCGCCCAGGGTGGTGTTGCCTTCTTCGTCGAGGGTGGAGATGAGCAGCGTCGGCATCGGGAAGAAGGCGCTGGTCTGATAGAAATTATCTACGATCCGAAGGTCTTTGAATGAGCTCATAGTCGGGTTATTAGCGTGTTGGTTGTACAAAGATACGAAAATACTCGTGGCAAATCTCCCCGATAGGGGCTATCTTTGCGGCAGATTATCTTTTGTGATGGCTATCTGGATTGTTCTTCCGATTCTGACTCTCCTGATGTTCGACCTGGGGCTCTCCCTCAAGTTCGAGGACTTCGGGAAGGTGTTCCGCTCGCCCTGGCCCATCGTGGTCGCCCTGGTGGGGCAGCTGGTCCTGCTTCCGTTGATCGCGCTGGGGCTGGCGTCCGCATTCCGTCTTCCGCCGGTGTTTTTCATCGGGCTCGTGCTGATCGCCTGCTGCCCGGGCGGCAGTTCGTCCAATGTGTTTTCGAAGCTGGCGGGCGGGGACGTGGCGCTGTCGGTGACGCTCACCGCGCTGAGCAGCGTGATCACGTTGTTTACGATCCCGCTGGTGATGAGCTGGGCGACGAATCTGGTCGGGGAGAGCGTGGGGATCAGCCTGCCGGTGGGGAATCTGATCAAGCAGAATCTGGTGCTGATGCTGCTGCCGGTCTTGCTCGGGATCGGGCTGCATTATGCGTGGCCGAAGGTGGCGGAGAAGACGGACCGGGTGCTCGGCAAGTTGGCGTTCCCGCTGCTGCTGGTGCTCATCACCGTGTTCTATATCCAGCATCATCGGACCATCCTGGAGAATATCGGCGTGCTGGGGCTGTGCGTGACGGCGCTGATCCTGGTGGCCATTGGCTGTTCTTCGCTGCTGTCGCGGCTGGTGCGGACCGATGGCCGGCAGCGGAGGACCGTTGTGATCGAGGTGGGGATGCAGAATGCCGCCCAGGCCATCGCCATCGCGTCCAGCCCGTTCATTTTCGCCAATGAGGAGATGGCCATCCCGGCCATCTTGTATTCTTTGATGATGAATATCGTCCTGCTCATCTACGTGGGCATCCTCCGCCGCCGGGACCGGGGGTAGGCCTCCTCCCCGGCCGCTTGTTGCCCGGGGGTTGTCCCGGAAATGGCATGTTTTTCGGGACAAAGGTCTGGAGTAAGGGCTGGCCTGGCGCCGTGAGGCTGGCGGTTGCCCACGCGGACCGTAGCCGCCCGCGGCTTATGAGCGGGAGGGGCCCGCCGCGGAGCGGTGGGAGGGATGGAGCGAAGCGGAAGGTCCGCGGGGCAAGCCGCCAGCGAGCGGCACCGGCTGGCCCAGGGTCCGAGGGCAGGCTCAGGATGACAGGGTGGGATTTGGCGGGGCGGGGGGATTTGTGTATTTTTGTGGTGGATAAAAAGCCCAACAACATCATGGACCGCAGTTCTCAGATCATACGGACAAGCGTTATCGGAATTATCGCCAATGTGCTGCTGGCGGCATTCAAGGCGGTGGTCGGCCTCATTGCAAGCAGCGTGGCCATCGTGATGGACGCCGTGAACAACCTCAGCGACGCCCTTTCGAGCGTCATCACCATCATCGGCACGAAACTCTCCCAGCGGCCCGCCGACCGGGCGCACCCCTTCGGTTTCGGCCGCATCGAGTACTTCAGCGCCATCATCATCGCGGTCATCGTCCTGTCCGCGGGCATCACCTCGCTCATCGAGTCCGTCAAGAAGATCTTCAATCCCACGGAGCCGGTCTATACCACGGCGACCCTGGTCGTCATCATCGTGGCCATCGCGGTCAAACTGGTCCTCGGCTTCTATGTAAAGAAAAAAGGCAAGCAGCTCAAGAGCGACGCGCTCACGGCCTCCGGCTCGGACGCCCTGTTCGACGCCATCATCACCACGGCCACGCTCGTGTCGGCCGGCATCATGCTCATCTGGGGCTTCTCGCTGGACGGGATCCTCGGCGCGCTCATCTCGGTGGTCATCATCAAGGCGGGCATCGAGATGCTGGCCTCGCCCGTGAACGAACTGTTGGGGGCAAGGGTGTCGCCGGACCTCATCCGGGAAATCAAGCGCGAACTGCTGGAAATCAACGGGGTACGCGGCGTCTTCGACATCATCTTGCACAACTACGGCCCCGACGTGATGATCGGCTCTCTGCACATCAGTGTGCCCGACACTATGACGGCCCACGAGATCCACGGCCTCACCCGCAAGATCGCGGAGTTGATGTTCGAGCGGCACGGGATCATCCTGACCGTCGGCATTTATGCCGTGGCCACGGGCGACAACCCGGGCGCCGCCCTGCAGGACAAGGTGCTGAAGGCCCTGGCCGCCCACAAGGAACTGGTGCAGGTGCACGCGTTCTACTATTCAGAAAAGGAGAAGATGTTCTCCGTGGACGTGGTGCCGGACCTCTCCTGCCACGACGATGCCGCCCTGGTCCGCACGCTGACGGAGGAACTCCAGGCGCTGGTCCCCGACTTGCAGGTGGCCATCGTCATCGATCACAATTACAGCGAGTAACTAGCGCGGGATGATTTCCCGATGGGGCGGGGCGAGTTTGTTCCGCCGCGGGAGGGGCGTGTCCGGGGCGAGCGGGCTGCGGGGGAGGTGCAGGGGCAGCGCCGGCGGGTTGCCGAGCCGCTCGATCCGCGTGCGGCGCTCGGTGTAGATCCGCCCCAGCGCGTCCCATTCGGGGCGGGAGCTGAAGGTGAACGTGTTCCGCCGGACGAACGTCGTGATGCGGAAATTCTCGACCGTCTTCAGGGAATCGCTGACGTTGCAGTAGTCGAAGAAGAGGTTCTCCAGCAGGGCCGTGCGCAGGCCCGTGTGCCCCTCGATGAGGTTGTCGCCGTAGGCCAGGTCGCCGGCGAGGTTCATCTGGTCGAGGAGCGAGCACATCTCGACGAGCGTGAAGAAGTTCTCCTCGATAAGTGCTTCGCGCTCAGTTTGATAGGGGGTTTTCTCCTGTGCGGAAACGGTGCCTGCCGTCAGGGCGAGCACCGTCGTGAGGATCGAAAACGCTTTCAGATACATGGATGCAACTGATTGATGATGTCGTCCAGCATGGCGAACAGGTCGGGTATGGTCTCCGGCGTGATGCGCTTGCAGAGGACGGAGTTTCCGATGGTTTCGGGCACCTCCGCGAGCCGCTCCTGCAGCGAGCGGCCTTTCGGGGTGAGCGCTACGATGATCTGCCGGGCATCCTGGCTGCCGCGGGTGCGGGTCAGGATGCCTTCGGCTTCCATCCGTTTGAGGAGCGGCGTGACCGTGTTGGTCTCCAGCATCAGCCGTTTGGCGATGTCGTTCACCGGCTGCGCATCCTGTTCCCACAGGACCAGCAGGACCAGGTACTGCGGATAGGTGAGCCCGTATTCCGACAGCAGCGGATGGTAGGCCTGCGTGATCAGGCGCGAAGCGGTGTAGAGCCTGAAACAGAGCTGGTTATCCAACGAGAAACACCCGTCCATTACAGCATTTCCTCGATGTCCTTCTCGAAGGATTCCGGCTCGGCGACCGGGGCGAAGCGCTTGACGACGCTGCCGTCGCGGCTGACCAGGAACTTGGTGAAGTTCCAGAGGATGTCGCTGTCCTTCTCGACGCTCTTGCTGAGGCCCTTGAGCAGCTTCTGGGTGGCCTTGGCCTTGAGTCCCTTGTACTCCTCGGCGGGGGCGGCGGCCTTCAGCCAGGTGAAGACGGCGTCCTCGGCCGGACCGTTCACGTCCACCTTCTTCATCAGCGGGAAGGTGACGCCGTGGTTGAGGCGGCAGAACTCGGCGATCTGCTCGTCGGAGCCGGGCTCCTGGTGGGCGAACTGGTCGCAGGGGAAGCCGAGGATGACCAGCCCCTTGTCCTTATACTTCTGGTAGAGGGCCTCAAGGCCGTCGTACTGGGGGGTGAAGCCGCACTTGGAGGCGGTGTTGACGATCAGGAGAACTTTTCCTTCGAACTGCGCGAAGTCCACTTCGGCGCCTTTGTTCGAAACTGCTTTGAGGTCGTAAATGCGTGACATGTTCTTATATTTTTTGATTATTTATATCGTTCACGATGCAAATATACGACAATAATTTTATATCGCAAGCGATACAATCAAAAAATATCAGAAAGTTTTCAAATCATTCCGCGAGGCTGGCGCTCCCGACGGCGCGGAGCAGTTCCGCCCAGGCGGTGAACAGGGCCGACTTCGCCCCGATGCACGACTCGGAGGTGTCGTTGTACACCCGTACCGCCAGCAGGTAGTCCAGCAGTGAGGAATCCCCTTGCAGATAGGCCTGGCGGCGGCTTTCGAGTATGTCGGCGGCGTCCTGGAGCATCGCGTCCGAGCAGGCCTGCGCCGTTTCGAGCGCGGCCTGGTACGAGGCCCAGGCCATGCGGACTTCGGCCCCGATCTGCCGGCAGGCCTCTTCGTAGGCGGCATCGGCCTGCAGCACGGCCTTCTCGGCCGCCCGCCGGGTTCCCTTGTTGGCGGAGGAGAATTTCAGGGGGATGGACAGGCCCACGGTCACGCCGTTGAACTGCGGGGCGGGGGCGATTTCGTTGCGGACTTCCGTGTTGTAGGAGTAGCCGAGGTTGAGGCCGATCTCGGGGCCGAGTTCCGCCTTGGCCAGGGCCAGGTTCTTCTCGGAGAGGGTTTTGGACAGCAGGGCGGCTTTCAGGTCGGCCCGCCGGTCCATCGCCAGGTCGGCGAGGAGTTCGGGGGGCAGGTCCATCGTCGGGACGGCGAGCCCGGCGGCGTCGATGTCCCGGAAGGTCATGCCGCCCGCGAGCACCGAGAGGGCGGTGAGGGCGTTCTTGTAGTCGGCCTGCGCCATGAGCATCTCGCCCCGCAGGGTGCGGGCTTCGACCGCGGACTGCCGGGCATCCACCGTGCCGATCTCCCCCACTGCCGCCCGGAGGCTGTCGGAGGAGGCGATCGATGCCATGCTCTTGGCGGTGGATTCCCGCAGGGAAAGGAGTTCCCGGGCTTCCCATGCGGCGGCCCAGGCGGCCATGGCTTCGTAACGCAGGTTGCGGAAGTAGTCCGCCACCAGGGCGCGGGTGACCGCTTCTTCGCTCTGCGCGACGGAGATCCTGGCCTTGCGCACGTTGGCCAGGCTGAAGTTGTAGGACAGGCCGACGTCGAGGTTGCGGCCCATCATGAGTTTCCGGTCCTGGTTGTCGCCGTATTCCACGGAGAGCTCGGGGTCGTTGAACACCCGGGCGGCCTCGGCGTTCGCCTCGGCGATGTCCACGTTGTATTTTTCCGCCAAGTAGCCCGAGTTGTAGCGCTCGACGGCGGACAGGAAGGTATCGAAATCCTGGGCTGCGGCCAACACCGGGAGGACGCAGACCAGCAGGCTAATCATCTTCTTCATCGTCTTTCTTGGGTTTTGCCTCCAGCCGGCTTTCCATCAGGTAGTAGAGCGTCGGCAGGATGAACAGGGTGATGATGGTGGAGAACAGCAGGCCGTACACGATGACGGTGGCCAGGGGGCGCTGGACGTCGGAGCCCACGCCCGTGGCGAGCGATGCCGGCAGCAGGCCGAGCACCGCCACGGTGGCGGTCATCAGCACCGGACGGAGCCGGTGCGAGGCGCCTTCGACCACGGCCTTGCCGAGCGGCGCGCCTTTCTTGCGGAGGCCGTTGATGTGCGAGACCATGATGACGCCGTTCTGGATGGTGAGGCCGAACAGGGCGATGAAGCCGACGGCCGAAGAGACGTTGAAGGTCATGCCGCGGACGTTGAGCGCGAGCAGACCGCCGAACAGGGCGAGCGGCAGCAGGGAGACGAGCAGGGCGGCCTGCCGGGAATTGCCGAAGGCCCAGAACAGCAGCAGGAACATCAGGGCGAGCACGAAGGGGATGATGACCGCGAGCCGCGAGTAGGCGCGGTTCTGGTTCTCGAACTGGCCGTCCCACTTGAGCGAGAACGCGGTGTGGTCGTAGCTGACCTCCCGGGCGATCTTCTCGTCCGCCTCGTGCAGGAAGGTCGTGAGGTCCTTGCCGCGGAGGTTCACGCGGACGGTGAGATGCCGCCGGCCCATTTCCCGGACGATGGAACTGGCGCCGAGCGCGGTGTTCACCTCGGCCACGGCCGAGAGGGGGATGCGGGTGCCGTCGGCCGTCACCAGGGGCAGCGCAGCGATCTTCTCCGGCGTGTCGCGGGCCTCTTCCTTGAAGCGGCAGATCACGTCATAGACCTTGCTGCCGATGAAGACCTGCGACACGGCCCGCCCGCCGACCGCCGTCTCGATCAGGTTGGAGACATCCGAGACGTTGATGCCGTAGTAGGCCACCTTGTCGCGGTCCACGGTGATCTTGAGCTGCGGGAGCGGCGGTTCCTGGTCGATGATCACGTCTTCGGCACCCTGGATGCCGGAAATGACCCGCTCCACCTCTTCTGCGATGCGGCGGGCTTCCGTGAGGTCGTCGCCGTACACTTTCATGGCCAGGTCGCTGTGGGTGCCGGCGATCTGGTCCATCACCATGTCGATGATGGGCTGCGAGAAGCCCACGCGGTAGCCCGGCATGCGGGCGATGCGCTCGGACATCTCGGCCACCAGGTCGTCTTTGGTCTTGCCGAACTTCCACTGCGAATAGGGCTTCAGGCCCACGCAGACCTCGATGTGGGAGGAGGTGAATTCCTCGGAGCCGGCGTCGTCGCGGCCCACTTGGGTGGTGACGTAGGTCACCTCTTCGAACTCGTTCTTGAGGGTGTTCCGGAGTTCGTCCGCCATGGCGGAGGACTTCTCCAGCGAGATGCCCGGCGGGGTCTGCGCCTGGATCCAGATGCCGCCTTCGTCCAGGTTGGGCAGGAAGTCCTTGCCCACCGTGATCATCATCACGACCACGGCCGCCAGGATGACGCCCATGGTCACGAACACGGCGTTGGGCTTATGCAATAGCTTGGAAGTGAGTTCTTTGTAACGGACGGTCAGGCGTTCGATGATCTTGTTACGGAACACCTTGCCTGGCTTCCGGTAGATGGCGAAGGACAGGCCGGGGATCAGGATC
Source organism: uncultured Bacteroidales bacterium (assembly GCA_947167015.1). Lineage (GTDB taxonomy): Bacteria > Bacteroidota > Bacteroidia > Bacteroidales > UBA932 > Cryptobacteroides. The sequence goes on from CAMVGM010000049.1 coordinate 15,570, forward strand.
AGGGCCACGCACAGGGCGCCCAGCAGGGCGTATCCCACGGTGTAGGCCATGGGCGTGAAGAGCTTCTTCTCGATGCGCTCGAAGGTGAAGAGCGGCAGGTAGGCCATGATGATGATGATGGTGGAGAAGAAGATCGGCCGCGCCACTTCCTTCACGGACGGGATCACGGTCCCGTACCGCAGCGGCACGGATGTGTCTTCTTCCCGCAGTTTCAGGACGGTCTCCATCATCACGATGGCGCCGTCCACCAGGATGCCGAAGTCGATGGCGCCCAGGCTGAGCAG
>CAMVGM010000050.1 GCA_947167015.1 uncultured Bacteroidales bacterium
GAGGCCCTGATCGAAGAAGGCGTCCGCCAGAACGTCAAGCAGTTCAACCGCATCCTGATCCCCCGCATCGAGGCGGCCGTCAAGAAAGGCGCCAGTCTGGACTATACCAAGCTGATGGCCAAGATCCGCATACTCGAGGGCCTCGGAAATCCCCCGCCCCCGGGCGTTAAGTCCATCACGCTGGAACAGGCCCGGGCCGCGCTCGAGAACAAGTTCGGCGCAACCCTGGAATCCGTGGTCGAGGAATGCGCCGAAGCGGTGAAAGACGTCAACGCGGCATTGTAAACAAAAAAACGGACGATATGAAACGGCTCCTGCTCCCGATCCTTCTCCTGCTCTCCGGGCTGTCCGCCCGGGGCGTCTCATACTCCGGATCCATCCAGTACAGCTGGGCGGGGACGTCCACGACGACCCAGCTCGACTGGGTGCGGGGGCCCGACGGCCGCTGGCACGAGGGAACCAAGGAAATCGAGCACAGGACGACAGACGCCTTCCTCACCTACACCATCGACGGGGTCCAGCTTGTCAAGGTATATGACATGAAAAAAGATCCCACCCCGAAGGAAGCGGAGCCCTGGTGGAGGAAGATGTGGCATGCGGATATCGACGGGAATATGGACTGGTCCGAAGCGGGAAACCTCAATGACAAAGAATTCTCTTCCATACTCTATCTGGAACATGCGGTAGCAGAGTATTCGCGCGGGGCCATCCTGACCGTCAAGCCGGGACAGACCATACGCGCGGAAAGCAACGGCATGGTAACGCTCGTTGCCGCCAAGAAAGCGGATGAAGGCCGCCTGCGCATCGTCAAGGTGGTCAACAGGGAGCGTGGTGCCTCCATCGTCTTTGACCCGAAAGAGATGGACTTCGTCTTCTGCATGATTTCCGAGCAAGGGATGGCCACACTCCACGGATTGATCAGCAGCGACAGCCTGGAGACGATTGAAACGACGATAGAAGCGGACCCCGAAGCGGGAGAAGACAGAGGCACGAAGATCCCCTGGGAGGTTTTCGCGATCCCGCCCGCGGTGATTGTCGCCTGGGGAGTGTCCCGGCTCCTCCGGAAGAAAGAACGCGAGGAGAGCGGCGAGCCGGACGATGGCGAAGAAGAGGAAGAGCCGGGCGAGGATGAAGGAAGTACCTTCAAGATGATCATCTGCAAGGACTTCGGCGACGCGCTGGTCCTGGACGACCCGCCGGTCGAAGTCGGCGCCCGCATCCTGGAGATCCGCTGGGACGGGCAGGAAATCGAGCGGCCGGACCTCAGCGCCCAGATCGTCATCCACGGCTCGAAGAATGCCAACGTCGGCGAAACGCTGATGCGCGGACGCTATAAGATCGGCAAGGTGACCGCCTTCCGCAACGACGCCGGCGAGAACCCCGGGACGGCCACCGTCACCTTCTCCTTTGCCGGAATCGGCGCCCGGTTCAACAACAACGTCGTCTTCCGGGTCGAGGACCCGCCGGGGCTCGAGATCGGCGAATGCCTCTCTTTCGCCGCCGGCCAGGGCAAAGAACTCTATATGGAATTCGAGCTCACCGGCGCGGCCCATGAGCCGACGGACATCGAGTTCACCATCACCAACGGCGGGGACAAAAAGTTCAGCGCCGAGATCGAGCAGAGCGACGAGAACCCGCAGATCTTCCGCATCGTCATGACCGAATGCGGCGAGGCGGAGGACGAACCCGCCGGTACCGCCCAGATCTTCCCGTGCACGGTCACCGTATCGCTCGAGGGACGCAAGCCGCTCACGGGCAGCTTCGACGTTTACCGCATCTTCCTGGGACTGTACATCCGCTTGCGCGCGCTCAAGGCCTTCCTGGTGGAGTTCGACAGCACCGAAGAACATGATTACATCCCGGAACGCGGCTCCAAGAAGCGCCTCAAATTCGCCGAGAGCCGCGTGGACCTCTCGCTTACCGTCGTGGACGAGGAGGCCGAGAACCAGTTCAAGACCGTCCTGCCGGACGAGGGCCCGTTCTTCGAATTCAGCGACGACCTGTCCGCCGGCTTCGACCTGTTCACGCCCAGCGAGGGCTATAACGGCGTCCCGAACGCCGACCAGCTCTACGCCTACGAGAACCTGTTCTTCCGCGACATCGACGGCACCAAGACGGGGAACATCTGCGAGAAACTGAAGTTCAAGTACGAGTTCCGCGACGTGCTCCCCGATTCTTCCTTCTGGGGTATCATCCGCGCCACGGACGGCTTCCTCGTCGCGCCCAACCGCAGCCACGCCAAGGTCAAGGTGACGATGGGCTGGCACGGGCAGACCTTCACCGAGGAACTCATCGTCCCGCTCAACTCCCAGCCCTACCGCGACTTCGAGATCCCGCCCGGCGCCGACCTGTCGACGACCCTGATCAAGTATGACATGGAAGATTTCAGGCGCACCGAGGAATTGAAGGAGATGCGGTTCAAGATCTGCTTCTACTCGGAATTCTTCGAACTCCGTCCCCTCTTCTACAAGCTCACCGTCATGCTGGAAGGCTACAACAAGGCGTTCGGCTACTTCGAGCCCGACTTTCAGGGAATGGTGAACATCTTCAAGCAATACACGCGCGGGGAGATCGGCACCTACTACGTAGCACGCGACGCCATGGCCACCAACCTCTACGACGACCTGGCAGACGCCGCCATGGCCACGGCCATGGAAATGCGGCATTCCTGGGCGGTCATCGGCTGCCGCATCGGACTGGGCATCGTCACGGGCGGTCTTTCCGAATTCGTCTGGACGCCCGTGGACGCCTACCTGGACATGAAGACCTATGTGGACAAGGGTGGCGACAGCGCCTGGGAAGGATTCAAGCAGGTCAGCTTCAACATCCTCAAATGGGAAGCCCTCTTTTACGGAGCCGGCAAGATTTTTTCCAAAGTCAAGCAGTTGCGGGCCGCCCGGGCGGCGAAACTCAAGGAAGCGGCCAAAGAGACGGCCGAGAATACGCGCGTCGACAAAATGCTCGCCGCCGAGAAGGGATTTTCCTCCGCTCCCACCGCCGAAAAGTTCACCAACGCGACGAAAAAGACGATGGACGCCTGGGACGAGAGCGTCCAGGGAGCCAACAACGCCATCCGCAAGATGCGCCAGTCGGGCGACAAGGTGTTCAAGGAAAGCTCCGTCCTGGCGGAAGAATGCGGCAAACTCGCCCGCGAGGACGGAAAGAAGATCTACGACCAGTTCAAGAAGGTGATGAACAACCCCACGGCGACGGAGGAGGAGGTCAAGCGCGCCACCCTCGCCCTCCAGGGCAACAAATCCGCCCAGGAGATCCTCAAGAACCAGGCCGACGACCTGATCCGGGCCAACTTCAACGCCAATATCAAGCGCATCTATGACCAGGTGGACCCCGTGTGCATCCGGAACCTGGCGAATCATTTCGGCGTCGAGGCGAAGTACATCCGCGTGGCGCCCATCAAGGCCACCGGCAATGCGGCGGACGCCCTGTATCTCGGCAGGACGATCGGCGCCGACCGAGACGTCACCTACCAGATCTGGAACGGGAAGAAATGGGTGGACATCGCCGAGGACGTCATGGAGGTCGAGTATGCCAAGGCCTTCAACGAAGTCAATTACAACTGGTTCCCCGCGCAGCGGAAAGAGTTGCTCAAGACCCTGCAGAAATTCGACCAGGACACCGTCAACGGCCTACACGGCCTGGAATCCTACGGCGATGACCTCAAGCGCATCGTGGACAAAGCCTTCCAGGGCCAGAAACTGGCGGATCCCGACCGTATCGCCACGGTCTTCGCTCACAAATGCCAGAAATTCGTCGCGCAGGGCGAAGCCATCAAGGCACAGGCGAAACAGCTCTGGGATGCGGGCTTCAAAGAGGAGGCCATGCGGGTGTTCGGCTACGGAGACGCACTCGTCCAGGAGGGCCTCCGGCAGAACATCAAGCAGTTCCGCCGCATCCTGCTGCCGCGCATCGAGGCCGCCCTGATGAATGGGAAAGAACTGCCGTACCGACAGCTCTTCGAGAAAATCCGGGTTCTGGAGGGAGTCGGCCTGAACGCGGACAAGCAGACCCTCTCCATCACCCTGGAGGAAGCCCGCCTGACCCTGCAGTCCCAATACGGAAGCAGCTTCGAAGACGTCTTCAACGAATGCGCCAGGGCCATTGAGGAAGTAAATGCCTTGTTATAATCTGATTTTTCGTATATTAGCCGCAAATAACACTGATCGACAACCATGAAAAAGATTATCCTGATCCTGACCGGCCTGCTGCTTTGCTGCACGGCCCTGCTGGCACAGCGTCCGGCGACATATGTATTCAAGGGCAGCGTCTCCGGCCTTCCCGGCTACGCCCCGGTCACCTGCACCATCAACAGCACCTCCGGTGACCTGAGCATCACTTCCGACGGCAACGGCAGCAACGTGGACGGCTTCACCTGGAAAGGCAAGCTTCCGTCCGTCCGCGCCCAGGACATCACCTCCGCCGGCGCCGTGTGGACGGGCCAGCTCACCTCCTGGTCCGACATGACCTACAGGGTGGAGCAGAACCGTACCGTCCGGCAGGAACGGCTCACCAGCACGACGCGGGCCACGAACAACACCGCACCCATCCAGGGAATGACCTATGACGGCAAGAGCATCAAGCTGGAGATCCGCATCCCGTACAGGCTCCCGGGCCAGAACGACATCGTCGGCGTCCCCTTTACCGTGACGCTGGACCTCACGAGCAAGCAGACCGGCGAGACCCACACCAACCGTTCTTCCAACGACTTCCCCAACACCGTGCCGATGCCCACCGGCACCGGGTCGGACGTGCACATCAACTACGAGAACGGCATCACGGTCGGTACCGTCGGCGGCGGGGGCGGCGGCAGCACGCCCACCCAGGCTCGCGCGGTACGCGCCTCAGTCGCCGGCGTCGCGTTCGAAGTGGCACCCGACTATTCCGTCAGGAGGGTGGACAACCTGGGCGGCGGCGAGAGCGTCCGGATTTCTTCCAAGTCCAACCCGAACGACTTCCTGTATGCGGAGGTCCAGAAGGATGGCCTGTCCAATGTCCGCAACCTCAGCTCCGACCAGGTGGCCGACCTGCTCGCCGTCCGGGTACAGTACCTGAACACCGTGATGCCGGGTGTCCGGATGACCGAAGAGCCGAAGATCTACTACGATGACAATTCGGACGGCTACTACCACCCCCACTGCTATTCCTACGGGAAGGGAATCGATTCCCAGGGCCGGAACGTCAGGACCTACACCGAAGCCACCCTGGTAAACAAGAAGATGATCACCGCCGGTTATGCGGTCGCGGCCGACTCGGGTGAGCTCAACGGGCTCACGGACATCTACGCCGACGTCGTCTCCTCCGCCGCAGGCAAATAAAACCCTGCCGGCCATGTCTTCCAACGAGGATTCCAAGAAAACGATTGCCAGCTGGTCCCGGCCCCGGCCGGCGGAGGAGCCGGCCGCCCCGGCGCCGCAGCAGCCGCAGCAGCCCTATTACCAGCAGCCTCAACAGCCTCCGCAGTACCCGCAGCAACCCTACTATCAACAGCCGCAGTACCCGCAGCAGCCGTATCAGCAGGCTCCGCCGCAGCCGCAGGGTCCTATGACCGTCAAGCAGGCCCTGGAGAAGAGCAAGCAGGACATCTTCGGCAAATACCTGCCCAATTCCGCCCAGCAGGCGGCTCCGGCCCCGGCGCCCCCGCAGAAGAAAAAGCGGTCCGTGCTGGGCTGGATCGTGATCATCCTGATCGGCTTCGCCATCCTGGCGATGCAACTGGGCCTGTAAACGCCCCCGCGCCATGAGACGCTTCCGCTTCCTGCTCTGCTGCTGCCTGCTGCTCGCCGCGGCAGGCGGGCCCACATGGGCCGACAACGGCCACTGGGCCCTCCTGGACCGGGTAATCCTGGCCGACAGCCGGCGCTCAAACGGCAGTGATACCGGCATCTCGGGCGCCCAGGACGGCGCGCTCGATTTCAACCTGGTCCGTACCGTCGCGGATCCCAGCTGGCCCGCACGGACTTGGGAAGAGATGCACAACCTGTCCTTCCGATGGACGGCTCCGCCCGAATATGTCCAGGTGGGAAAAGAAAATGAGATTGCGCTGGACCTGACTGCCCGGTGGGACGGCGACGCGTTCAATCCCCAGACGGAGGGCCTGTATGCAGGCGGCACCGAATCGTACGAATACGCGCTGGACGTCCAGATCGCGCCCGAGCTGCGCGCCGGCGAATATGCCCTGAACTATACGACCATCCAGTATTTCCTCACGCACAGCGACAGCATCACGGAGTTCGAAGACGATTTCGAGGACTACGCCGACCAGATTGACGAGGAACTGGACGACGAAGACGTCTTCGGGGACTATGACGGGGATTCGCGGTGGCGCGCCGACGGGGACATCGGCTCCCGGAACCGCCTCGCCTATGCCGGCAAGTCCTGGAACCAGTCGCTCAAGCTGGGAGAGGAAGCATTCATGATCGTCAGCGTACAGATCGATATCCGCCAGCGGACCGTGGTCGGCGGACAGGCACACCGGATCTGCGAATACTATCTCTATAAGTGTTATCCGAACGGAGGCGACATCACGAAGAGGATAAAGGGCGATCCGGACCGCGGCGAACAGGACCTCGGCGAACTGCCGCCCTGGATCATTCCCGCGGCCGCCGGCCTTGGGCTGACCGCCATCCTCGGCGCCCTCGTCCGGTCCGCCCGGAACAGCAAGAAACGCAAAGGGAAAACCCCTTCCGGAAACGGACCGCAGCCGGCAGACACGGCACCGAAGAAACCCAGCACCTTCCGGATGCTCCTCTACAAGGAATTCGGTGATACGCTGATGGTAGCGGACAAGCCCCAGATCGTCGGCGCCCGCATCGAGGAGATCACCCCGGAAGGCAAACATATCGAGTGCAAGGAGTACACCTCCCAAATCGAGATTACGGAAGGCCGGAACATCCGCATCCTCGCCACCGGGATGTCCCCCCATTACCGGACCGCCCGGATCTGCGTGGACAAGTATCCGAAGGAGGATCCGGCGGAAGGCTTCATCGTGTTCTCCTTCCGCGGTCCTGGCGGCACCCTGCAGATGCAGACCGTCTTCAAGATCCAGGAGGGGCGTGTCGATTTCTTCCAACCCAACCTCACCCTGCCGTCCGGCCACGACCGGCAGGAGCGCCTCCCCTTCCTCGTATCCGGCGTGAACGAAGACGCCGAGGTCGAGGTCAGCATCGACAAATGCTACCGGGTCTCCGCCGAGAAAGGCGAGAAACCGGGCCTGTGGTACGCCATCATCGACGAGGTCGACAAGACGCGGGGAACGGCGGGCGAATACATCTCCTGCACCCTGAAGGTCGAAGCGAAGGATTCCGACGAGCATGAGGTCTCCGGCACCTTCCCGGTCCTGCGCTTCAACATGGGCCTCGCCTTCAAGACCGATCACTTCGTGCCCTGTTTCCTCGTGCGCTACGAGCCGGGCGTGCACCGCGAAGAACTCAAGGTCTATATAAACGACAAGAGTTACGCCCCCGCCCTCACGCCCGCCACCCTCTCCTTCATCTACTGGGATGAGGAGAAACACCGCCTTACCCGTATGGTTCCGGACCCCAAACAGGTCGTGTTCCGCGCGGAGCCGCTGGGGGCCGAGGCGGATGCCGCCGCCACGGACTACCTCAGCAAGGGCACCCGGGGCATGAGCGACCAGGAGGTCGTCAACAAGGTCAAGCTTCAGTATTTCATCAAGGAGATCCTGCCGGACAACAGCACCAGCTGCTACCTATATTCCTGTGCGGTGCTCGATGCGCCCGCCCGCCGGAAAGTCAAGATTCACGTGGAGTTCCCCTGGGACGGCAAACTGTACACGGCCGACCAGGAAGTCTGGCTCACCAGCCAGCCGCTCCGCGAAGAAGGGGCGGACACGGGCGAGGACGACGACACCATCACGAGCAACCTGATGCATATCCGGAGTTATATCCTGGATCACAATCTGCTCACGAACATCGGTCCCGTCTTCCGCCTTGCCGAGATGCTGCTGGACGGTTATGACCGCCGCTTCGGCTACGACCCGGGGCTGGTCTATCTGGTCCGCAGCACCTTCCTGAATTTCGTTTCGGGCCGGATCGCGGGCGCCAACGCCGATGCGGAACCGGTCGTGGAGATGGGCCTGGCCGCCGACCTGATGCTGGCGCTGGCCCAGACCAGCGCGCAGGCAGAGCAGTGGCTCGAGGACCACGGCGGCTTCTGGTCCCGCCTCAGTCTCGGCATCCTCACGCTCGGCTGGTCGGAGACGGCCCTGACAGCCATCCGCGTCCCGCGGGAAATGATCGATGCGGTCAACAATCCGAAGATCCAGGGCGGTCCGTGGGAGGCATTCTGCGCGGGAGTCAAGATCGTCGGCATCGAATTCCTCACCGAGGCGTTCGTCCAGACGACCCTTGCGGGATATGGCGAAATGATCGCCCACTACCACCCGGAACTGGCGGCCAACGCAGCCAATTTCGCCGCCAAGGCCATCGGCGACGTCCGGCAGAGCCTCGGCATCTTCGGCAAGGACCTCCGCGTGATCGCGCACGACCTCAAGTCTTTTGCCACCGAGAAATTCGGCCGCCAGACCCTCGCCCAGTTCGGGAAGACCAAAAACGCGCTCGACAGTTCCCGCCGGAATGTCGAGGACATGATCCGCGAATGGCGCAAGAACGCCAAATGGTCGGCGGAAGAGATAGCCGAAGACCTCGCCTGCCGCGAAGCCAACCTCAATGGGCTCAGGAAAGTCAAGGAACTCGAGCGGAACTACATCGAGATGAGCCGCTACAAGACCCCCGAGGCGGAAGAGGCCTTCCGCCGGCTCGCATACGAAATCCAGACGGACAAGATCGCCCAGAAACAACTCGCCCTCTACAACGGCGAATGGGCGACCAACGTCCGTTCCGGCTTCTACAAAACGCTGAAGAAGGACTACGACATCATTGACATCAAGACCAAGCAGTACGTGGTCGAAAAAATGCGCGAAGCGGGCAGGGTAATCGACGAGGATGACGTGATCATATACGGCGCCACGAACAGCAACCGGGAGGCCCTCGAGAACGGCATCTCCCTTACCCGGGACCGTGACGTGTCCGTCTTGGTGAAAGAAAAACCCACCAAGTCCAACCCCAATCCCATCCCCGAGGACATCTCGCAGGAAATAGCCGAGGATTGCTACGGCAAGGCGTACAAGGAAACCACCGGGCTGACCCTGGAGCAGGGCGACCAGGCCGTCGTCCAGATGACTTCCCCCGAGCGGATCGGCAATGGTCCCGAAGACCTCGCCCGTGCCTTCCAGCCCGAGCATTTCTCCGAGAAATTCGTCGACCTGGACAAAGTCACCCAAGCCTTCGAGCACAAGCCAAAGGCTTGGCTGGATCAGGCTGCCCAGCTGGAGGAAAGCGGTCTGGTCGAGGCCGCCGTGGCCAAGCAGGAAGAGGCGATGCGGCAGGCGGCGGACAAACTTTTCTTCAAAAGCACCGTACCCCGCGCCACGTACAACGGTACCGTGGACAGGATCACCCAGAATGAAATGAATACATTCCAGCTGATCGGGCATAGCGAGGTCTCGACACAGGGGCCTTTCAGCCTCAGTGTCACGGATCTCAAGAAAATGCTCAAAGAGAACTACAGCCTCGAACTCGAGGACATTCCCGGAAAGCTCAAAGAAATCGAACTCCGCGTTGAAAGTTGATGATTATGAAGTTCCCTCACCGACTCCGCCTCTGGCTTCTCGTCGTTTCCGTCCTGCTGGCCTGCCTGCCAGCCCGGGCCAACGAAGGCTACTGGGTCCTGGACAAGGCTTCCCCGACGGGAGGAGGAGGCAGCAAGGCCTTCCAGTTCAAGGTCACGAAAACCTCCGCGACCGTCGTCTCCACCGGCTCGGCCGACGGCACGACCTTCACCTGGCAGGACCTGCCTGAAAAGATCAAGTTCGGGGACGAGGCGAAGTTGGGATTCCCGGTCCAGATCAACTGCCCGGACCCCGCCACGGCCCGGTTGATCCAACGGGCGAAGATGATGAGCCTGACCGTCACGGTGTCCATGTGGGACCCCTATGAATGCCGGGACTATACGCCCGACAACAACCCCTTCCAATGGCGCACGGAGGTAACCGGAAGCGGAACCGTCTCGCGCCGGCCGGACGTGGACATGCACGAAGAGTCGTTCACCCCCACGGCGGAATCCACCCTGACCATCTCGGTGGTGGCCAGCCTGAACACCCCGATCACCGTGGACGGAAAAGCCGTTTCCGGGCTCAGCGGAGGCCGGACATATGTCTATAAATATGTTGGGGACAAGCCCATATACGGCATCAAGACGGGCGGCAAGAATGATCCCGGCGAATTCGGAAAAACCAAAATCCCCCCCACCCTCTTCTGGATCGGCGGCGCCGTGGTGGGCGTCATCGGCGTGAACCAGATCCGGAAGAACCGGAAGAAAAAGAAAAAAGGCGGCAAGGATCCCGAGCCGGAGGAAGAAAAGCCCCAAAAGAATCCCAGCACCTTCCGGATGATCCTTTACAAGGAGTTCGGCGACACGCTTTATGCCGGAGGCGCTCCGAAGGTCGTCGGCGCCCGCATCGAGGAACAGACCCCGGAAGGACAGCGGATAGACCGGACGGACCTTACCCGCATGATACGCCTCGTCGAAGGCGAGAACATCCAGCTGCTTTCCACCGGCTTCGACGGCAAATACATGTGCGGATCCATCCAGGTTCCGGAACCGAAGCAGACGGTCATCCCCCCCAAGGGCAGCGTCATCTTCCATTTCGAGACCCCCACCGGCATCCTGCGCAACGAAGTCGAGTTCTTCATAGAAGACAACTTGCAGATCCTCTTCTGCCAGGAGAACATCACCTTCGTTGCCGGGCAGCGCAATACGGAGACCATCTATTTCTATGTCAATGGCTTCGCCCAGGAGCCCGCGTTCGACGCCGTGCTGGAAGGTGACCCGAAGAAGACCTTCGCCGTATCTTCCCATGTCCGGCCGGACAAGGAGGGGTCCTGGAGCGTGGACCTGACGGACTGCCTGACGGAAATCCCGGCCGACATGGCTGGCAACATGGACAACTGCTACCTGAGCATCACCGCCAGGCAGAACGTCGGCACCCAGGAGCGGAAGATCACGGAGCGCCTCCCCGTCCACCGCTTCTACGAGGGCCTTCGCATGGAAGTCGGCCACATCAAGGCCTATCCGGTGGTCAAGGGCTCCGAGGGCATCAACACCACGGAAGAACAGCCCACCAGCTACGACCAGGAATTCGTCCCCGCCCACACCCGGATGGACCTGACCCTCTTTGTCTGGGACCGGGACAGGAACATGATCGGTTCTCCCCCGCCGGAGTCGATAGAGGTCAAATTCGAAGACATTCCTGAATCGCTGGAATGGTTCGGCAAGAAAGGCGCCGAGACCACCGAGCCTGTCAACGTGCTCGGATTGGAACTGAAACAGTTCGGCATCGACTCCCGCCCGATCAGCCAGCATTCCGACGTGAAGGGAAGCACGATGACCTTTGTCTATGAGATCGTCCCCCATTCCATCATGGTGCCGCCCAACCGCTGCAAAGCCGCCATTACGGCGACCGCCAGCTACAAGGGCCGCAGTTTCGAGGCCAAGCAGACCTCGATGGTCATTTCGATGCCCATCCGCATGGTCGACGACACGGCCGAGCTGAACAATCTGGTCAAGTTCGACAACCAGGTCCGGGAGAAGCTCCTGCACATGATCACCCGCCTGACGGGCCTGCAGGACGGCGAGGAATTCAAGGCCTTGATCTACAAATGCGAGCTGATGCTCGATTCCTTCGATGAGCGCTTCGGTTTCTATATGCCTGATTATTATCAGGTTGACAAGCTATTCCGACGCACCGTGACCGGCCAGGTCGGCCCCCTGTTCGTCGCCGAGAACACCTATGTCTGGGAGGAGGTCTATTTCGGGGACGGCTTCAACATGTGCATGGAAACGTTCGAAGAACACGAGCCGAAGACCGTCATGGGCCGCCTGGTGCTCGGATTCGTCACGCTGGGCTATTCCGAGATGCTGTACTATACGCCGAAACGCTTCCTGCTCGAGTGCCAGAAGGCCGGTGAGAACTACGACAACACCTTCTTCGACAACTTCATGGTCGGCGCCAAATTCGCCTATTGGGAAGCGTGCGAGAACTGGGCCGGCCAGAAACTCATAACGGGAGCCGTGGGCAAGGTCTCTTCTACCCAGTTCGGTCAGGCGCTCAAAGAAACGGCCCACAATATCCACCGGGACATCCGCGCCGTCGAACGCAGCCTCTGCAGGAGCTACTCTTCCGTCCGCTTCGTCAGCAAGCTTTCCCGGGGCGCCCGCAAGCTCGGTAACCTGCGTCTCGACGGACGCCTGCTTGGCAGGAAGAACATGGAGCTCGGCAAGGCCGCCGTGAACTCGGCGGCTGAGATGAAGGAGTTGAAAGCCATCGCGGAGCGGGCCCAGAAGATGGGCGAAAAGAAAGTGAAGGAATTCATCAAGGCCTGCAATTCGCCGGACATTTCGCCGGAAGACCTCAAAAAACTGGTGCTCTCGATCCAGTGCGACCGCTATGCCAAGAACTATCTCAACTCCGCCCAGGTCATCGACAAATACCGCTTCCGCTTCACCACCGAGAACGACATCCTCCACGCGCACGTGAAACAGGCGCTGAAAAAGCAGCTGGCCGAGCGATTCGGCGTACACGAGTCCGAGATCACTTTCTTCGAGGCCACGGGAAATGCGACCAAGGTCAACGCCGTCAACTGCAAGAAGGTGGGCATGGACCACGACCTGACCATCCGCGTGCGCGGCAAAGACCTGCCCGAATCGGTGGCCGGCCGCTACTGGAACGACGAATATTGCTACCAGGCCACCGGCAGCAAGGACTTCTCGCCCTGGGACGCGGACAAACTCGCCTTCCAGGCCGAACAAACCGCCGTCTCCTATGACGGCCCCGAATCCTTCAGGAGCGATGTCGGGAAGATCGTCAATCCCAAGGCAAACGCAGCCACGCCGTTTGACGACGCCAAACTGGTCCGGAAAGTGCAGACGCACAAGATTACGCAGGAAATCGACCAGTTCGAAGCGTGCATGAAGAAAGCATCCGACAGCGCGGATCCCCGATGGAAGGAGGTTTACGAGGAAGAGGCCTTGAGCCACCTTCGCGAAGCGGCCCGCCAATACCCCAAGGGGATGGACCGCACCCTGGAATCCAAACTGGAGGTGGTCGAGCATTTCGGACAATTCGACAAACTGGACATAGACAAAGTCCGTTCCGCCTACGAACTCCGGGGGCGCATCGAAGACATGCTCGCCAAGACAGGACAGGGAGACAGCGGGGCCCTCATCGACTTCTACGCTTCTTACAAGGTCACCGGCAGGTCCCTGGCCAAGGAGACGGAGAAGGCCTTCTCGCTGATTACGGAAGTGGATGAGATCATCAAGAAGGGGCCCGCGTATTCCAGCAACCTCCGCATACTTCCCGAGGACCTCAGCGGCAACACCTACCAGACCATCAAGGGCGCTGTGGAGGAAGCCTCGAAAGAAGACGCAAAATGGTTCTGAAACAATAAGATATAATTGACTATGCCTAACAACAATCCTTATCAGAATTATGGACAGCAGCCCTATTACGGGCAGCCGCAACAGCCTTATTACGGCCCCCCGCAGCAGCCGTACTATATGCCCCCGCAACCGCCGGCTCCGAAGCGGAAAAAGAAGCGGGGCGGATGCCTGTCCACCCTCCTGGTCCTGGCCGCCTTGATCGGGGCGGGAATCTACCTGTATCCCAAGATTTCCTCCTACATTCCGCCCGAGATCAGGGCCTTCATCGAGCAGTTTATCGGCAAGCCCGTGACCACCCATCCCGAAACCATCGCCGGAATCACCTTCGACCTGGACGACGGCTTCTCCGTCACCGAGCAGTTCCCGCTGGATAACGGAGCGAACGTCGTCCTCACCCCGGTCGACGGAGGCTCCGGCACCGAAATGTTGAACCTGATCCTGCTGCCCGACATCCTGGACGGCACGAAAGACATTCCCGGCGGACAACTCTCGGCGCTGTTGGAGAATTCCGTCCGCAAGCTGGCCGACGTCGTCGTCAAGAACTATGGCCTTGACCCGGACTATCCGGTCACGTTCGACGAATCCAAGGTTTTCCCCATCGCATACGCCACTTTCGATGGCGAGGACGACAACGGAAATCCTTTCTATTGCCACGCTGAGACCGTCCTCGTGAACGGGTCGACCGTCATCGGCAGCTGCGCCCTCGCCGGCCGCGAGAGGATGCTTTCCCGCATGGTCAACATCTATGAGAATGTCGTCGAGGGAGCCCGTTCCTATTAATCCAACCCAAGCATGAAAAAAATCGTTCTGATCCTTGCCGGCCTGCTGCTCTGCAGCGCCGCGCTCTCTGCCCAGGAACAGGTCTCCGTGGGCGGCATCACGTTCTACCTGGCCGACGGATACTCCGTCCGGGGCCGTGCAAACCTGGCCGACGGAGAGACCCTCCGGATCGCCCCGGACCCCAATCCCGACAACCTCCGGCTCGTCCTCAAAGTCCTTCCGAACGCCCTGGAAGGCATCAACGGGCTCACTTCGGAAGAAGTTTCCGACATGCTGAAAACCGCCGTGGACAAGCTGGCGGGCATCATTGCGGATACGGAAAACTCCGGGTACACCCTGGACCGTACCTACCGCATCCGCTTCGAAGACGATGCGAACTGCCCCATCGCCTATTCGGACCTCAGCGGCAAGGACCAGAACGGGAACAGCTTCGTTCTCCATGCCGAGGCCGCGCTGACGGACGGGTTCCTCATCAGCGGCTGCGCCATCGCGAACAACAAGGCCAACCTGGGCGAACTGGTGTACATCTACCAGGAACTGATGGCCGGGGAAAGGGACGTGCCGCAGGGCCTCGTTCCGACCCGGACCGTATCCGCCGCTGGCATCAGCTTCGACCTGTATGAGGACTTCTCCATCGCCAGCCGGGAACCGATGGAAGACGGGGAGACCGTCATCATCCTCCCGAAAGGCAGCGACTCCGATACCGACCTGCTGACGCTGATCCTGCTCCCGGACATCCTCCCCAACGCCGACCGGCTCGCTCCCGGGAGACTGGAGGAACTGCTGAAGAACTCGACCCGCAGGCTGGCCGATACCATCGCGGACAATTTCAACGCCAGGAAGAATTATAGCATCGAGTTCGACGACGACGGGCTCTACCCGAGCGCTTACGCCAACTTCAACGGCAAGAACAAGTCGGGGGCTCCGTTCATCTGCCACACGGAAAGCACGCTCGTGAACGGGACCGTCATCAGCGCCGCAGCCATCGGCTCGGACGACGCGATGCTTTCCCGCCTGATCGGCACTTTCAACGAGGTTGTCGCCGGCGCCGCACGGAGATAAGCGCTTACAATCACGGCGGCCCGGGATTTACTTCGTTGACTGTATCCAGGATATAGCATCCTCCAAGGGCGTTTCCGTCTCGACGTCCGGGGCGATCGGGTCGTCGCAGAAGACTTCCCCGGTCCTTGCGACGTCGCAGCCGGTTGTCAGGATCAAAGAATAGCCGTTCTTCAGCGGGAAAGGTTGGTTGGCACTGGCGTAGCCCGCTGTCGGGCCGCCGAACGTCCTTGTATTGTCAAGCCCCCTGAAACAGAG
>CAMVGM010000051.1 GCA_947167015.1 uncultured Bacteroidales bacterium
CCGGACTTCTTGGAGTCGTAGTCGAAGTAGGCCTGGCTGTAGAGGTCGGTGTGGGTACCGATGATCTTGATGGTGTTCTTGTTGGCGCCGACGGTACCGTCGGAACCGAGGCCGTAGAACTTGCACTCGGTGGTGCCCTTCTTCACGATGGAGACTTCGCCCTTGGTCGGCAGGCTCTTGAAGGTCACGTCGTCCACGATGCCGATGGTGAAGTCGGCCTTCGGGGCCTTGCGCTCGAGGTTGTCATACACGGCGATGATCTGGGCCGGAGTGGTGTCCTTGGAGGAGAGACCGTAGCGGCCGCCGATGATCAGCGGGGCGTTCTCCTTGCCCTGGTAGATGGCGCGGACGTCGAGGTACAGCGGCTCGCCGGGGGCGCCGGGCTCCTTGGTGCGGTCGAGGACGGCGATCTTCTTGACCGTCTTCGGGATGACCTTGAGGAAGTATTTCTCGGAGAACGGACGGTAGAGGTGCACCGTCACGACGCCGTACTTGCGGCCGTGGTCGGCGAGGTAGTCGATGGTCTCCTTGATGGTCTCGGTGACGGAACCCATCGCCACGATCACGCACTCGGCGTCCTTGGCGCCGTAGTACTCGAACGGACGGTAGGTGCGGCCGGTCAGTTCGCCGATCTCGCCCATGTAGCGGGCCACGATGTCCGGGACGGCCTCATAGACCTGGTTGCGGGACTCGACGGCCTGGAAGTACACGTCGCCGTTCTGCGCGGTGCCGCGCGTCACGGGGGCGTCCGGGTTGAGGGCGCGGGCGCGGAAGTTCTCGAGGGCCTTCTCGCTGACCATCTTCTTCAGTTCGCCTTCGTCGATCGCCTCGATCTTCTGGATCTCGTGGGAGGTGCGGAAGCCGTCGAAGAAATGCAGGAACGGCAGGGAGGACTTGATGGCGGAGAGGTGCGCCACGGCGGCGATGTCCTGGGCTTCCTGGACGGAGCCGGAGGCGAGCATCGCGAAACCGGTCTGGCGGCAGGCCATCACGTCCTGGTGGTCGCCGAAGATGGAGAGGGCGTGCGACGCCAGCGCGCGGGCGGACACGTGGAAGACGGCCGGAAGCATTTCACCGGCGATCTTGTACATATTCGGAATCATCAACAGAAGGCCCTGGGAGGCGGTGTAGGTGGTCGTGAGCGCACCGGCCTGCAGGGAACCGTGCACGGCGCCGGCGGCGCCTGCCTCGCTCTGCATCTCGGTGACCTTCACGGTCTCGCCCCAGAGGTTCTTCTTGCCGTGGGCGGCCCATTCGTCCACGTTTTCCGCCATGGTGGAAGACGGCGTGATCGGGTAGATGGCAGCGTGCTCGCTGAACAGGTAAGCGATGTTCGATGCTGCCTGGTTACCATCACAGGTGATGAATTTCTTTTCTTTTGCCATAGTGATTGAAAGATAGTTTTAGTATGTTTTGTCTGATTTTCTGAGCCGTAAAGCCATAATCATACAAATATAACAAGAAATACGATACCTTCAAATAAAAAAGCGCCGCAGTCGCAGCGCTTCTTCATTTCACCTATGGGGACCGTCTACAGCGGACCGAATTCCGTCTGTCCGCCGGGGCGGGGCTGGGGCGGTGCCTGGGGGCGCCGGCGCGGCTCGACCGGGCAGCTGAAGTCCTTCAGGGCAGGCGCGGGCGCCTTGGGATCGAACCACGGGGTGTCGGGGAGCAGGAAATCCTGCAGGCCGAGGCCGTTCTCCCGGATGCCCTTCACGATGCACAGCGAGAAGAGATAGGCGCCGTAATTGTCGGTGTGGGTGCCATCGGAATAGGCGGCCAGGGCGTCCTTCCCGAGGGCCTCCACGATGTCGCGGCTCATCCCCCAGAGGTCGATGTAGGCGCATTCGCCCAGTTCCGCGCCGCGGCGGGCGTTGATCCCGTAGGGCGTCATCAGTTCCGTCGCCTTGGCGGCGTTCCGGTCGATCTTGGTCATCGGGGAGACGATGACCGGGATCATCCCGTGGCGCTTGGCCTCCAGGGCCATCGTGGCGAGTCCCCAGACATAGTCCTTCTCGGGATCCGAATGCGTGCGCACCCAGTCGCCGGCGTGGTCGTCGGCGTCCCACATCGGGTCGTGCCCCTTCGACTTCTCGTCGTTGGTGCCGAGCTGGATGAGCAGATAGTCGCCCGGCCTGGCGCTTTCCATCACCTTGTCCCAGCGGCGTCCGAAGCGGAATCCCTTGATGGTCATCCCGCTCTCGGCGTGGTTCGACACGACGACCCGTCCGTCGAACCAGCGGGGCAGGTACTGGCCCCAGGTGCCGCCGGAGGCCTGGTCGGTGACGGTGGAGTCGCCGATGATGAACACGGTGACCACGTTTTCCGCCGCGGGCTCGATCTCCACGGCGCACACGGCCGGCGCGCCGCCGTAGAACTGCAGGGTGAGCCTGTCGTCCCAGGTCCGGGTCTTGACCTGGCCGGTCTCATAGTCCAGTTCCCGGGAATTGAGCTTGATCTCGTTTCCCTTGGAGAGCTGCGGCGTGCGGACGTTGACGTTGAAGCTGACCTGGCGGGTCTCGCCTTTTCCGGTCGTGAATTCTTCCAGCATCAGGCGCCGGACCTCGGACTTGACCGTGGTCGCGGACGTGCCCGTACGGTCGCCGAGGGTCAGCGTGACCTTATAATTGCCTTCCGGCACCTTGACGGAAAAGAGGAAGGGATCCGGGGCAGTGACGAAGTCGCGGGTGAGGAGGTCGCCCTTCTTCCGGACGACGTCCGTGGCGGCCGCACCCGGCTCGAATCCGTAACCGGCGGCCTCGGAATAGAGCGTCCCGGCCGTGACGGGCACGTAGCCTTCGGCGGCCTCGCCGGAGCCGAAGTCAAAACGGAAAACCTGGGCCTGCGCCGTCAGGGACAGCGCGGGCAGCAAAAGCAGGAGGAGTCTTTTCATCGCGGGCGGATCATTTGTTGAGTTTGCAGACTTCGCTGGCAGCCAGCAGGTAGCAGCCGGTGCCGAAGTCCTCGAAGTCGGGGATGCGGTCCCAGGTCACGGGCTGGGCCTCCTTCGGCTCCTTGCCGGAGCCCTGGGAGTAGCCGATGAAGCCGTTGGGGTGGATGCACACGCGGTTCAGGCCGTTCCAGCCGCGGGCGACGGCGGGACCGTATTCCGCGGCGTCCAGCCGGCCGGTGTTGATGCCCCAGGCCAGGCCGTAGAGGAAGAGGGAGGTGCCGGTGGCTTCCGGGCCCCCGAAGTCGTCGGGATCGGCGACGGAAGGGTTCCAGGTGCCGTCGGCGCGCTGGTACTTCACGACCGCCTTGCAGAAGTCGCGGAAGTCCTGCTCGTACACGGCGCGGTGCGGATCGTTCTCGGGGAGTTCCTGCAGCACGCGCACCAGCGCGGCCACCACCCAGCCGTTGCCCCGGGCCCAGTAGCAGTCCTTGCCGTTCGGGGTCTTGTAGGGCGGGCAGAAGTCCTTGTCGCGCCACCACAGGCCCTCGGCCTTGTTGAGGAAGCGTTCGCGGGCCCAATCATACATCTGCCAGGCCTTCTCGAAGAATTCCGGCCGGTTCATCGTCACGCCGTACTTGATCAGCACCGGCATGCCCATCTGGATGGCGTCGATCCAGGTCCAGTCGGAGACGGCCTCCGGCGTGGCCAGGATGTTCTCCAGGCACTTCGTCACATTGGCGACCATCTTCTTCTCGCCGTAGATGCGGTACATGTCGATGTAGGCCTGCGAGCAGCAGTAGTTGTCGGCGTTGCGCGTGAGCGTCTGGCCGTTGCGCATGTTCCAGTCGAACTTGTCGCCCCAGTCCATCGTGTAGTCGAGGTAGCGCTGCTGCGGGTCCACCGCGTACAGGGCCATCAGTCCCTCATAATAGACGCCGCGCGTCCAGATGTTGCCTTCATAGACCTTGCGGCGGGAAGGGAAGGGGACCACGCGGAGCGGATCCGGGAACTTCTTCATGAAGTAGTCGTTCACCAGGCGCGCCTGCGCCAGCACGGCATCGGAGGAGGGCACCTCGTAATGCACCGGGATGAGGTTCACTTCGGAACAGAGTCCGGAAGGATCCGTCTCCCAGCGTTCGAAGGTCCTGGGTCCCAGGGTGTTGACGTTCGCGTCCTTGAAGATGCGCCAGTTCACGCCGCGGCGGTCGTAGTCGGCGATGCGGTTGGACTGCAGGTTGGTCACGTACACCTCCAGGAGGTTGATGCCGGGCCGGAGGAACTGGCCGACGGGGAGTCGGAACGGCACGCACCAGGCGGTGCCGGCATCCTCGCCGTTGATGAAGACGCGGGCGCTCTCCCGTACGTCGCCCAGGTCCAGGATCCACTCGTCGGCATCCTCGGGATTCAGCAGGTCGATGGCGGAGGAATACAGGGCGGTGCCGAAGTTGACCTTCGCGGCCTCCGGCTTCAGCTTCGTCCAGTCCTGCGGCTTGTCCGTGAAGAAGTTGCCGGGGATTGGCGGGTCGCTCTCCGGGAAGGAGACGTTCCAGGCCCGGTCGATGGCGACGGGCTCTCCGCAGGCGGCGGCATACTTCCAGTCCGGGGCTTCGACGTCCGCCGGGAAGGTCTTGATGAGGACGGATTCGCCGGGCAGGAGCTGCAGGCGGATCTCGGCGCAGCCGTCGGCGGCCTTGCGGACCAGCGCCTTGCCGGACCTGCCTGACACGGCGTCGTAGAGCATCGCGGCGGCGGCCGGGGTGGCGAGCTTCACCCAGCCGTCCACCGGCTTGTCCTGGAGCATCGCGGCGAAATAGTTCCAGCCCCCGCACTCGTTGCGGCGGCGGATCATCTGTCCGCCCCACTGGCTCTTGAAGGTCTCCGGCTTGTAAGCTGCGAAGACCTTTTCGATGGTCGTGGGCTTGCCCAGGCCCTTCACGGCCTGCTTGAACTCCTTGCGGCGGGCGGCCAGGCCGTGCAGGCCGGGGACGTCCTTGGGCAGGCGGTCGATCACATAGACGGGCACGCCCCGCTTCTTCAGTTCGGCCAGGCGCCGGACCGTCTCGACGGGCATCAGCTGCACCGCGGGCACGATGACCGGCTTGTCGATCTCGCGCTCGAGCAACTGCTTGTCGGAGATGTAGTCGGCGTCGAAACCGGCGGCCACGATGCCGTTCATCGCTTCTTTCACGGCGGGCATCGTGCGGCCCATCGAGTGGATGTCGAACATCATGTAGGCGGTCTCGGTGCGGCTGCTCCAGAGGTCATAGACCGGGAAGTACAGGTAGAAGTCACCGTCCGGCTCGCCCGCGGTCAGGAAGGCCTGGCAGCGCTCGATGTACTTGAACAGCGCAGGGGCGTCCTTCCACATCCCGCCGGTGGGGGACATGTTGATGGAGGCGTAGAACATCCAGCCGGGGAACTCCGCGCCCTTCGGGGAATACGGCGCGCCGTGGAAATAGACGTGGTTCACGCCGGCGGCGAACATCTGGTCGATCTCCGGCTTGCACTGGCTCAGGGAGGTGCGGAAGTGTTCCGTCATCCAGGTCAGCGTCTCGCTGGAGGTGTATTTCTTGCCGGCGACATGGGCGGCGGAAGAGGCCAGTTTCAGCACGGCGGGGTCGCCGTCGTTCGGCCGTCCGATCGGGTCCTTGCGCAGGCCGGGGATGTCGAAGGTCGTGCGGCCGTAGGTCTCGCATTCGGGGATGTCCACCGCGGCGTACACGTCCAGCAGGTTGGCGGGGGAGCCGTGCGACTGGTTGCGCACCAGCGAGCCGTGGCCGTGGCACCAGGCGATCCAGGGGTCGATGAAGTTCTCGACCAGCAGGGAGCCCAGGCACTCCCGGTAATCGGCAATGGCCCGGTCATAGTCGCTCAGCTTGCTGGCGTCCAGGGCCTTGGGGGCCTGCGGCGCCGCGCCCCGGGGTGCGGGGATCTGCTGCAGGTAGGGGACGATGTCGTAGCCGTAGCGCTCGCGGAAGATCTCGGCGAACTTCGGCGTCCAGTCGGCCCCGTACACCTCGTAGGAATCGTTGAAGAAGGTGTGCGGCCAGCTGGCCCCGCTCTGCGCGAACGCCTTGTCGAAGCGGTCCAGATAGACCTTCAGGGCCTCCGGGTTGTAATGGTCCATCACGAAACCCTCGCCGCCGGGCGCGGCCCGCTTGACCATCTGGCGGGTCTGTACGGACTTGACGCCGTCAGGGCCGACCTCCATCTTCTGGGCGGCCAGTTCCGGGGTGATGTGCGGCCCGCCGAAAGGCCAGCCGGTGCCGTTGTTGAGGTCGCATTCCAGGCCGAGGCGGGCGGATTCCGCGACGAGCCACTTGTACATCTCCATCCACTTCGGGGAGAGGTAGTCGATGTCGTTCGCCTCGTTGCCCTGCACGCCGTAGATCGGCGTCACTTCATAGCCGCCGATACCGGCCTTGGCGAATTCTTCCAGGTTGTAGGTGAGGCCTTCCTTGTCCACGGCGCTGCCGAGCCACCACCAGCGGACGAAGGGCTTGTTCTCATTCGTGGGTTTGTACCAGTCCGTCCCTTGGGCGGATGCGCTGAGTGCGGGGACCAGCCCGAGGACTGCAAGCAGGAGTAATCTATGCTTCATATGCTTCTATTTCAAGTATTTGGCGAGAGTATGACCCATCTTGCGGAGGCCTTCCGCGAAGGATTTCGCGTTGCGCTCCGCACCGAGGCGGGAAGTATGGGTGTGGTCGTTCTTGTAGTAAGGCCTTGTGGCCTCGGGGCCGATGGTGTCGTAGTAGTCGGCCGTGATGTTGTGCATATCCACGAAGTCCACGCCGGTTTCGCGGGCGACCTCGCGCAGCCAGGGGCCGTAGAAATCGTCGCGGCGCTCGATCTTGCCGCCGGGCCACTCGTTGCGCGGGGTGGGGCTGAGCAGGATCGGGGTGCCGCCCTTCTCGCGGACGTCGTCGATGAACTTCTTCAGGTACCAGCCGTAGCTGTAGATGACCTGGTACATGCGCTTGTCGGGCATGAAGTAGTTTTCGCTTTCGTCACCCGTGCCGGGCAGTTCGGCGCGGTAAGGCGGCCGGTTGATGGGACCGAAGTCGTTGTGGCCGAACTGGATGACCACGAAGTCGCCCGGACGGATGCTGTTGTACACGCGGTCCCAGCGGCCCTCGTCCAGGAAGGTGCGGGCGCTGCGCCCGGCCTTGCCGGCATTGACCAGGGTGATCTTCGACGGGTCGAAGACCGTCTCCAGCACGCTGCCCCAGCCCCACATCCCGTCGGGATCGGAGTCGGTGTTCTGGATGGTGCTGTCGCCGGTCACGATCAGGGCGGGCTTGCCCTCCTCGCGGACGAAATCCTGCTTCGGGAGGTCCAGGGGGTTGAGATAGCCGCGCAGGTCGCTCTGCGTGCAGGCGTCGATGCCGCGGGCCATGCAATAAGCGTTGTGGGCGGCTCCGAAGGCGCTGGAGTGGATGTTGTCGTTGTAGAACATATAGTCCACCTTCCAGTGGCTCCAGCTCTCGAAATCGCGGGCGGAGATCTCCTCCAGCTCGATCACGGGGACCTTCTTCTCGGCGGCCACCTCGCGGATCCAGACGTTGTAGGAGTCGTTCTTGCGGCGGACCTTGCCGTCGTCCCACTGGTTGCGGGGCGTGAGGGTGGACAGCAGGGGCGTGGCGCCCTTGGCGCGGACCTCGTCGATGTAGCGGCGCAGGTATTCTCCGTAGCTCAGGACCGTCTCCTCGCGGCCGTCGCGCAGGGTCACCTGGACGGTTTCCTTGCCCGTGCCGGGGATGGAGGAACGGCCGAACGGCGTGTCGTAGGGGCCGCTGTCGTTGTGGCCGATCTGGATGATCACGTAGTCGCCCTTCTCCACGCCCTTGATGACGTCGGGCCACCAGTCGCGGTAGAAGGTGCGGCAGGAGAGCCCGCCGAGGGCGTGGTTCTCGACCGTGATGCGGTCTTCGTCAAACCACTCGTGGGCGTAGTAGCCCCAGCCCCACTGGCCGTTGTCGCCGTTGCCGCGGGTGCCGGTGCGGGTCGTCGAGTCACCCACGAGGAAGAGCACGGGGTGGCCGTCCTTGCGGCTGCTGCCCGCCACGGGCCGGGCCGTCTTGGCGAGGTCCAGGGAGTCGGGGGTGTTGTCGCGGTAACTGTTGTCCTGGCGCATCGCCTGCGGAGGACGCTGCCCCTGGGGATTCATCGGAATCTGGTCGCCCTTGGGCGGCTGCGCTTGGGGCGGGCCCTGCGGGGGACGCTGTCCCTGGGGCGGCATCTGACCCTGCATCTGCGGGGGACGCTGGCCCTGGGGCGGACGCTGGGCCTGGGGCGGCGTGCCGTTGGGGTTGCCGACGGTGCCCTGCGGGATCGTCAGCATCCGCTCGCGGCCGATGATCACGGAATCCAGCAGTACGTCTTCCAGGTACTTCGGCTCCTTGACCTTGATTCCCTTGACGTTCGTGCCGCGGAACTTGCCATTCAGTTCCTCGCCGAAATAGAAGCCCGTCTCGGGCGGCTGGTTGTAGCAGACGTTCTCGGCCGCGATGCTCGTGCGGTACACCGGATCCTCCAGGAAGGTGTGGAAGCGGTACCGCGTCGGGACGGTGGAGACGTACAGGCGGAGTTCCTTGTTGTCCGCGGAGCGCAGGAGCACCTCCTCACGCCAGTCGCCGAAGAGGTCGCCGGACAGGGCGGGATTGGACTTTGAGCCGTTGTTGGTCTGGGTGCCCTCGAATTCCCGGATGATCTCGAGTTCCTTGGTCTGCGGGTTGTATTTCTGCACGTGCGTGCGGTCCATCAGTTCGCGGCTGAGGTCCCCGTCCCACCACACGGCGAAGTTGACGGAATTCGGCTGGGCGCCGATTACGTCGCCCTTGAAGTTGCGCATGCCGCCGGAGGCGCTGCTCCACATCTCCCAGCCGGGATTCGTGGGGTCGATGTCGGCCGCCATGGAACGGCCCACGTCGGTGTTGGAGGGGACGCGCCAGATGATCTTGCCGGTGGCGGCATCCACGAGCGCGGAGCCCACGCCCCTGTTCTCGTGGCCGATCCAGACCTGCAGTTTCGGGCTGCCGGGGATCATGGCGCCGATGTGCATCGCGTCGCCGTGGCCCAGGCCGTTGGTGTAGAGGCCGGTGCCGTCGTTGTCGATGCAGCAGGAACCATAGACGATTTCGTCGCAGCCGTCGCCGTCCACGTCCGCGACGCGGAGGTTGTGGTTGCCCTGGCCGTCGTAGCCTTTCAGGGCATCGTCGCTATGCGAGTCGAAGAACCACCTGAGTTTCAGATCCTTGCCGTCCCAGTCCCAGGCGGCCAGGGTGGCGCGGGTGTAGTAGCCGCGGCACATCACCACGCTGGGGTGCTGTCCGTCCAGGAAGGCGAGGGCGGCGAGGTAGCGGTCGGAACGGTTGGCGTTGCGGTCGCCCCAGGAGCCGTTCTCCCCGCGGCCGGGGACGTAGTCCACCGTGGCCATCGCGGCGCCGGTGCGGCCGTTGAAGACGGTCAGGTATTCGTTGCCCTTCATGATGCGGCCGAGGGTGCGGCTGACGTGCTCGCGGTAGTCCGCGTCGCCGTTGCCGATCACCTTGCCGGTGCCGTCCACGGTGGCGTCGGAGGTCTTGCAGACCAGTTCCGCACAGCCGTCGCCGTCCAGGTCATAGACGATGAACTGCGTGTAGTGGGCGCCTGCTCGGATGTTGCGGCCCAGGTTGATGCGCCACAGGCGCTCGCCGCTGAGTTTCAGGCAGTCGATATAGACCTCGCCCGTGTAACCGTTGTGGGCGTTGTCGTGCGCGTTGGACGGATCCCATTTCAGGAAGATCTCGTATTCGCCGTCGCCGTCCACATCGCCCACCGAGCAGTCGTTGGGGGAATAGACGGCCCGCTCGCCGTTGGGCATCGTCCGGTCGGCGGGAATGTCCAGCGGGATGGGGATATAGCCCTCCGGGGCGCCTGCAGGCAAGGTGAAGCTGCCGGACTTGCCCTTGCCCGAGGCCGGGCGGACCTCATAGCGGGCGGCCGCGGCGGACGGGTTGGCGTCCACGAAGAAGGTCACGTCCCCGATGGGGCGCGGGTTGATGCGCTGCCCGTCGCGGAAGACGTTGAACTTGATCCCGGACGGGTCTTCGGACAGGTAGCGCCAGGTCACGAAGACCTCGGAAGGGCTCTGCCGCACGGCGATCACGCCGCGGCCGAGATTCTCCATCCGGAGCTTGGAGAAATCATACGCCGTCTGGGCCGAAGCAGTCAGGGCGGCCAGGCAGGCGGTCAGGAAAAGCAGGATTCTTTTCATGGGGATATGGGTGGTTAATTGGTTACTCGAAGTCGAACCAGACCTTGATGCGCAGGCCTTCGTCGCCGGACTTGATGCGGATGTTGCCCGGCTGGCTGTGCGGTCCTTGCTGGGGAATGGGCTTGAAACTCTTGATGGCCTGGATGTCCAGCAGCAGGGAGATGCCGCCTTCGGGCAGTTCTGGGAAGAACTTGTTGAAGGAACCCTGCACCTCGTCCGGGTTGAAGACCTTCACGAACAGGCCGTCGGTGGCGCTGTAGAGGGTGAACGGGGCCGTTTCGGACTCCATCTTCAGCCAATACACGTTGCCGTGGTAGCCCTTGAACTCGGGATAGTCCAGCTGCCCGCGGACGGCCCGGCCGGTGACGGTCTCGTTGTAGTCCTTGTGCCAGAGGTCGATGTTGTGGCCGCGCTGGCGGTTCTTCCAGACGCGGTAGGGGCCGCGGCCCAGCCACTGCATGCCGGTCACGCCCTCCTTGGGATAGTCGAAAGTGAAGCCGAGGTCCTTGATGTCGGTGTCCATGAAGCCGTCGTCGAAGCCGCCGCGCACGCCGCCGTTGTCGCGGTTCAGCAGCACGGCGTCCAGCCCGAGCCGGCCGTCGCGGCCGAGCCGCCAGACGATGCTGTCCACGGCGCCGAGGTACTTCGCTACATAGACGGCGTCATCGCCGTCCCGGCGCGAAGTGCCTCCGATGAAACGCATCTTCATGCCCACCGGGCGCATGTTGCCGAAGGGGACTTCCTTTCCGTTCCGGGTGATGCGGGCGAGTTCGCCCGTTTCGGCGTCGAACTCGACGCAGGTGCCGCGGGCGCTGAGGACGTGCTTGCCGCCCTGCTCGGCGGCGATGGCCGGTGCGGCGGCGGAAGGCTGCCGGGAGCGCTCAGGGAAGCCGTGCGCGGCCAGATAGTCGCCGGCGTAATGGATCGGCCAGGTCCAGGTGCAGATGCTCTTGCCGTGCTCGTCGAAGGCCTCGATTTCCAGCAGGTCGGCCTGGAAGAAGCCCGCGGGCAGGTCCATGTGCAGGATGCCCGTGCAGTCGCGCTCCAGCGCGGGCACCGGGATGGTCCCGCTGGCGGTGACGGTGGACGTCGCGCCTTCCGCCGGCGTGCCGATCTTCTTCACGCGGAATTGCATCGTGCAGGCGTCGAGCCGGGTGAAGAGATACTTGTTGGTGACGTAGAAGTCGCCGTTCCAGGAAGGGGTGATGAGCAGTTTGCGGAACTGGATGGGAGCCCAGATCTCGCGGATGGCCCAGAAGGAACCCTCTTTCTCGCGGTAGGGACCCACCACGCCGTCGTTGCCCTGGTCCATGTTGGTGTCCAGGATGCCGTCCTTGTCCGTGCGGACCACGGCCTCGTCCACGAAGGCCCAGATGAAACCGCCCGCGAAGAGCGGATGTTCGGACCAGCTGGCCCAGAAATCCTCCAGGCCGGCGCCGCCGCCCTGGTCGGAGTTGGTATGCATGAACTCCGTGGGCATGAACACCTTATAGCCGTTGGTGAAGCGGGCGACGCCCGTCAGGTAGGTGGGGTAGTGGTGCGTGTCCAAGTCGTCGAAGTCGGCCCAGGGGTGGATGACGTGCCGCTTCTGCGGGTCGAACTTCGCGAAGAGCGGGTCCAGGTTCGTGTTCCAGCCGCCCTCGTTTCCGTTGTCCCAGATGATCACGCTGGGGTGGTTCACGTCGCGGCGGACCATTTCTTCCACCACGATGGGGCCCACCTCGTCGTCGTAGCGGCCGTGCCAGCCGGCCAGTTCGTCCAGGTAGAAGATGCCCAGCGAGTCGCAGACGTCCAGGAAATGGTCGTCCGGCGGGTAGTGCGAGCGGATGGCGTTCATGTTCATCTGCTTGACCAGCTGCGCGTCGGAGCGGCTGATGGCGGGCGACGAGCAGCGGCCGCCTTCCGGATGGAACACGTGGCGGTTCACGCCCTTGAGCACCACCTTCACGCCGTTGACGTACAGGCCGTCCTGCGGGCGCAGTTCCACGGTGCGGAAGCCCACGCGGGTGTCTGTCTCGTGCAGGACCTTGCCCTTCGCGTCGAGCAGTTCGGTCTTCAGGACATAGAGGTTCGGATGCTCGCATTCCCAGGGGGCGATGCCGCTCCAGGCCATCTCCAGCCGTTCCTTCAGCGGGAGGGTGCGGCTCTGGGCCGCGGCGGCGGGAGCGGTCAGCGGGGTGAGCGAAAAGCGCACCTGCGCGCCTTCCGGGGCGTTCTCCGTCTCCAGGTCCACCGTCATCGAGCCGTCCGCGCGGGCGTCGACCGCCAGGTGTGCGATGTGCTCTGGCGCCGTTGCCGTCAGATAGACCGGGCGGTAGATGCCGCCGAAGTTCCACCAGTCGGCGCGGCGTTCGGCGCTGTTCACCGAGGCGTTCGCGGACTCCTTGTGGACGGTCACCTCCAGTTTGTTCGTGCCGCCGTATTTCAGCAGCGCGGACACGTCATAGGAGAAACGGTAGAAACTGCCCTGGTGCACGGGTCCCGCGGACTTGCCGTTGATGCGGACGTCGGTGTCCGTCATCACGCCCTCGAAGACGATGCGTACGTTCCTGCCCCGCCAGGCGGCGGGCACCTTGAAATTGTAGCGGTATTCGCCGAACTCGCTGAGGGGCTTGACCCCGAAGCCGGCGGAGAAGCCGTAGGTGTACTGGCCGTAGCCCTGGAGTTCCCACTGGGAAGGCACCTCGATGGTGCTCCATTTCCCGCTGTTCTGCCCGTCGGAGCAGCGGAACTGCCAGGTAACGGTGTCGTCCAGCCCGGTGCCGGACAGATACAGGGTCTGCGTCCGCTGTGCGCCGGCCGTCAGGCAGGCCAGGATCGGGACGAGGAGACAAACGAGTTTTTTGTGCATGTCGGATTGGTTGTTTGGTGTCGTGGCGGGACAAAAATCCCAGGGTAAATATACGAAAACTTTTGCGGACTATCCATCTTTTTTCTATCTTGCAATACGATTGAAAAACCAGATAACCACATATGAACAATTACCGCCCCTTTCTGCTCGCAGTCCTGCTCGCTGCCGTTTCCTGTACTTCCTCCGTTTCCGCCGGCGACCCCTGGGCCGAGGCGGACCGCATCCTCTCCGAAATGACGCAGGTGCATTTCCCGGACAGGAGCGTCAGCATCACCGATTTCGGCGCCGTGGAAGGCGACCCCGACCGGCTGGCCACCGAGGCCATCAACAACGCCATCCTGGCGATGAACCAGGCCGGCGGCGGCACCGTGACCGTGCCCGACGGCACATTCTGGACCGGCCCCGTCACGCTGAAGAGCAACGTGAACCTGCACCTTTCCGACGGTGCGACGCTGAAGTTCTCCACGGACGTGAAGCAGTATTTCCCGGCCGTCCCGTCCCGCTGGGAGGGCATCGACTGCAATAACACGCACCCGCTCATCTACGCCTACGGCGAGACCAACATCGCACTCACCGGCAAGGGCACCATCGACGGCTGCGCCTCCTATGACAACTGGTGGGGCCGCGGCCGCGTGACCGAGCGCCGGCCCTGGCAGCTGGATCCGTCCGACCCCAAGTCGCCGGTGATGGAAGGCTCCCGCGTGCGCCTGCTGGCCTGGGGCGAGAGCGGCGCGCCGATGTACGAGCGCACCTACACCGAGGTGGACGGACTGCGCCCGCAGACCATCCATTTCAACCGCTGCACCACCGTCCTGATCGAGGGCGTGACGCTGCTGAATTCGCCCTTCTGGGTCATCCATCCGCTGATGTGCAACGACCTGACCGTCAGAGGAATCACTGCCAATAACAACGGCCCCAACGGGGACGGCTGCGACCCGGAATCCTGCAAGAACGTGCTCATCGAGGACTGCGTCTTCAACACCGGCGACGACTGCATCGCCATCAAGAGCGGACGCAACGAGGACGGCCGCAAATGGGGCATCCCGTCCGAGAACATCATCGTCCGGAACTGCACGATGGCCAACGGCCACGGCGGCGTGGTCATCGGCTCCGAGATCTCCGGCGGCTACCGCAACCTCTTCGTGGAGAACTGCAAGATGGATTCCCCGAACCTGGACCGCGTGATCCGCATCAAGACCTCCACGGCGCGCGGCGGCGTGATCGAGGGCATCCACGTGCGCAACGTCGAGGTGGGGCAGTGCCGCGAGGCGGTGCTGCGCATCAACCTGAAGTACGAGCAGAACGAGATCGCGAAGCGCGGCTTCATCCCCGAAGTGCGCGACGTCACGCTCGAGAACGTCAATTGCCGGAAATCTACCTACGGCGTGCGCTTCGACGGCCTGGACGACGTCGTGAAGATCAACGACATCACCCTGCGCAACTGTACGTTCGAGGGCGTAGAAAAAGAGCCCGTTCTGCAGAGCGGGCTCGTCGGTACCGTCAACTTCGACAACGTCAGCGTCAACGGGAAGGCGCTGTAGGCGCTATTTGTTGAACTGGTTGAAGAGCGGGATCTTCGTCAGGTCCACCAGGATGAGGTTGAGGCGCTTGGCGTCGGAATAATGTCCGCTCTGGAAGCACAGGCGCGTGCCGTCCGGGCTGAAGAACGGCTGGGCGTGGTCCGGCTGCATCTTGAGGTCTGAAGCAATCTGGATGCGCAGGCCGTTGGCCACGTTGACGATCCACACGCTGCCGCCGAAGGTGTCGCCGCAGGCCCACTTGTTGTCACGGGTGGAATTGCAGTGCCAGAAGCCGCGGCCGGTCAGCTGGGTGGTGCGGTCCTGGTCCAGTTCCACCTGGCCGATCACCTCGACGTCGTCGGTGCGCAGGTTGATGCGGAAGATGCCGCTGGCCTGCTTGCGGAGGCGGTCCTGCCAGCCTAAAACGTTGAAATACACGTAATCCTCGGTGCCGAAGGTCTCGTGGGTCACCCAGTCGAGCGGCGTCTCCTTGTACAGGGGCTTGTACTCGTTGGTCGTCGCGTCGCAGTACCACATGCGCTGGCCCGCGTCACCGCCGGTCTCGCAGCAGAAGAGGATTTCGTTGGGGCGGAAGCGGCTGGCCTGGATGTGGCCGACGCGGAACGGGACGTTGCGGATGAAG
>CAMVGM010000052.1 GCA_947167015.1 uncultured Bacteroidales bacterium
AGCGGTAGGTCACGACGTCGAGCAGGGCCGGGCCTTCCTTCTTCTCGAGGAGGGCTTTCTTGCGGCGGAAGGCGTCGATGACGGCGAGGGGATCATAGCCGTTCACGCGCTCGGCGTGCCAGGCCTCCGGGTTGAAGCCGGCGCCCAGGCGGGCCGGGAAGTCGTATCCCATCGTCTCGCCGCGGGTCTGGCCGCCCATCGCGTACTGGTTGTCCATCACGTTGATGAGGACGGGCAGGCCGCCCTTCATGTCGCCCTCCCAGAGGGTGTGGAACTGGTCCATGGAAGCGAAGGTCATGCCTTCGAGGACCGGGCCGCGGGCCATGGCGCCGTCACCGAGGTTGGCGACGACGATACCCTTCTTGCGGTTGACTTTCTTGTAGAGCGCGGCGCCCACGGCGATGGAGCCGGAGCCGCCCACGATGGCGTTGTTCGGGTAGATGCCGAACGGGGTGAAGAAGGTGTGCATCGATCCGCCCAGGCCCTTGTTGAAGCCGGTCGTGCGGGCGAAGATCTCGGCCATGGCGCCGTACAGCAGGAAGCGGATGCCGAGTTCCTTGGTCGTACCCTTGAAATCCTTGCCGGCGACGGCGACGGTGGCGCCGCCCCAGAACTCGTCCATGATCTTCTTCAGCTCGTCGTCCGGGAGGATCTGGATGGAACGCAGGCCCTTGGCGAGGATCTCGCCGTGGGAACGGTGGGAACCGAAGATGAAGTCGTCGGTGTCCAGGTTGTAGGCCATGCCGACCGCGGCGGCTTCCTGGCCGGCGGAAAGGTGGGCGGGGCCCGGGTTGTTGTACTCCACGCCGTTGTAACCGCCGGTGGTCTTGACGAGGTTCAGCATCGTCTCGAATTCGCGGATCACGAACATGTCGCGGTAGATGCGCAGGAGGTCTTCCTTGGTGAAGTTGCCTTCCTTGAGTTCGTCCTTGACGGACTTCTTGTACTGCATCACGGGGATTTTCGGGAGCACGATCTCGTGCTCTTCCGGACGCAGGGTGACATTGGGGTCAATGTACAATGATTTGGGCATGATGTATTGTATTTGTGGTTATTTCAGTGAAAATGCGACTTCTTTGATGATTTCGGAGACGGTAGGATGGGGGAATACGACCTCCATGAGCTGCTCGACGGTCATCTCGGTCTCGATGGCGATGCAGGCGGCGGCGATGATCTCGGAGCAGGGGTTGCCCAGCATGTGGACGCCCAGCACCTCGTGGAATTTCTTCCCGACGATGATCTTGCAGATGCCTTCCCCGCCTTCGTTCTCGGCGACGAAACGGCCCGAATAGGCCATCGGGAGCTTGACCACGGCGTAATCAACGCCCTTGGCCTTCGCCTCGGCCTCGGTCAAGCCCACGCCGGCGACTTCCGGATTGGTATAGACCACGCCCGGGATGGCGTCGTAGCGCATCCGGTCGGGCTTGCCGAGGATGTTGTTCACGGCCACCTCGCCTTCGCGCGAAGCGGTGTGGGCGAGCATCGAGAAGCCCGTCACGTCGCCGGCGGCATAGACGTTCGGGATGTTGGTGCGCATCCGCTCGTCCACCTTGATGCCGACGGGACGTCCGGCTTTGTTCTCCACGAAGGCGACGCCGAGTTTCTCCAGGCCGTAGCCCTGGAGGTTGGCACGGCGGCCCACCGACATGAGGATCTTGTCGCCGGACACGCGGCAGACCTTGCCGTCCGGGTCCTCATAAACGACGGTGTTGCCCTCGATGCCGGTCACCTTGCAGCGCAGGCAGAAGTTGATGCCGCGCTTGGCGTAGATGCCCTGGAGCATCGTGCTGATCTCGTCGTCGAGCGGGCCGAGGATCTTCGGGAGCATCTCCACGACGGTCACCTTGGTGCCGAGGGTGCTGTAGAAGGCGGCGAACTCCATGCCGATCACGCCGCCGCCGATGACGACGATCTCCTTGGGCTGCTCCTTGAGGGCGAGGATCTCGCGGTTCGTCACCACGACGTCGCCGGCTTCCTTGAGGCCCGGGAACGGGGGCACGACGGCTTCGGAACCCGCGCAGATGAGCAGGTTGCGGGCGGCGTACTCCTTGTCGCCGGCGCTGATGGAGATGCCTTCGGCGCTGCGGCCCAGGATGGTCGCGGACTCGTTCACGACTTCGACCTTGAAGCCTTTCATCGCGGCCTTGATGCCGCCGACGAGCTTGCGGACCACCTTGTCCTTGCGGGAGACGAATTCTTCGTATTTGTAGGCGGGGTCCTTGGCATACACGCCGTAGTGGTCGCCCTGGACGGCGTAATTATAGACCTTGGCGCTGTAGAGGAGGGTTTTGGTGGGGATGCAGCCTTCGTTGAGGCATACCCCGCCGAGGGATTTCCTTTCGAAAAGGACGACCTTGAGTCCGGCCGCACCGGCGCGTTCAGCAGCCACGTAGCCGCCGGGACCGCCGCCGATAATCGCTAAATCGTACATTTGGTATCAGTTTTAGAATTCAACTTCGAGGTTTTCGATTTCCACGGCCACCTGCTTCAGGAAGCGGGTCGCCTCGCCGCCGTCGATGGCGCGGTGGTCATAAGTCAGGGACAGGCCCATGTACGGCACGAAGGCATAGACTCCGCCGCCGAGGTCCTTGGGACGCGGGACGATGGTGCCGACGCCGAGGATGGCGCTCTGCGGGACGTTAATGATCGGGGTGAACCACTCCACGCCGAAGCCGCCCAGGTTGGAGACGGTGAAGGAAGCGGCCTCGCTGGCGAGCAGGTCGGGGTTGATGCTGCCCTTCTTGCAGTCGTCCGCCACCTTCTTGAGGCTCTTGCTCAGGCCGACGATGTTGAGGTTCTCGGCGTTCAGGACGGCCGGGACCATCAGGCCGCGCTCGGTATCGACCGCGCAGCCGAGGTTGACGGTGTTGAAGATGCGCATCGCGTCGCCCAGGCAGTGGGAGTTGACGTTCGGGAACTTCTTGAGGGCCTTGATGACGGCGTAGCAGACGAAGTCGTTGATCGTGATGTTGGCGTCGATGCGGCCTTCCTCGAGGGCTTTCTTCGCCTTCTTGCGGAGGGCCTGGATGCGGCGGGCGTCCGCGCCGAGCATGTGGGTGAGCTGGGCGGAGTTCTGCAGGGAGTTGTACATCGACTTGGCGATGAGCTTGCGCATGTTGGACATCTTCTCCACCTTGAAGGTCTCGCCTTCGCCGGAGATGGCCGTGTGGTTGGGCTGCCATTCCTTCAGGTCGGAGCCTCTGACCATGCCGTCGAGGCCGCTGCCGCGGGCGGGAGCTTCGAAGCTTCCGGCGGCCGCCATCGCCTTGGCCAGGCCGCTCTTCGGTGCGGCCGCGGCGGCGATCACGTCGCGCTCGATGATGCGTCCGTGAGGGCCGGTGCCGGCCACCTGGGCGGTGTCCACGCCCTTTTCCGCCGCGAGTTTGCGGGCGCGCGGGGAAACAGGCGCGCCTTGGATCGGTTCGGCTCCGGCAGGTGCACCTGCTGAAACCGTCTCGCTGCGCTCGACCCCACCGTTCGCTTCGCTCCCGGTCCCCCCTCTTACCGTGCCGAGGGTGGCAGGGGTTTCCGCAGGTGTACCTGCCGGAGCCGCGCCGCCGGGTGCGAATTCCGCGAAGGATTCGCCTTCGTTACCGATCACCATCACGTTGGTGAGCACGGGGATTTCATCGTTGTCCTGGAAGAAGCACGCCAGGACGGTACCTTCGAACTTGGATTCTTCGTCGAAGGATGCCTTGTCGGTCTCGTAGCTGAAGAGGATGTCACCGACGGAGACCTTGTCTCCGACCTTTTTCTTGAATTCGGTGACGATGCAACTTTCTACCGACTGGCCCTGCTTGGGCATGATCACTACATTTGCCATAAGCTGTATCAGAATTTAGTTAATTGTGTCTGTAGTTATATCCGGCCTGTTCCAGGACCGGGAATTCGTGTTCCCGCAGCACGCGCAGGAAGCGGTCGGCGTCCCTCCGTTCCGGGGAGCACCACTGCACTTCGGACAGGGCGAGCATGCGTGGCAGCAGCATATATTCCAGGTGTTCCGGCGTGGAGATGTACTCCGTCCAGAGGTTGGCCTGGACGCCGAGGATGTGGTGCGCGTGTTCCGGGGCGATGCCTTCGAGCGGATCCAGTGAATATACTTTCTCCACCGGGACGAAGCCGCCGATGCCGAGCGGTTCCCCCTCGCCGCCTTCGGCCTGGTAATAGTCGAAGTAGCAGTGCGAGTTGGGCGCCATGACGGCGTCGAAACCGCGGGCCGCCGCCTCGCGGCCGCCGGCGGCGCCCCGCCAGGACATCACGGTCGCGCCCGGAGCAAGGTCCCCTTCCAGGATCTCGTCCCAGCCGATGACCTTCTTGCCCAGGGTGGCGAGATAGTCCTGGATGCGCTTGGTCACGTAGTTCTGCAGGTACTGCTCAGCCGTGAAGCGCCCGTCGTCCTTCAGGCCCAGCCTGCGGATGAGCGCCTGGCAGTCGGGGCATTTCTTCCATTCGTCCTTGGGGCACTCGTCCCCGCCGATGTGGATGTATTCGCCCGGGAAGAGTTCCGCCACTTCGGCGAGGACCCGCTCGAGGAAGGTGAAGGTGCTTTCCTTGCCCACGCAGAGGACCTGGTCGGAAACGCCCCAGATGGTCCAGGCGGCATAGGGGCCGCCGGTGCAGCCCAGCTGCGGGTAGGCGGACATCGCCGCCAGCATGTGGCCGGGCAGGTCCACCTCGGGGACGACGGTGATGCCCCGCGCGGCGGCGTATTCCACCACCTCGCGGATCTCGTCCTGCGTATAGAAGCCGCCGTAGCGGATATGGTCGTTGGAGGAGAAGTCCCGGCCGATCATCGTGCCTTCGCGCCAGCAGGCGATCTGGCTGAGGAGCGGATAGGACTTGATTTCGATGCGCCAGCCCTGGTCGTCGGTCAGGTGCCAGTGGAAGCGGTTGAGCTTGTACATCGCCATCACGTCCAGGTAGCGCTTGACTTCGTCGATGCTCCAGATGTGCCGGGCGGAGTCCAGGTGCATGCCGCGCCAGGCGAAACGCGGGGCGTCTTCGATCAGGCAGCAGGGGAGTGTCCAGCGGTCCTTCAGGGCCTGCCGGTTGCCATAGATGGCGGTCGGGAGCATCTGCCGGAGCGTCTCCAGGGCATAAAAGACGCCGTTCAATCCGTTGGCGCGGATGACGGCGTTGCGGGGCGACACGAGGATGGAGTATGCTTCGTCGGCGAGGGATCCGTCGTGCAGGATGACGAGGCCTTTTACCTTGCCGCCGGCGAGGGCGTCGCGCAGGCCGAGCGGAGTGGAGACCGGAGAGGTCTTGCCGCAGGCGTAGCTCAGGCGTGCCGCGAACCGGCTGACTGCTTCTACCGTGGCCGCATCGAACGCCGGGTCACACTTGATCGCGGCGCCGCTGATGCGGAACGACCCCTTGAGCAGTTCGGCTTTCGCGGGGTGGGGGACGATGTCGTCCAACACGCCCGCGCGCGCACATACGAGGGATAAACAGAGCAGTAGCGTGGTTAACCAGAATTTCATCTCGTAAAGATAATCAATAAATCAACAACCCGAGCACTCCGGCACCCAAAATAATTGCGATAGGGCCCGCTTTTTTGCTGAAACCGAGGGCGAAGGCGGCGGCGAAGATCGCCCAGGCCTTCCAGTCTGGGAAATTCCCGGTCAGCAGGCGCACCTCCGGGCTCAGGCCGGTCCAGCTGACGCGGAAGATCAGCACCAGGGCGGCGGCGCCGATCAGCCCCGCCACGGCGGGGCGCAGGGCACGCATGGCGTCTTCGAAAGTGCGGCTCTCGTGGAATTTGTTGAATATCTTGATTATCAAGAAGAAGATGAGGAAGGACGGGAGCACGATGGCGAAGGTGGCCAGGGTGGATCCGAGCATGCCGGCCCAGGGGCCGAACCCCGCTTCCTGCATCACTTCGTAGCCCACATAGGTGGCGCAGTTGATGCCGATGGGCCCCGGGGTGGACTGCGAAATGGCCACGATGTCGGTGAACATTTCCTGGCTGATCCAGCCCTTCGCCGTCACCACCTGGCCCTGGATGAGCGAGAGCATCGCACCGCCGCCCCCGAAATTGAACAGGCCGATGAAGAAAAATGTGAAGAACAGTTGTAAGAGCAGTCCGGTCATGATTCCTTCTTCTGGCGGATGAGTGAAATGCTGACCGCCACCGAAAGGGTGACGAGGATGATCCAGATCGGGGAGACTTTCAAGAAGGCGACGCCCAGCAGGGAGGCGGCCGCGACGGCCCAGGTCCACCAGGATTTGCAGCCGGACTTCGCCATGCGCACGGCGGGCACGAGGATGAGCGCCACGGCGGCGGGCCGGACGCCCTGGAAGATGCGACGCACGATGTCGTTGTCCTTGAATTCGGTAAAGAACATCGCGATCAGCAGGATGATGACCAGCGAAGGGAGTACGGCACCCACGGCGGATACGATGCTGCCCTTCAGGCCTCTGATCTTATGGCCGGTGTAGATGGCCATGTTGACCGCGAGGATGCCCGGGGCGCTCTGGGCGAGCACGATGATGTCCCGGATGTCCTCCTGGGAAATCCAGCCGTGCCGGGTCATCTCCTGTTCGATGAGCGGCAGCATGGCATATCCGCCCCCGATGGTGAATGCCCCCATCTTGGCGAAAACGCAGAACAGACTCCAAAGCGATACCTGATCCATTTATCCAAAGATACGGACTTTCCCGCAAAATGAGCCATGTTATTATTATATTTGTACGAAAGTCGGACTTTACGGCAACGGAATATACATTCGCTTATGAAAAAGATATCTGTCATTCTCGGCGCGGCACTCTGTCTGCTCGCCGTTTCCTGCAGCAAACAAGGCGCGGCGGGAGAAAACGAGGTGCTTTGGTATGACGCGCCGGCCGGCGTGTGGCTGGAAGCGCTGCCGCTGGGTAATTCCAACATGGGCGCCATGATCTACGGCGGTGTCCAGAAAGAAGAGATCCAGCTCAACGAGGAGACCTTCTGGAGCGGCGGCCCCCATAACAACAACAGCCCGCGTTCCCTCGCCCGGCTGGATGAGGTGCGCCAGCTGATCTTCGACGGGAAGGAAGCCGAGGCCAAGACCATCATCGACCAGGACTTCGTCGTCGGGCCACACGGAATGAGGTTCCTCAATGCCGGCAGCCTGTTCATCGAATACGCGGGCGCAGGGGAGGCCGAAAACTACCACCGGCAGCTCGACCTGTCCAATGCCGTCAATACGACCAGCTACTCCTCCAACGGCGTGAACTATACCCGGACGGCTTTCGCTTCGATGCCCGAGAAGATCGTCGTCGTCCGCCTCACCCAGGACAAGAAGGTATCTTTCTCCCTGTCCTACAACGCCCGCCTGCCGTTCGAGGTCAAGGCGGCCGGCAACGACCTCGTGGCGGTGGTGCAGGGTGATTCGATGGAGGGCATCGACGCCAAGCTCGCCGCGGAGATCGTCGTCCGCGTCAAGTCTGACGGAACGGTCACGGCCTCCGGGGACCGGATCGACGTCGCCGACGCCACCGAGACCCTGCTGCTCATCTCGGCGGCCACCAATTTCGTCAACTATCACGATGTCAGCGGCAACGCTTCGGCCAAGAACGCCGAACGGCTGGCCGCGGCGGAAAAACTCCCCTACAAACAGCTTCTTGCGCGCAGCGTCGCGGCCTACAAGGATCAGTACGACCGGGTGGACCTCGACCTTCCCGCCGGCGCCAACGCGTCCCTGCCCACCAATCAGCGGCTCGATTCGTTCACCGGCAGCGACGACATGGGCATGGTGGAGCTGATGTTCAACTACGGCCGCTACCTGCTCATCAGCAGTTCGCAGCCGGGCGGGCAGGCAGCCAACCTCCAGGGCGTCTGGAACCAGGAGCACATGGCCCCGTGGGACAGCAAATACACCATCAACATCAACGCGGAGATGAACTACTGGCCCGCGGAAGTCTGCGGCCTCACGGAGTGCACCGAGCCGCTGTTCTCGATGATCCGGGACCTGAGCGTGACGGGCGCCATAACCGCCCGCGAGATGTACGGCTGCGGCGGCTGGATGGCGCATCACAATACCGACATCTGGCGGATCGCCGGCCCCGTGGACGCCGCGGACTGGGGCATGTACCCCAACGGCGGCGCATGGCTTGCCACGCATCTCTGGGAGCACTACCTGTTCACGAAGGACAAGGCCTTCCTGAAGGAGTGGTATCCGGTGATCAAGGGCGCCGCCGACTTCTATCTGGACTATATGCAGGTCGATCCCCACAACGGCTACCTCGTGGTGGTCCCTTCCGTCAGCCCCGAACACGGCGGCGTCGGCAAGGCCAATCCGCTGACCGCCGGCTGTACGATGGATACCCAGATCGTCGTCGATATCATGACCGCCGCGAAGACCGCTGCTGCCGAGCTCGGAATCGACGAGGCCTATCAGAAGACGCTTGCCGAGACCATGGCCAAGCTTCCGCCCATGAAGGTCGGGCAGTACGGCCAGCTCCAGGAGTGGATCGAGGACATGGACGATCCCAAGGACGAGCACCGGCACATCTCCCATCTCTACGGCCTCTATCCGTCCAATCAGATCAATCCCGGTACACCGGAACTTTTTGATGCTGCGAGGGTTACGCTCATCCAGCGCGGCGACCAGGCCACGGGCTGGAGCCTCGGCTGGAAGACCAATTTCTGGGCCCGCATGCTGGACGGCAACCACGCCTTCCTGATTCTCAGCAATATGTTCACGCTCATCGATCCCAACGTCGGTTTCGGCCGGCCGCGGATGGCGGGCGGAGCGCGTCCGAAGATGGGCAGGACCTATCCCAACCTCTTCGACGCCCATCCGCCGTTCCAGATCGACGGCAACTTCGGCGCGACGGCCGGTATCGCGGAGATGCTACTCCAGAGCCAGAACGGATATGTGCACCTCCTGCCGGCCCTGCCCGACGCGTGGCCTGCCGGGAGCGTCCGGGGCTTCCGCGCCCGCGGCGGCTTCATCGTGGACATGGCCTGGGAAGGCGGCAAACTCGTCAAGGCCAGCGTCAAGTCCACACTGGGCGGCCCCCTGAAGGTGCGGATCGGCGACAAATACCTCGATTACGACACCAAGCCCGGCCAGACCGTCAAGGTGTCGCTGTAAGAGAAAAGCACTTGCTCGATCAGTAAATCAACAAGCCGAGCACTCCTGCCCCCAATATTATCGCAATCGGTCCCGCTTTTTTGCTGAAACCGAGGGCGAAGGCGGCGGCGAAGATCACCCAGGCCTTCCAGTCCGGGAAATTCCCGGTCAGCAGGCGCACGTCCGGGCTCAGGCCGGTCCAGCTGACGCGGAAGATCAGCACCAGGGCGGCGGCGCCGATCAGCCCCGCCACGGCGGGGCGCAGGGCACGCATGGCGTCTTCGAAAGTGCGGCTCTCGTGGAATTTGTTGAATATCTTGATTATCAAGAAGAAGATGAGGAAGGACGGGAGCACGATGGCGAAGGTGGCCAGGGTGGATCCGAGCATGCCGGCCCAGGGGCCGAACCCCGCTTCCTGCATCACTTCGTAGCCCACATAGGTGGCGCAGTTGATGCCGATGGGCCCCGGGGTGGACTGCGAAATGGCCACGATGTCGGTGAACATTTCCTGGCTGATCCAGCCCTTCGCCGTCACCACCTGGCCCTGGATGAGCGAGAGCATCGCACCGCCGCCCCCGAAATTGAACAGGCCGATGAAGAAAAATGTGAAGAACAGTTGTAAGAGCAGTCCGGTCATGATTCCTTCTTCTGGCGGATGAGTGAAATGCTGACCGCCACCGAAAGGGTGACGAGGATGATCCAGATCGGGGAGACTTTCAAGAAGGCGACGCCCAGCAGGGAGGCGGCCGCGACGGCCCAGGTCCACCAGGATTTGCAGCCGGACTTCGCCATGCGCACGGCGGGCACGAGGATGAGCGCCACGGCGGCGGGCCGGACGCCCTGGAAGATGCGACGCACGATGTCGTTGTCCTTGAATTCGGTAAAGAACATCGCGATCAGCAGGATGATGACCAGCGAAGGGAGTACGGCACCCACGGCGGATACGATGCTGCCCTTCAGGCCTCTGATCTTATGGCCGGTGTAGATGGCCATGTTGACCGCGAGGATGCCCGGGGCGCTCTGGGCGAGTACGATGATGTCCTGGATGTCCTCCTGGGAAATCCAGCCGCGCCGGGTCATCTCCTGCTCGATAAGCGGCAGCATGGCATATCCGCCCCCAATGGTGAACGCTCCCATCTTGGCGAACACGCCGAATAACTGCCAAAGCGAGACTTGCTGCATAGGTTTATGAATCAGCGATTTACAGATAATACAGTGTGGTGTAGACCGGGTCGTACTGAACTTGCCAATAATCCTTTCCGGCAATCAGATAAATGGCTTTCAGGTCGGGATTGTTCATGGCATAAAGGAACTGGAGTTCTGGGTTGTGCGTCATGTCCAGGGTGGTCAACCGGGTCATCTCGCATGCCAGTTCATATAGATTCGGCCATAAGCTGCAATCCAGGGAAGTGATGGGATTATGGTTGAGATAGAGCGAGTAAAGCGCATCTGCGCCGGTGATGTTCACGGAAGAAAGATGGTTCCTTTCGACGCTGAGCGAGACAAGGCTCCGGCATCTTTGAAGGTCAAGCACTTCCAGTTGATTATCATTTGCAAACAGGGTCTGCAGTTCGGGATTGTCCTTGGCAATCAGTGACTTGATCCCTCCATCCCGTGCCGAAACGGAAAGAAGGTGGGGACAGGGGCTCAGATCGAGTTTCTCAGTCTGTGCGAAATTACACTCCAGATAAAGCAGGTTAGGGCAGAAAGACAGATCAAGTTCCTGCAAGGAAGAATGGTCGCAGAAGAAAGATTCCAGTTTTGGACAAAGGCCGATCGAAAACTCTTCCACTCCGGAAAAGTCGCCCCCGAATTCTTTGAGCCCGTAGAAACCCGGAAGAGACAGTTTTTTTATGCCGTTCTGGGAAAGCCAGAAAACTTGCAGGGAGGGGCACTCTGTGATTTCCAAATCCGAAAGCACGGGATTACTCGTGATATCGAGTCGTTCCAGTTTTGGCAAGTCACTGATAGTCAGATGCTTGTTTTGGCTCAGCGATTCCAGGCGCACCTCTTTCAACGAGGGAAAAGAGATGAGTGAAAAATCCGAGGCGAAGGGACAGAACAGGAATGACAGGCTGGCCAGTTTCGGATGATTTCCGAAGCGGACGTCGGTGAGTCTTGTGTCGTCGTTGACATCCAGCGTGGTCAATCCGTCGCATCCCGTCAGATCCAGGGAAGAGATGGCCGTTTCACGCAGGATCAACTCTTTCAGTTGCGGGAGTCCCTGGCAGAAAAGGTTCTTGAGCCGGCCGTTTACCACGAGGTATTCAAGGGCTGTAAGCGGAGTTATGTCCAAGGTCTCCAATGCGGCATAAGTGCAATACAGGGTGCTCAGATTGACAAACTGTTCCAGGCCGGCAACCGATTTCGTATTTTGCTCTATGTAGAGCATGGTGGCTTTCCTGGCTTCGTCTACGGACAGCCTGCCGTCTTGATTCTCGTCATATACCATACAGGCCGATTTGAAAAGATCGTCCTCAAACTTGACATATCCGCAGGATTGCCGGATCCGGATGATATCTTCGTGGCCGTTGTACGAGACCTTGATCTGTCCCGTTCTTGCAACGGAGGTATTCTCCGTCAAATGTATGGTCAGGGATCCTTCGGTCATGGATTTCGTTCGGACAATGCTGATCCAGCCGCTGCTCTGGCCGTCTGTCTCGACCGTATAGGGTGTCGTATACCACAGATCGATGCTGAACGTTTTTTCTTCGGGTCCCAGGTCGAAGTCATTCTCGGGAATCAGGACCCCTTCCTTGT
Source organism: uncultured Bacteroidales bacterium (assembly GCA_947167015.1). GTDB lineage: Bacteria > Bacteroidota > Bacteroidia > Bacteroidales > UBA932 > Cryptobacteroides. Next base: position 11,817 of record CAMVGM010000052.1, read on the forward strand.
GGTTCTGCTTGACCGTCAGGGTTTTCGTGAGGGCCCCGGACTTGACGGTCACGGTGCAGCTGCGTTCCGCGTGGTCGGGATTCTCCTCGCAGACGATGTGAAGGTCGCCCGGAAGGCCGTCGAACCCGTTGCCGGAAGCGGGGATGACCTTGCACCAGGGGACGTCCGCGGCGGCGGTCCAGGGCAGGTTGACGGTCAGCTCGACCGTGCCGGAGCCGGCTGCGCTCCCCAGCGAGAGAACCTCCTGGGACAGGCTGATTTCCGGTGCGCCCGGCTGCTTCTGGCAGGAAAGCGCCAGAAAGACAAACAGTAGTGGAAACAGGGATCGTCTCATGGCGTTACTTTCTGGAAATGCTGCGGGAATCGAAATGCAGGCCGACCGAGAGGTTGACCGTGGGGATGATGTTCTTCAGCGGGCCGTTCCAGATCTGGTCGGAATACAGCCGTAGGCGCAGGTAAGCGTCCGAGCGTTCCGGGCGGCGGGAACTGAAGATCATCGCGCGGCGGAAGAGCAGGTCTGCGCAGAGTCCCTCCGACAGGCCGATTCCGCCGATCGTATAAGCGGCGTTTCTGTTATAGTTGAAGATGCGGGCGGAATAGCAGGGACCGGCGCCGGCGCTCAGGCGCCAGGGACCGGCAGCGGCCAGTTCCCTTCCGTACTGGACGGACAGACAGACGCTGCTGGCCATGCTGTGATTGATCCAGGAGCCTTCCAGGCCGTAATAATGCCGTTTGAAAGCATTGAGGCCGACCGACGCGTCAATCAGCAGGGAACTGGGGCCTTTCCGGAATTCATATCCGGCGGACACCCCGAAAGAAGGATAAAGCAGGCGCCCCAGGGAGCCCAGCGGCAGGCCCGTGAACAGCCCGAACGAAACGCCGGAACTGCGTTCCGAGAAGGTCACCGGTACCTGCGTGATGTCGAATTCTCCGGCTTGCAGGGCATATCGGGACAGGCTCTCTCCTTCCCGCACACGGCCCTGGGCGTTGTGGAAGCGCTCGATGTAGTTCTTCTGCTGCGTGCCATCGCGGTCCTTCTCGAACAGCAGGTCGTCCCGATAGAGCCGGGCGAAGTATTCCAGCAGGTCGAAGTCCTGCCGGATCAGCGCCAACTCTTCATCGGTCATCTGATCCGCCTTGACCCATGAACGGGAAGGGTCGATGGCGGCGGTGATGTCGAGATATTGATAGACGACCCCGTCGCGGACGACCTTCACCTTGTTCTTGATCATGGTGAACGAGGCATAGGAGGAGCTGTCCCGGGCCGGGCCGGCGATCTGGAATCCGGACCAGTCCGGAAGGCCTTCCGACCATTTCCGCAGGTCCTGCGTCCGGCCGGGGAGGGCGGACAGCAGGAGCAGGCAGAGGAAAAGTGAAAAGCTTTTTTTCATAGGGCGTTTCCGTTCAGACGGGTCCATTCACAGGTGATGTAGGTCTGGTTGTTGTGGATGACGATGGTTCCGTGTTCGCGGATCTCGACCGAGATGTCTTCCGGTGCGAAGCCGGTGGACTGCAGGTCTTCTTCCGTCAGCCGGGTAAAGAAATAGCATCCGAAGGACTGGTCCCAGGTTAACTCCTGCACCATCCTGTGATATTGGAAACCGCCCTGGGCAGGGTGGGGAATCGGGTAGGTATATTCGAACACCCAGGTCCTATCCTTTCCTGCCCGGGTGATCCGGGCGGCGGAAACGGCTTCCCGTTCGGCGGCCGGCATCTCGGGAAGGTAGCTTCTGCGGGGATCGGAAATGCTCTGGAGCCGATAATCGCCCGCAATTTCCTCCATCTTGGTGTCCAGCGCCTGCTTGGTCTGGCAGGCGCCCAGGCCGAGCAGGGCCGTCAGCAGGACGATGGCGTGTAGAAGGTGTTTCATGTGGTTCCGTTTATCCTATTATCCAAAGATAAGGACTTTCCGGAATATAAGGAATACATTTGAAGAAGAAGCGGGGAAGGGCCACGAAAAAAGGTCGCCGCTTGGCGGTGACCTTTTTGTGGAGGTAGTCGGATTCGAACCGGCGACCCCAACATTGCAAATGTTGTGCTCTACCAACTGAGCTATACCCCCATGGTCAAAAAAAAACGAAACACCTGCGTTTCCGCAGCTGCTTCGCATTTCTTCCTAAGTAGGCCCGCGCGGAGTTGAACCGCGGACCTCCACATTATCAGTGTGGCGCTCTAACCAACTGAGCTACGAGCCTGTATAAATATTGAAAGACAAGTACAAGTCAAGTCTGAGCGACTTGCCTTGTGGCACGAACCGCGAGCAGAGTGTCAAGGAGTGAACTCCAAAAAGGAG
>CAMVGM010000053.1 GCA_947167015.1 uncultured Bacteroidales bacterium
TGAGCCGATGGAGGGAATCGAACCCACGACCTTGAGATTACAAATCACACGCTCTAGCCAACTGAGCTACATCGGCAATGTATTATTTCAAAGCCCCCTATTTTTGGGACTGCAAAGATAGGAATAATTTCCTATTCTCCAAATACTTTTCTCAAACTTTTTCTGATTCCTTCCGTATCCAGTCCGCAGGAGGCGTATTGCTCGGATTGTTTCGCCTGCGGGATGAAGCGGTCGGGGATGCCGATGCCCGAAAGCGTGGCCTTGGCGCCGATCCCCGCGAACAACTCGGCCACCGCGCCGTAGAGCCCGCCGCGCAGGGTTCCGTCCTCGACGGTGATGACGTGGCGGTAGCGGCCGGCGATGCGCCGGAGCGTCTCGGTGTCAAGCGGCTTGAGGAAGCGCATGTCGTACACGCCCACCCGTCCGGACCAGTCGCGGGCGGCTTCCAGGGCGCGGTTGACCACCGGCCCGAGGCCCAGGACCGCGACCGTGTCGCCTTCCAGGAGCGTCTCCGCCCGACCGACCGGATACGGTTCCCCGGCGGCTTCCCGCCAGGGACTGCCTTCGCCCATCCCGCGCGGGTACCTTATTATGAATGGACCGGTTACGTGCGCGTAGGCGGTGTACATCAGGCGTTTGAGCGAGACCTCGTCGCGCGGGGCGCTGATGATGGTGTCCGGGATGCTCCGGTAGGCGGCCAGGTCAAAAGCGCCGTGGTGGGTGGCGCCGTCTTCGCCGACCAGCCCCGCCCGGTCGAAGCACAGGACCACCGGCAGGCGTTGCAGGGCGACGTCGTGGATGATCTGGTCGTAGGCGCGCTGGGAGAAGGCGGAGTAGATGTTGCAGAACGGCTTCATGCCGCCGGCGGCGAGACCGGCCGAGAAGGTCACGGCGTGCTCCTCTTCGATGCCCACGTCGAAGAACTGCTCCGGGAAGCGGGTGCCGAGGAGGTTCATCCCGCAGCCCTGCGCCATCGCCGGGGTCACGCCCACGACGCGGCGGTCCGCCGCGGCCAGCTCGCACAACACCTCCCCGAACACGTCCTGGTAGCGGTCGTGCGGGTGCGGGGCGTGGATGCGCTCGCCGGTGGCGGGGTCGAAGCGGCCCGGGGCGTGCCAGGTCACGGGGTCCGCCTCGGCGGGCGCGTAGCCCCGGCCCTTGACGGTGAAGCAGTGCAGCAGGCGCGGGCCCGGCATCGAATGCAGCTTCCGGAGCGTGCGCACCACTTCTTCGATGTCGTTGCCGTCGATGGGTCCGAAATAGCGGAAGCCGAGGGCTTCGAACAGGTCGCCGCCCGGCCGCTTGACGAACCAGGACTTCAGGCCGCGCACCAGGCGCTGCAGGAAGCGGCGGAAGCCGCCCTCGCCGAGCAGGTCCCACACCCGGTTCTTGATGCGGTTGTAGGAATTGCTGGTCGTGATGTTCAGCAGGTAGCGGTGCATCGCGCCGGTGTTACCCTCGATGGACTGGTTGTTGTCGTTGAGGACGACGAGCAGGTCGGCGTGGCTGGCCCCGGCGTTGTTGAGCCCCTCGAAGGCGAGGCCGCCCGTCATCGCGCCGTCCCCGATCAGGGCCGCCACCTTCGCGGCACGCCCCTGCATCCGCGCGGCTTCGGCCAGGCCGAGCGCGGCGGAGATGGAGGTGGAGGAATGCCCGACGCCGAAGCTGTCGAACAGGCTCTCGCTGCGGCTGGGGAAGCCGCTGATGCCGTCTTTCGTACGGTTTTTCCGGAAGGCCTCTCGGCGTCCGGTCAGGATCTTGTGGGCGTAGGCCTGGTGCCCCACGTCGAAGACCAGCTTGTCCGAGGGGGTGTCGAAGACGTAGTGGAGGCCGACGATGAGTTCCACGGCCCCCAGGCTGGAGGCCAGGTGCCCCGGATTCTCGGCGCAGCAGGCGATGATGTAGGCGCGCAGCTCCTTGCAGAGTTCGCGGAGCTGCTCCACCGTCAGGCTCCTGACGTCGGAAGGGGTTTCTATCTTGTCCAGCAGTTCATACATGGCTTAAGCTTTGTTGGGCGCGTCGAGCGCGAGTTCGGGGTGCCTGCGGGAAGCGCGGGCAAAGAGCAGGGCGACGGCGACGGCCGCCACGCACAGGGCGGTGAACATCAGTTCCACGCGGACCGCGCCGTCCAGCGCGGCCTGCCCGCCGGCGTTCGCGCCGCCCAGGATCAGCCCGGCCAGCATCTTGAAGGCGAGCAGCCCCAGGTTCTGTACCCAATAGACCAGGGCGAAGGTGGTCCCGAGGACCTTGTCGGGCACGATCTTCGGCACGGAAGGCCACAGGGCGGCGGGCACCAGCGAGTAGCCGAAACCCAGCAGCACCATCGCCAGGTAGCCGAAGAAGGGGATTCCCTGCGGGGCGAAGGCGAGCAGCAGATGCGCGGCCAGCGCCAGCAGCGAGCCCAGGACCATCCAGCGCGTCCCGCGGCCGCGGCGGTCCACCAGCAGGCCGAAGAGGGGCGCGAACACGACGGTCGCGAAAGGCAGCATCGACACCATCCAGCCGGCCGTCTCCGCCGGGATGGCGAAGCGCGGGATGAGGATGGCGCCGGCAAATTTCTTGAAGGCGATGATGCTGCTGTAAAACAGTACGCACAACAGGCCCACCAGCCAGAAGTTGCCGTTCTTCAGGATGCCGAGCACGTCGGACATCCGGAACGCGTCCTTGTCATCCTGAGCCTGCCTCCTGTCATCCTGAGCCTGTCGAAGGATCTCCTCCCGCCGGTCATACCGGGCGTCCATCGCGACGAAGAGGGCCCAGAGGATGAGTCCGGCGGCCATCAGCCCCAGGCCGAACACCGCCGGCCGGGCCGTCTCGGCGAGGCTGTACACGTGGCCGGCGTTCTCGACGACCAGGCGGGGGGAGAGCACGAGGGCGAGGGCGGTGCCGAGCCGCGCGATGGCGAGCTGCAGGCCCATCGCCAGGGCCATCGGCCCGTGGCGGAACCACTTCGCGATGGAGCGCGTGACCGCGGTGCCCGCGATCTCGCTGCCCAGTCCGAAGAACATGCATCCGGCGTAGGCGATGCGCAGCGAACGCTCCGGCGGCAGCCCTGCGGTGATGGCGTACAGGACGGTCGCCGCGCCTGCGGCCATCATCCCTACGAAGATGGATCCGGTCACCCGCACGCCCCACTTGTCCAGCAGGATGCCGCAGACGACCAGGCCGCCGAAGACGCACAGGACGGAATAGCCACTGGTGTACAGGCCGTAGCCGACGGCGTCCCAGCCCAGCTGTGTCCGGGCGGGATCCTCGAAAAGGTAGGAGATCGTCGAGAACATGTCGTCGAAGAAGTACGATGCGAACATCGGTACGACGAGGCATGCCAGGGCGATCCAGCAGGCGTATTTACCGGTCCTGGTGGGCATCGGCGCCTATTTCCGGATATTCGGGAGCTCCAGGCCGTAGCCCTTCTTCCGGTCTTCCTTCTTGAGCAGGAAGCTGAAGATGAAGGCCAGCACGCCGAAGCTGGAGAAGACGAGCATCGGGACGAAGTAGCCGCCGGTGGAGCCGCGCAGCGAGCCGATCAGCATCGGCACCAGGCAGAGGCCGATGTTCTGCACCCAGAAGATGAGGCAGTAGGCGGAGCCCAGGATCTTCTCGTCGATGATCTTCGGCACGGAGGGCCACAGGGCCGCGGGAACGAGCGAGAAGCTCACGCCCAGCACCACGATCAGCAGCACGGCGAGCCATTTATAGGGGGCCACCGGCAGCAGGAACGCGAAGCAGAGGTGGCAGACAATCATGATGATCGAGCCGGCCATCAGCATCGTGGCGCCCTTGCCCTTGTGGTCCAGGAAAATGCCCAGCAGCGGCGTGAGGGCCATCGCCAGGATGGGGAAGACGCTGAACAGGCGGGAGGCCGTGGCGGCGTCGATCTGCAGGGTCTCTTCCAGGAAGTTCGGCGCATAGCGCTGGAACGGGAAGATGGCGCTGTAGTACAGCACGCACAGCAGGGCGACGATCCAGAACATCTTGCTCTTGAAGATGGCGCCCAGGTCGCTCACGTGGAATTCGTCTTCCGGGGACTTCTCGTCCGTGGCGAGTCCGGCGGCGACCAGCTGGCGGTCGAACTTGCTGTCCATGAAGGCGAAGATGATGAAGTTGATCAGGCCGATGCACAGCAGCGCGCCGCAGAAGCCCATCGGGGCCACGACGGAGCCGCCGAACTTGGCGGAGATGAGCGGGGAGATCCACATCACCCCGAACACGCCCAGGCGGGCGATGGCCATCTCGAGGCCCATCGCAAGCGCCATCTCCTTGCCCTTGAACCACTTGGCGAGGATCTTGGAGACGTTGGTGCCTTCCATCTCGCAGCCGCAGCCGAAGATCATGAAGCCCAGCGAGGCCATCTTGGCGCTGGCGGGCATCTCGACCCACCAGGAGCCGAGCCACTGGGCGAAGGCGGTGGTCTGGAACCAGTCGCTCACGCCGACGAACTTGATCGCGGCGCCGAAGACCATCAGGCCGGCGGACAGGATGCCGGAGAAGCGCACCCCGAGCTTGTCGAGGATGATGCCGGCGAGGATGAGGAAGCCGCAGACGTTGAGGATGTACTCGGAGGCCGCGTACTTGCCGAACACGCCGCTGCTCCATCCGAGGTTGGTTTCCACGAGACTCTTGAGCGGGGACATCACGTCCACGAACATATAGGCGAAGAACATCATCAGGGCGACGAGGGCCAGTACGGTCCACCTCGCCACCGGATTGTCGTTCATCAATTTCTGGATCTTTTCAGCCATAATCTTTCAGTTTCTGTTTCCGAACCGTCCGGAGCCGCACTCCGGCCGCCGTCGCTTCGCGACCCCTCCCATTGCCTCCGGCAACGGGCCCCTCCCTCTTACGGAGCCGAGGGTGGCTACGGGCGCCGGAGCGCGCTCCGGACGGTTCAAAGACGATTCAAAGAAAAACTAGAACGGGAGGTCGTCGGCGGGGACGTCGGGGAGGTCGGGCTCGGCGGCCTGCGGAGCGCTCTGGGCCGGCTGGACGGGCTGGGGTGCCTGGCGGAAGGCCTGGTAGCCCTGCGGCTGGCCGCCCTGCTGGGGCGCCTGATAGCCGCCGGAACGCTGGTAGCCGCCACCCTGCGGGGCGAAACCACCTTGCTGGCGGGGCTGCTGGAAGCCGCCCTGCTGGTAGCCGCCGCCCTGCGGCTGCTCGCCCTCGGCGGGATATCCGCCGTCATCGCGGCGGCCGAGGAGCTGGAGGGTATCCACGTTGATTTCGGTGGTATATTTCTCCATGCCCTGGCTGTCCGTATACTTGCGGGTGCGCAGGCGGCCTTCGATATAGAGCTGGGTGCCCTTGTGGACAAAACGCTCGCAGACGTCGGCGGGCTGGCCCCAGGCGACGATGTTGTGCCATTCCGTATTTTCGCGGGTTTCGCCGTTGCGGTCGCGGAAGCGTTCCGTAGTGGCGAGGGTGAACGTGGCGACCTTGCGGCCCTGTGCATTGGGGTTGTTTCCTTCGAGGTAACGTACATTGGGGTCTCTTCCAACGTTACCGATCAGCATAACTTTATTCAGTGACATAACGCATAAAATTTAGTCTCACAAGATAGGGATTTTTTGGCGAAATGCGCTTATATTTGCCCGGCAATCTTATCGAAAAGATGACGATTTCTCTCACGGGATTCATGGGCTGCGGCAAGAGCAGCACGGGCCGTCTGCTCGCCGGACGGCTCGGGGCCCGTTTCCTGGACCTGGATGATGAAATCGTCGCCCGGACGGGCCGAAGCATCCCGGAAATCTTCCGCGAGGGCGGGGAATCCGCCTTCCGGGCCGTCGAACTGGAGACGCTCCGCGCCGTGCTCGATGCGGCGGACGCCGCCGGCGAGGATCTCGTCCTGGCCCTGGGCGGCGGCACCCTGACCCTGCCGGAAGCCCGGGTGCTGGTCCTCTCGCGCACCCGTTGCGTGTGGCTGCGCACCCGCCTGGAGACCATCCGGGAGCGGCTCGGCGCCTCGGACGCCTCCCGGCCCCTCTTCCGGGACGCCGAAGCGCTCTACGCCGCCCGTGAACCGATCTACGCCCAGGCGCATCACATCGTCGACACCGACGGAAAAACCCCGGCCGAAGTAGCCGGGGAAATCGTTGCTTTATTGTAAATAGTCGGGTTAAGATGCTGCGGCCGGTCAAGTCCTGGATGAGGGGGAGGAGAACAGGGCGATGAGCAGCACGGGGACGGTGACCGGGAAGAAGGCGACCAGGCCGATGCCGCGCAGGGTCCGCAGGCACAGGTAGCCCAGACGCACGCCGGAACGGCGTTTCGCGAGGGCCCATTCGCACAGGGTGCCCGGCAAGAGCGCGAGCAGGATGGCGGCCGGAACCAGATACCAGCGCGTAGTGTGCCAGGCGAAGTACAGCGCCGCGCCCGCAAAAACGGCGACCAGCACCCCTTCCAGGATGCGCAGGCCCCGCGGGAAGCCCTTGCCGAGTCCCTCGGCGGAGCGCACGGACGGTACGGCGCGGGATCCCAGGATGTACATCAGCAGCACCAGCAGCACGGCGCCGGAAATGGTCAGGAAGCCGTTCCAGCGGCCGTACTGCAACACGCCAGCCAGGAACGGCCGGGCCCCCAGGACGGCCAGCAGCGCCCACAGCAGGAGCGTCCCGCAAAGGGCGGGAAACAGCAGGCGCACGCCGGTCATCTTCCCTTTCGCCGGGCAGGTCAGGATCCCCGCCAGGGCGACGAGGTTCATGCCCAGCAGCACCCAGCCCCAGATGTCCTGGGTCTTTTCCATCAGCTTCGCCGCCGGTCCTTCTTCGAAGACGCCGGCAAGGTAATCCTCGCCCAGCGGAAGGCTGAAATACAAAAGGACGGCCAGGATGCCGCAGGACAGCAGCATGGCCAGGATGAAACGGAAAATGACGTCGCCGGTCTTCAAGGGCTAAAGGATGTCTTCGCGCTCGCGCATGTCGCGGATGCGGAGCTGGATGGACGAACTTCCGCGGTAGTAGTTCTCCACGATGGCATAACAGACGTCGATGGGATTCCCCTCGCGGATGTAGTCGTAATAGTCCGCCATGTTGAAGGCGATCGAGGGGATCTGGTGATAGGGCTGCGATTCCTGGATGAGGTCGAGCTTGAGGTGCACCCCGCCCGCACCGACCTTGCGGCCCGAACCGGCGTCATAGACGTTCTCCGTCATGAAGATGGGGTTGTTGTTGCCGGGCCCGAAAGGCTGGAACTGCTTCAGGAGGCGCGAGAACTTGGGGGTGATCTGCGCGAAGTCCAGCTTGGCGTCCACCTCCACGATCGGGATCAGCATCTCGGCGGTGATCTTGCCGGCGATGAAGCCATCCATCCGGCGGGCGAACTCCGGTACGTTCTCTTCCTTGAGGGTGAGGCCGGCCGCATAGACGTGGCCGCCGAAGTTCTCCAGCAGGTCCGCGCAGTTCTCGATGGCCTCGTAGAGGTCGAACCCGGCGACGCTGCGCGCGGAGCCCGTCACGAAGCCGTTGGACTTGGTGAGCACCACGGTGGGCTTGTAGTACGCCTCCACCAGGCGGGAGGCGACGATGCCCACGACGCCCTTGCTCCACTTGGGGTTATAGACGATCGTGACGTTCTCGTGGGCGAGGCATTTGCCGGACTGGACCATCTCCAAGGCCTCCTGGGTGATCTCCCGGTCGATGTTCTTGCGGTCGTTGTTGTTCTCGTTGATCTTTTCCCCGATGCGCATCGCGGTCATCGTGTCGGTGGCCTTGAGGAGCTCGACGGCCAGGCGGCCGGACTCCATGCGTCCCGCGGCGTTGATGCGCGGACCGATCTTGAAGACGATGTCGTCGATGGAGATGTGCCCCGGCTCCAGGTTGGACAGGTTGATCATTGCCGCGAGGCCCTTGCAGGGGTTCTCGTTCAGCTGCTTCAGGCCGAAATGGGCGAGGATGCGGTTCTCCCCGACCATCGTCACGAGGTCGGAGGAGATGCTGACCACCAGCAGGTCCAGCAGCGGGATGAGGGTGTCGAAAGAGATGCCGTACTGGATGGAATAGGCGTGCACGAGCTTGAAGCCCACCCCGCAGCCGGACAGGTCGTCGAAGGGGTAGTCGCAGTCCTCGCGCTTGGGGTCCAGCACCGCCACCGCGGCCGGAAGCGCCTCGCCGGGCAGATGATGGTCGCAGATGATGACCTCCACCCCCTTGCTGCGGGCGTATTCCACCTTGTCCACGGCCTTGATGCCGCAGTCCAGCGTGATGATCAGGGCGTACCCGCCCTCGGCGGCCCAGTCGATGCCCTTGTAGGACACGCCGTAGCCTTCGTCATAGCGGTCGGGGATGTAGAAGTCCACCTGGTCGGTGAAACGCTGGATGAAGGAGTACACGAGCGCCACGGCGGTGGTCCCGTCCACGTCATAGTCGCCGTAAACCAGGATTTTCTCGCCGGTGGAGATGGCCTTGTGCAGCCGGTCCACGGCCTTGTCCATGTCCTTCATCAGGAAGGGGTCGTGCAGGGCGTCCAGGCTGGGGCGGAAGAAATGGCGTGCCTGCTCGAAGGTCTCGACGCCGCGCTTGACCAGCAGTTCGGCCAGCACGCGGTCGATGCCCAGTTCCGCGGCAAGGCGTCCGACCTTTTCGGGGTCGGCCTGTTCCTTGAGGATCCATTTGCATTCTTTCGCCATATCATACAAAGATAACAAATTATTTCGTACTTTTGCAGCATTATGGCAGAATATAGCGAACAAGAGTTGATTCGCCGCGAATCACTGGCGAAATTGAGAGAATTGGGCATCGAGCCTTACCCGGCCGCCGAATATCCGGTGAACGCCACCGCCGCGCAGATCCTGGCGGAATACAACCCGGAAAAAGGTAACCTGCAGGACGTCTGCATCGCCGGCCGGCTGATGAGCCGCCGCATCATGGGCGCCGCCTCCTTCGGCGAGCTCCAGGACGAGACCGGACGCATCCAGGTCTATGTGAAACGGGACGAGATCTGTCCCGGCGAGGACAAGACGATGTACAACACCGTCTGGAAGAAGCTCCTCGACATCGGCGACATCGTGGGCATCAAGGGTTTCGCCTTCATCACCCAGACCGGCCAGCTGAGCGTGCACGCCAAGGAGCTCACGCTGCTGAGCAAGTCGCTGCGCGTGCTGCCCATCGTCAAGGAGCAGGACGGCCAGGTGTTCGACGCCTTCACGGATCCCGAGCTCCGCTATCGGCAGCGCTACGTGGACCTGATCGTCAACCCGCAGGTGAAGGACGTGTTCGTGAAGCGCGCGAAGATCATCGCGACGATGCGCGAGTATTTCAACGCCGCCGGCTGCCTCGAGGTCGAGACGCCGATCCTGCAGGGCATCCCGGGCGGTGCCACCGCGCGCCCCTTCATCACGCACCACAACGCCCTGGACATCCCCCTGTACCTGCGCATCGCCAACGAGCTCTACCTCAAGCGCCTGATCGTGGGCGGCTACAGCGGGGTGTACGAGTTCGCGAAGGATTTCCGCAACGAGGGCATGGACAAGACGCACAATCCCGAGTTCACCTGCATGGAGATCTACGTGGCCTATAAGGACTACAACTGGATGATGCGTTTCGTGGAGACGATGCTGGCCAAGATCTCCCTGGCCGTGAACGGTACGACGAAGGTGACCATCGGCGAGAATGAGGTGGACTTCGGCGGCAGCTACCGCCGCCTTCCGATCCTCGACGCCATCAAGGAATACGCCGGCGTGGACGTGAAGGGGATGGACGAGGACGAGCTGCGCGCCACCTGCAAGAAACTGAACGTGGACATCGAGCCTTCGATGGGCAAGGGCAAGCTGATCGACGCCATCTTCGGCACCTACTGCGAGGACAAGCTCATCCAGCCGACCTTCATCATCGACTATCCCGTGGAGATGTCGCCGCTGACCAAGCGTCACCGCAGCGATCCCACCCTGACCGAGCGTTTCGAACTCTTCGTCTGCGGCAAGGAGCTGGCGAACGCCTATTCCGAGCTGAACGATCCCATCGACCAGCTGGAGCGTTTCGAGGAGCAGGCCCGCCTGAAGAGCAAGGGCGATGACGAGGCGATGTACATCGACATGGATTTCGTCCGGGCCCTGGAGTACGGCATGCCGCCGACTTCCGGTCTCGGGATGGGCATCGACCGCCTCACGATGTTCATGACCGGGCAGACCACCATCCAGGATGTGCTCTTCTTCCCGCAGATGCGGCCGGAGAAGGTCCTGAAGAAGGAAAATGCCTGAGTTGATCACTTCGCCTTCGAATCCGAAGGTCAAACGCCTCCTCGCGCTGCAGCAGAAGTCTTCTGAGCGGCGCGAGCGCGGTCTTTTCGTGGTCGAGGGGCGGCGCGAGCTCCAGCATTGCATCGATGCCGGCTTCGCGGTCGATTCGGTCTTCGTCTGCCCTGCGCTGCTTTCGTCCGCGCCCGAAGCGGGTGCGAAGGTGTTCGAGGTGAGCGAGGAGGTGTATGCGAAGATCGCGATGCGGGAAGGGACCGAGGGGGTGGTCGCGGAGGTGCGTATGCCGGAGCGGCGGCTGGAGGACCTGGCCTTGCCGGAGAATCCGCTGGTGATGGTGCTGGAGCGCGTGGAGAAGCCCGGGAACTTGGGTGCGGTGCTGCGCAGCGCCGATGCCGCCGGGGCGGACGCCGTGCTGGTCTGCGACCCGCTGACGGACCTGTGGAACCCCAACCTCATCCGGGCCTCCGTCGGCGCCGTCTTCACGGTGCCCTGCGTGGCCTGCTCCTCGCAGGAGGCCATCCCCTGGCTCAAGGCCCGCGGGATCCGCATCCTGACGGCGCAGCTGCAGGATTCTTCCCTCTATTACGACTGCGATATGACCGTCGGCACGGCCCTGGTGATGGGCACGGAAGCCACCGGCCTGACCGGGCAGTGGCGGCAGGCCGCCGACGCCCATATCCGCATCCCGATGCTCGGCGCCCTGGACTCGCTCAACGTGTCCGTGTCGGCCGCCATCCTCCTCTTCGAAGCCGTCAGACAACGCCGGAATGGATAGATTCGGACTTATCGGGCATCCCATCGCCCACTCGCTCAGCCCCGCGCTGTTCCGCGCCGCATACGGCGGGAAGTATACCTACGACCTCATCGAGACGCCGGACTTCGAGGAAGCCTGGGCCCGTTTCCTGGCGGACTACAAGGCGATCAACGTCACGGCGCCGTTCAAGGGGAACGCCTTTGAGCGGGCGGACTGGAAGAGCCCGGAGTGTGCGCGCTCGGGTGCGACCAACCTCGTGGTCAAGACCCCGGAGGGCCTGAAGGCCTACAATTCCGATTACCTGGGGGTGCGCGCCCTGCTGGAACCGCTGGCGCGCGGCACGGCGGCCGTGATCGGCTTCGGCGGCGCCGGCAAGGCTGCCCTGGCGGCGGCGGAAGACCTGGGCTTCGACACGCGGCTTTACCGCCACGCGGAGATCGCGCAGGGCGTGAGCGCCGACGTCATCGTCTATACGCTCCCGCGTTTTGCAGAAGGTGCCGACCGGCTGGAATGTGCGCATCTGCTCGAAGCCAATTACAAGGATCCCTGCCTGGCCGGCCACCCGGGCTACATACCCGGCACGGCCTGGCATCTGATGCAGGCCGTCCTCGGCTATGCGCTGATGACGGGAGAGCAGCCCGATCCCGTCCCGATGCGGGAAGTCTACTAGAACAGCGTCGGCTCGTCGAACAGGCCGCCGGGGAAGTCCGGCACCTCGTCGAGGTTGGCGGGGGATTCCTCGACTACGCTCGGAATGACGGCAGGTTCACTCGGAATGACGGCAGGTTCGACAGGAGCGGCAGGCTCTGCCGGAGTGTCAGGTTCAGCCGGAGCGGCGGCGGGTTCTTCTTCGGGTTCCTCGGGCGCCTCCTCCGGTTCGTCCACGACCAGCGGCTCGATGAATCTGACGGTCTTGACCTCGCCGCGTTCAGCGCATTTCTTGCCCTTGGCGGCGATGCCCTTCTTGGCAATCCACTCCTCGGCCTCCACGGCCTCCGGCTCCTTGTCGGAAAGCTTCCAGACCACCTCGTAGCGCGGATGCCTGTCGCCGCTGAGCCCCACCAGATGGGACTTGGGCGCGTCGGAGATGAAGTTGACGGGGTTGTTGTCGCTGAGCGGGAAGGAGAAGCGCTTGACATAGTAACTCTTCACGGCGCCGTCCCAGTAAAGGGCGGTGAAGGTCTTGTCCGGGTCGTATTTCTCGATGAGCAGCACGTCGCCCTGATATTTGTTGACCAGGTCGAAGGAGGTGGTGTAGAACGTGCCGTTGCGGAAGACGGCGAGCACCTTGTCGCCCTCCTCGAACTGGCCGAGGTACAGGCCGTGGCCGTCCTCGTTGAGCTTCTGGATGTCGGCGTCGTACCAGATGTCCTTGCCGGCGATGGTGCTCACGCCCTTGCTCTTGAGGGTGATGGTTCGGATGGCGTTCTTGCTGACGAGGTTGCCGCGGGCGGTCTTGCTCTTGATGCCGAGCGTGGAGAAGTCGTACTCGAAGCTCGTCTTCTTGAGTTTCGCCTTGGGGCGCAGCAGCACGCGGACCGTCTCGGCCTCGCCGTTGCGGTTGCAGGTGAACCAGACGATCTGCGAGCCAGGCTCGCCGGTGGTGATGTCGTATTCCTTGTCGCGCGTGACGGAGGTCACGGCGAAGCGCTTGGCGTAATAGACGGCGCTCTTGCCCTCGCGGTAGATGACGTTATAGACCGTACGGGTGTCGCCGCGGTTGAACAGGCCCACGTAGAGCAGGTCCTTGCCGAAGAAGGCCTTGTCCTCGACCTTGGTGATGCGGTACTTGCCGTCGCGTCCGATGACGATGATCTCGGAGAGGTCGGAACAGTCGCAGATGAACTCGCCGCCGTCGTCGCGCTTGAGGCCGATGCCCACGAAGCCTTCCGCCAGGTTGGCCTGGAGCTTGGCGTTGTTGTTGATGACCTTGGTGGCGGCGATGGTCTCGAAGCCGGTCAGTTCGGTGCGGCGCGGGAAATCCTTGCCGTATTTCTTCTTGATGGACTTGAACCAGTCGATGGTGTAGCGGTCGATGTGCTCGATATCGTCCCGGACCTCCTTCATCTGGTCCTCCAGGGCGATGATCTTCTCGTCGATGGCCTTGGTGTCGAACTTGGAGATCTTGCGGACCGGCTTCTCCACGAGTTTGAGGATGTCGTCCAGCACGATCTCGCGGCGGAACAGGTCCTGGTAGAGCTTCATCTGCGTGAAGATGTCCTGGATCTGGGTCTCCCAGTCTTTCTGGTCCTGCTCGAGGAGCTTGTAGATGCGGTTTTCGAAGAAGATGCGCTCCAGGGAGCTGTAGTGCCAGTCGGCTTCCAGTTCGTCCAGCTTGATCTGCAGTTCCTGCAGCAGCAGGTCCCGGGTATGGTAGGTGCCGTACTCGAGGATGTCGTTCACGGTCAGGAACTGCGGCTTGTTGTCCTTGATCACGCAGGCGTTCGGCGCGATGTTGATCTCGCAGTCGGTGAAGGCGTACAGGGCGTCGATCGTCTTGTCCGGGGAAACGTCGTTGGGCAGGTGGATCAGGATGTTCACCTTGTCGGTGGTCATGTCCTCGATCTTCTTGATCTTGATCTTGCCCTTGTCCTTGGCGCGGAGGACGGATTCGATCAGGTCCTTGGTATATTTCCCGTAGGGGATCTCCGTGATGGCGATCGTGTTGCGGTCGATCTTCTCGATGCGGGCGCGCACCTTGACGCTGCCCCCGCGGCGCCCCTTCAGGTATTTGCTGCAGTCGGCGAAGCCGCCGGTGGGGAAGTCGGGATAAATCTCGTAGGGCTTGCCCTCGAGGATGGAGACGGAAGCGTCCAGCAGTTCGTTGAAGTTGTGCGGAAGGATCTTGGAAGCGAGGCCCACGCCGATGCCCTCCGTGCCCTGCGCGAGCAGCAGCGGAAAGCGCACCGGGAGTTCGGTCGGCTCCTGGTTGCGGCCGTCGTAGGAGTTCATCCAGTGGGTGACCTTCGGGTCGAACACCACCTCCTTGG
>CAMVGM010000054.1 GCA_947167015.1 uncultured Bacteroidales bacterium
GTGAACAACTTCGACGTCGGCATCACCTGGCGGTTCAACATCTACAAGCGGTAAGGCCGCCTACAGCGTAAACAAAGTTTCCCTCAGGATTTCGGAGACCGTCGGGTGCGGGAACACGACTTCCTTCAACTGCTCGACGGTAAGCCCCTGCTCGATGGCGATGCAGGCGCCATAGATCATTTCAGAGCAAGGGTTGCCCAGCATATGGACGCCCAGCACCTTGTGGTCCTCCCGGCCGGCGATGACCTTGCAAAGGCCCTCGCCCCGTTCGTCTTCGGCGACGAAACGACCGGCATAGGCCATCGGAAGCTTCAGGACGACGCAGTCCAGGCCCTTTTTCTCCGCCTCCGCTTCGGTAACGCCTACACCCGCCACTTCCGGGTTCGTATACACCACGCCCGGAATGGCATCGTAGCGCATCCGGTCGGTCTTGCCCAGAATGTCGTTCACGGCCACTTCGGCTTCACGCGAGGCCGTATGGGCCAGCATCGAGAAGCCCGTTACGTCGCCTGCGGCATAGACGCCGGGCACGTTCGTGCGCATATGGTCGTCGACCTTGATGCCGTACGGGCGGCCGGCGGGATTCAGGGCGAGCTCCACGCCGATGGTTTCCAGGCCGATGCCCTGGATGCTGGCGCGGCGACCCACGGAGACCAGGATCCTGTCACCCGCAGCACGGCAGGTGTTCCCGTCCGGATCCTCGTATACCACTTCGTTGCCTTCAACCGCAACCACCTTGCAGCTGAGGTGGAACTCCACACCCTTCTTCGCATACTGGGCCTGCAGCATCGCACTGATCTCGTCGTCCAGCGGTCCCAGGATCTTCGGGAGCATCTCCACCACCGTCACCTTCGTGCCGATGGAGTTGAAGAAACTCGCGAATTCCATCCCGATCACGCCGCCGCCGATGACGACCACCTCCTGCGGCTGCTCTTCCAGCGAAAGGATTTCCCGGTTCGTCACGACGACGCCGCCCAGACCTTCACGAAGGCCCGGAATCGGTGGATCAGCAGCCTCGGAGCCCGTACAAATCAAGAGGTTACGCGCGATATAGGCCGACTCACCCGAAACGATCTCGAATCCTTCTTCGCTACGTCCCCGGATGACAGCTTCCTCCTTGACCACTTCCACGGAGGCGTTCTTCATCTTCAGTTTCACGCCGCCGACCAGTTTCTTGACGACCTTCTCCTTGCGCTTGAAGACCTTTGCGAAATCCAGGGAGGCGTCCGCCACCTCCACGCCGTATTTATCGGCATGGTGGGCGTAATCCAGCACCTTGGCGCTATACAGGAGGGTTTTGGTGGGGATGCAACCCTCGTTCAGACAGACACCCCCCAGTTCCCGTTTTTCGAACAGGATGACGGAGAGCCCGGCAGCACCGGCACGTTCCGCGGCCACATAGCCGCCGGGGCCTCCTCCGATAATGGCTAAATCAAACATGACGCTCTATTTCCGATCCAAGGAGAAAACATTGTGTACGGGCCATGACTGGGCTTTCTTGGCCTTGTAGAAGGCCGAACGGCGGATGTCGTTGACGGAAGCGCCGAACATGACCTCATAGTTGCCGGCGGGCGCTTCCCAGGCACTCGTCGCCTCGTTGAACGACGCGAGGGAGTAGCTGTCCACCTTCACGGTGACGGTCTGGCTCTCGCCCGGGGCGAGGAGCTTCGTCTTGGCGAAACCCTTGAGTTCGCGGTCCGGCTTCTCCAGGCCGCCTTCCGGAGCATGGACATACACTTCTACGACTTCCTTGCCGGCCACCTGGCCCTGGTTGGTCACGGTCACGGAAGCTTCGAAGCCGTCGGCCGTCGCCTTCACGACCGGCTTGGAATATACAAAGTAGCTGTAGCTCAAGCCGAAACCAAACGGATAGGACACTTCGACACCCTTGGTGGCGAAGTGACGGTAGCCCACCCAGATACCTTCTTCATACCGGGTATAATCCACGTCCTTCTGCGGCTGGCGGGGACCCCAGCTGAAACCGCGCATGCTGCCCGTATTGGAATAGTTGTACGGGAAATTGGCGGAAGACGGATGGTCCATGAAGTTCACGGGGAAGGTCATCGGGAGCTTGCCGGAAGGATTCACCTTGCCTGTGAGGACGTCGGCCACAGCGTTGGCGCCTTCCTGGCCCGGAGACCAAGGCAGGACGATTGCATCGACCATGTTCTTCCAGGAAGCGGTCTCGATGACGCCGCCGATGTTCAGGACCACGACCACCTTCTTGCCGGCAGCGTGGAAAGCGGTACTCACGTCACGGAGGAGTTCACGCTCGACGTTTGTCAGCTCGAAGTCATCCACCTGCTTGCGGTCGGCACCTTCGCCGGCATTGCGGCCCAGGACGACGACAGCCACGTCATTGGCCTTCGCCTCGTTCTGGATGGCGGCCGCGGGAATCGCAATCTCGGCAAGCTTGCGGCGGGAGAACCAGGAGAAGGTGGTCCCGTTCAGGGCAGTCTGCGCCTTGTCATAGGCGATAAAAGCCTTGTAGTAGTCGGCCAGTCCCTTGTCCAGGGTGAAACCGGCATTGACCATCGCATCCTCCATGTTCACGACATACGCTTTGTTCACGTCGCCGGAACCGGTGCCGCCGGCTACGAAGTCGATGGCGGAGATGCCGTACAGGGCGACCTTCTCGTCGCCCTTCAGGGGCAGGGTTCCGTTTTCGTTCCGGAGCAGGACCATCGCCTCGCCGGCGGCTTCACGCGCCACGGCGGCATGGGCCTTCAGGTCCGGCTTGTTGGAGAACTTGTAGCCGCGGAAACGCGGAGTACGGACAATGTAATTGAGCATGTTGCGGACGTTGCGGTCCAGTTCCTCCTGGGAAATGGTGCCGTCCTTCACACCGGCGACGATGCGTTCGATCTCGTTCTGGTTACCGGGTTCCATCAGGTCATTGCCGGCCTTGGTGGACGTGACGGTACCGGCCTTGTTGCCCCAGTCGGTCATCACGATGCCCTGGAAGCCCCATTCGTCGCGCAGGACGGTGGTCAGAAGGTCCACGTCCTGCTGGGTATAGCGGCCGTTGAGCTTGTTATAGGAAGACATTACGGTCCAGGGCTGGGATTCCTTCACGGCGATCTCGAAGTTCTTCAGATAGATTTCGCGGAGCGCGCGCGGGCTTACCTGGGCGTCATCCTCGTTGCGGTTGGTCTCCTGGTTGTTGGCGGCGTAGTGCTTGATGGAGGTGCCCACGTCGTTCTTCTGGATGCCGCGGACATAGGCGGCAGCCATCTTGCCGGACAGGAGCGGATCCTCGGAGAAGTACTCGAAGTTGCGGCCGCAGAGCGGGTTGCGATGGATGTTCATGCCCGGGGCGAGCAGCACGTCCACGCCATATTCGTGGACCTCGTTGCCCATCGCCGTCGTCACCTTCTCCACCAGGGCTTCGTCCCAGGAGCTGGCGAGCAGCGTACCCACCGGGAAGCCGGTGCAATAGAAGGTCTGGCCGGCGCCTTCGCGGGTCGGGCTGATGCGCAGGCCGGCAGGGCCGTCGGCGAGCACGGTCCCCGGGATGCCGAGGCGCTCGATGGGACGGGTGTTGCCGGCGGCACCGGGCACCTGGTGGGCGGTACCGGAGGTCACGCCGTTCACCACGGCGGCGCGGGCTCCGCCGACCAGCAGGGTAGCTTTCTCTTCAAGGGTCATCGCGGCAAGGACCTCGTCGATGTTGTCCTTGCGGAGCTTCGGCTGGGCCAGGGAAACGACGGTCACCAGGCCGAGAGCGGCAATCAGAATGATTCTTTTCATATGGGATTGATAGATGGGTTATTCTTTTTCTGCAAAATTACGAATTAGGGAGAGGATTCCTTCAACCGTATGTACAAATCCTTTTCTGCTTGTTCAAACCTTACAGCGAAAGGTTGTTCATTCCGCCGTGGAGTTCCTGTGTCCGGCCGTTCCAGCAGAATTCGCCGTCCACCCCCTCGGGCAGGGTGATCTCCGCGCGCAGGGTCTTGCCGCGCAGTTTGTACTGGACGGAAATGTTGCCCTTCGGATGCGGCACGGTGCCGCCGATCTCCTTCAGGTCGCCGAGGTGCGGCTCGATCCGGACCCGGGCGTAGCCGGGCGCCGCGGAGTCGATGCCGAGCACGGTCCGGTAGAGTTCTATGTTCGGACTGGCGCCCCAGGCGTGGCAGTCGGAGCGGGTGCCGCTCACGTCGGAAGTCTCCGCCCAGGTGCTCAGGCCCATCGCGATGTTCTCGCGCCAGATGTCCAGCCAGCCGAGGTAGCCGTCGCCGAGGCCGGCCTTGACGAGGGCCTCGTGCAGATAGAACTTGTAGTACACGGAGCACTGGGCCAGACTCTTGTCTTCCAGGAGCTTGCGTCCCATCGCGGCAGGGTCGTCCACGATGCCGCACAGGATGGCGAGCGCCCCGGCGTGCTGGCTGTAGTTGTCCTGCTCGGCGCGGTCGGAGAACAGGCCGCGGGCAGGATTCCAGTAGGCTTTCTTCACGGCGGCGGCAAGTTTGTCGGCGTTCCGGAGGTATTCCCCGGCCTGCCAGTCGTTGCCGCGCACCTTCTCCATGTCCGCCATCAGCTGGTAGGCATACAGGAGCTGGAGGTCCATCAGGGCGGAACTACCGTCGGCGCCTTCGAGCGGCGCGCCGTAGCCCCAGCGCGGATCCCCGTTCACCCAGTCGCTGAAGTTCCAGCCGGGGAGGTCTTTCAGCCGTCCGTCGGCCTGCTGGTAGCGCTGGAAATAGTGGATGATCTGCTCCGCACCCGGCAGCAGGTCCATCACGTAGTCCACGTCGCCGCCGTACATCATATAATCGTGCAGGGCGTAGATGTAGCTCAGCGCATAAGGCTGGATGTGCTGCGGGATGGTCGTCGGATAGCGGCTCTTGGTGATGCCGTCCACGCTGCGACTGATGTCCGCGAGGTACAGGAAATTGCGGACCATCCGGTCGTCGGCGCTGTTGTAGAGTGTCACGAGCGCCTGGATGCGGGTGTCGCCCAGATACTGGAGTTGCTCGTAGTAGGGGCAGTCCATATAGGTTTCCACCGCGCAGAGGCGCGCGGTACGCCAGCCGATCTCGAGCATCTTCTGCAGTTCGGCGTCATCGCTGTCCAGGCGGGCGTCCAGCGTGAAAGGATAGCCGGTGAAGGTCCCGTCCAGGCGGTCGATGGTCAGCGGCTCCCCCGCCGTCTCGACCTGCAGGCGCACATAGCGGTAGGTGCGCCAGCTGAGGGTGGTGAAGCGCTGGCCGGCGCTGCCGTCGGAGACCAGCAGGTCCTCGCGGCCGATGAAGACCTTGCCGTCCACCTCATTGCGGTTGCCTTTGCCGGAGGGACGCGGTGTGCGGGCCTGGGCGGCATAGCGCGCGGGCATGTCCGCCGGCACGTCCGGGTTTTCGGGTACGATGAACAGGGCCTCGGAATAGCCGACGCGGATCCGGGCGTCCCTGCCGCCGCTGAAGGCCAGGTTGAAATAAGCATTGGTCAGGAAGCCCTGGTCCAGCAGCAGTTCCGCCTTCGTGTTCGCGGGAACGGTCAGCGGGGCGCGTCCTTCCAGGAAGCCGGCAGGCACCTTCACGCCCTCGGACTTGCGTACGGCGGCGAGGTTCTGCGGCGTGAGTTCCATCTGCGGAAGCGTGGACGGCCGGAGGTTGTGGCCTTCGCCCTGGTTGGGGCTGTTGAAGTCCTTCGGCTCGCCGGCGGGACCCTGGGCGGCATCCTGCCAGCCGTCGATGCTGACGGCGGCGGTGTTCCAGCCTTTGACGGTCTTCCCCATCTCGACCTGCTCGCCGGGCCCGGCCACATAATACCCGGACACCCGGACCGGGAGCGGGCTGTAGGCCTTGTCGGCAAAGCATTTCCAGCTGCGGTCGGTGTAGAGGCCGCGGGCGTTCCCCTCGCCCTGCAGCAGGAAACCCGTAGCGACGGAGATCTGGGAATCGGGCTTCTCGCGCCCTTCGTGATAGACGAGCGCCGCGATGACGTTCTTGCCGGCCTGCAGGTACGGAGCCAGGTCCACGGTCTCGTAGTTCCAATGCGTAGCGTCGCCCTTGGCGGGTCCCAGCGACACGAGGGTGCCGTTGACATAGAGCTTATAGCGGTTGTCGCCCGTCACGTGCACCACGTAGTCCGCCGGCACCACGGCGAGTTCCACGTCCTTGCGGAAGTAGTACACGCCGTAGTCCTGCGCCCCGACGCCCGGCACGGAAATCCAGCAGGCGGTCCAGGAATCGGTCTTGAGGTTGAAGGGAGCGAGCGGGTCGCGCTGCGCGAAGGCGCAAGTACCAGTCAGGAGAACCAGCGCCGTCAATATCGTAAAGAATCTCTGCATCCGGAACATCTTTGTGTAAAGATACCATTTTATTTGCTAACTGCAAGTTTTGCGAAGCACAGTCCTCTCAGCTTGAGGCCCTGCCGTTTTTTTGCTATCTTTGTCTTTATGAAACGGATCTTTTTCCTCTTGTTGTTTCTCTCCCAGGCGGCGGTCCTGGGCGCCCAGGTCGCGGACCGGGACACCTATCTGTCCGATATCGTCGCCGAACTCGGCAAGCGCTGGCCGGAAAGCCGGACGCTGAACCTGGTCTTCCACGGCCACAGCGTGCCGGCCGGATACGCCCGCACCCCGGCCGTGAACACCCTGCAGGCCTATCCGCACCGGGTGTTGTGCGGCATCAAGGACCGCTATGCCACGGCGGTGGTCAACGTGATCACCACGGCCATCGGGGGCGAGCAGTCCGAGCAGGGCGCGGCCCGCTTCGAGGCGGAAGTGCTCACGCACCGGCCGGACGTGCTCTTCATCGACTATGCGCTGAACGACCGCACGATCGGGCTGGAGCGCAGCGAAAAGGCCTGGCGCTCGATGATCGAGGCGGCGCTCGCCCGCGGGGTGAAAGTCATCCTGATGACGCCCACGCCCGACCTTGGCGAGGACATCCGTTCCGATGCGGCGCCGCTTGGCGCCTATGCGCAGATGATTCGTCGGCTGGCCGCCGAATACCACGTCGGCCTGGCGGATTCCTATGCCTGTTTCCGGGCAAAGGCGGATGTCGGCGAGAAGATGTCTTCCTTCATGAGTCAGGTGAACCATCCGGACGCCCGGGGCCACGCCGTCGTGGCGGAGGAAATCCTGCGCTGGTTCTATTAGGATGGCGGATTCATTCAAGCATACCCTGACCCTGGGCGATGCGGTGAAACTGCAGGGCCCGCGGGCGTTCAACATCATGCTGAAGCCCGCCGGTTCGCTGTGCAACCTGGACTGCGCCTATTGCTACTACCTCGACAAGGCTGAGATCTACGGCGGCCGCGAGCCCCGGATGAGCCTGGAGATGCTGGAGACGGTCGTCCGCGACTACATCGCCGCGAACGACGTGCCCGAGGTGCAGTTCGTCTGGCACGGGGGCGAGCCGCTGGTGATGGGCCTGGATTTCTACCGCCAGGCGATGGAATTCCAGCAGAAGTACGCCGAGGGCAAGAAAGTGCACAACAGCCTGCAGACCAACGGCACCCTCATCACGCGCGAGTGGGCGCGTTTCTTCAAGGAGAACGATTTCCTGCTGGGCGTCTCGCTGGACGGCCCGCGGGACATCCACGACAAGTTCCGCCGGGACAAAGGCGGAACGCCCAGCTTCGACAAGGTGATGCGCGGAATCGAACTGCTTGATGCGGAAGGAGTTCCGTTCAATACGATGTCCACGGTCAATTCGGCTTGCGAGGGCCGCGGGCTGGAGGTGTACCGTTTCCTGAAAGGCATCGGGAGCCACTACATGCAGTTCATGCCGGTGGTGGAACACGTGAAATATCCGCTCGCCGGCGGGAAGGAAAACCGCAAGGCGCGGCCCTGGATCGTGGATCCGGACACGCCGGGCGCGAGCCTCGCCCGCTGGTCGGTGAGCGACATCGGCTTCGGGAAATTCATGTGCGACATCTTCGACGAGTGGGTGCGGCGGGACGTCGGGGAGTATTTCGTCAACCTGTTCGACGCCACGCTGGCGGGATGGTGCGGGGTGAAGCCCGGCCTGTGCGTCTATGGCGAGACCTGCGGCGACAACGCTGTCCTCGAGCACAACGGCGACCTGTACCCCTGCGACCATTTCGTGTATCCCAAGTACCTGCTGGGCAATCTCCGCGAACGGAGCATCGCGGAGATGATGGAGTCCGACGCGATGGTCCGCTTCGGCATCTCCAAGCGCACCGGCCTGCCGCGCAAATGCCGCGCGTGCGAATGGCTGCATCTCTGCCACGGGGAGTGCCCCAAGCACCGCTTCAACCGTACGGAGTCCGGCGAGACGCATTTGAACGCCCTCTGCGGGGGATACCGCAAGTTCTTCGCACATTCCGAACCTTATATGAAGAAAATGCGCGAGCTGCTGGAACGGGACCTTCCTCCCGCGATGGTGATGTCCTTCATTTCGCAGAATATTTTATAACTTTACGGGACACAAATAAGGAATAGCACTAAAATTCAAGAATATGAAGAAGTTACTGGGATTCCTCCTGATTTTCTGCTCCCTCCAGCTTTCCGCTTTCGAGCGCGAGCCGCTCTGGCCGAAGGGCAAGATGCCCGACGCCCAGGACCGCCAGCTGGCCGCGATGAGCGACGAGTTCCGCACCCCGGGCTTCAAGCCCGAGCAGCACCGCGCTCCCTTCCTGGAATGGTTCGAAGCCCCCGATCCCTCCGTCAAGAAGGACATCTGCATGATCCTCATCTCCGGCGGCGCCTATAACGGCACCGTGGACGTGGGCCTGATCGACAAGTGGCACAAGGAGTTCACCGCCCTGGGCATCCAGTGCGTCAACCTCGTGTACCGTACGCCGCGTCCGGAAGGCCTTCCCATCTACCAGAGCGCCTGGGAAGACGGGCAGCGGGCCGTCCGCATCGTGCGCAGCGAAGCGAAGAAGCGCGGATACGACCCCGAGAAGATCGGCGTGATCGGCATGTCCGCCGGCTCCCACCTCGCCGTGCTGCTCGCCACCAGTTCGCAGACTCCGGCCTATGAACGGATCGACAAGACCGACGACATCCCCTGCCACATCAACTGGGCCATCGCCAACGCCCCCGCCTACGTGACCACGGACGGCGAGGCCGGCACCCCGGCGACCCGCCAGGGATATGGTCCCGACGTAAAGCTGAGCAGCGTCTTCAAGTTCGACGAGAAAACCTGCCCGATGAGCCTGCACCACGGCGGCAACGACCCCTACTCCCCCAACGGGTCAACATTGATATACAGGCAGTTGCGCCGGATGGGCATCCCCGCGGAACTGCACCTCTACCCCGGCAAGGGACACGGCGCCTACGGCTTCGAGCGCGCCGTGGAGTTCATGACCCAGATGGGCTGGATGGGCCCGCTCGGCCCGGAGATCCCGCTTGCGGAGCGCTTCACCAGCGACGCCGACCGCGGGGAATACATCCGCGAAGACATCTGGCCGGAAGGCAAGACGCCCGACTTCCGCGAGGACCAGTGCGTCCCCTACCTCGAATGGCACATCCCCGCCGTGCGCAAGACCCGCGCCATCCAGATCATCTACTCCGGCGGCGCCTACGTGCGCAACGATCCCGACGCCTATGAAGTGGCGCCTGCCCGGCGCTACCTCAACGCGATGGGTATGACCGTGGTGACGGTGAAATACCGCACTCCGCGTCCGGAGGGCCTCGCGAAGCACACCACCGCCTGGCAGGACCTCCAGCGCGCCATCCGCATCGTGCGCAGCGAAGCGGCGGGACGCGGCCTGGATCCCGACCGCATCGGCATCATGGGCTCCTCGGCGGGCGGACACCTCACCCTGATGGGTGTAACCTCTTCCCGGCAGCAGTCCTACCAGCCCATCGACGCCATCGACCGCGTTTCCTGCAAGGTCCAGTGGGGCATCGGCATCTATCCGGCCTACGCCCTGACCGACGGCCTGGACGGGGGCAACCGCACCCGGGGCAATGACGACTCGGCCGTGCTCGCGCCGGAATTCAACTTCGACCTCGACACCGCCCCGATGCTCTTCATGCACGGCGACGCCGATCCCTACGCCTCGATGAACTCCGTCAAGACCTGGGAGAAGATGCGCGCGATGGGCATCCAGAGCGAACTCCACACGCTGGTCCTGCGCGGACACTGCTTCCAACGCGAAGCATCCCCCGGTACGGCCAGCTACAATTGGCTGGACCGCATCGGGGAATACCTGCAAACGTTTATCGCAGAACCGTAAGGAAGGTCAGATCTTCGCCGCCAGTCCCCGGATCCGCTCCATGTGCTGCGGAATGCTGATATGCTGCGGACACTTGGGCAGGCAGGCGTTACAGGATACACAGGCGTCCGCACGGACGCCTTTTTCCTGTGCGTTGTAGAGCTTCAGGAAAGCCTTCTGCTTGTCCTTCACGTCCGCGCGTCCGGAATCGCCCGCCAGGAGCGCGTCGCTGGCGCTGTTGAAGATCTTGAAGTTTCCGGGGATGTCCACGCCGGCCGGGCAGGGCATGCAGTAGGCGCAGGCGGTGCAGGGGATCTGGCCCTTGGACTTGTAGAGGTCCGCGACGGTCAGCATGAAGGCATGCTCCTGCTCGTCAAAAGCCTTGAAACCCGTAAACAGGGACACGTTCTCCTTGAGCTGCGCCATGTTGGACATGCCGCTCAGGGTCACCATCACGCCGGGCAGCGAGCCCACGAAAGTCAGGGCGTTGGCGGCCGGGGTGAGGTCGGGATGGCGCTCCCGCATCACGGCTGCGACGCCTTCGCTGACATTGGCCAGCGCGCCGCCCTTCACGGGCTCCATCACCAGCACGGGGATGCCCTTGCCGACGAGGTAGTTGTACAGATACTCGGAACTGGTCTCGGAAGAACCTCCGCCCCAGCCCCGCGACATCTCTTTCCAGTCCGCATAGTTGAGCTGGATCTGCACAAAATCCCAGTCGTAGAGGTCCACCAGGCCCGGCAGGTCGGCGTTGGTGCCGTGGAAGGAGAAGCCGATGTGCTTGATGCGTCCCTTGGCCTTCTGCTGCAGGATCCACTTGAACAGGCCGTTGTCGCGGAAGCGGGTGTTGTAGCCGTCCACGTTCTGCAGGTTGTGCAGCAGCAGGAAGTCGATGTAATCCACCTGCAGGTTCTTCAGGGAGGTCTCGAACATCTGCTGGCCCGCCTCCAGGGTAGGCCGGCCGTTCATATTGGAGATCTTGGTCGCGATCTTGAAGGAACTGCGCGGATGGCGGGCGAGGGCTTTGCCCGTCACCACCTCGGATTCACCATACGCGGGAGCGGTGTCGAAATAGTTGACGCCGTGGGCGATGGCGTAATCGACCATCGCATTGACTGCCTCCTGGTCCAGCGGCTGGCGGCGGCCGAAGCCCCCGCCTCCCCCGCCGAGCGTCGGAAGGCGCATGCAACCCAGGCCGAGCATGCCCAGGGTCTCCCCCATCTTGCTCCAGGTGCGGGTATCGATCTTGCTGCCCTCCGGCGCCTCTTTCCAGGGCGCTGCTCCGGGCAGCGTGGCAGCCGCGGCGGGCGTGCCGAGAGAACGCAGGATCGGGCCGCCGGCGGCGAGCCCCATCCCGGCGAAGAACAGGCCTTTGAGGGCCTCGCGGCGGGTCATTTTGTCATCCATGAGAGTATCGGTATTGGTTATTTACAATTATACTATTACTGTCCGACGGGACGGATGGTCACCGTCCGGCTGATGGCCGTGGGGAAAACCCGGTAAGCCACGAAGATGCCACGCGCCGTGTCGCCCACGCCGCTGGTGGCATAGTCCAGGTTGAGCGTGATGTCGTCCGCACGCTGCAACTGGTACTGATAGACCGCCTTCGTCAGGTTCTCCGTCGTGTACGGATAGGCGTTGAAGGCGAAGGGCTCGTCCATCGAGAATTCGACGCCCCTGCCGCCCTCGTCCGTCAGGCGGACCCAGCGGTTGTCGGTGCGCAGGCCGTAGTCCTGCGGAATCAGGTAGGGCTCGTACATCTCGTCCACGGTGGTCTGCCAGGTGCCGATGCGGTAGCCGGTCTTGCGGTCGGGATAGTTGGCCTGCGGCCCGCGGCCCAGCCAGGACACCTGGTCCAGGTCCCGCTTGAGCCCCAGGGTCAGGCCCACGCGCGGCAGCCAGGCGGGCATGTTGCCTTGCGGACGGACGGTATGCTTCACCGTCAGCGTCCCCGCGCCGTCGATCCGGTAACTGTAGATCTCCTCAAAGCCGTTGTAGGACATGCCGGAGATGTAGGCATCCAGCTGCGTCTGGGCGCTGCCGAGCACGGAGAGATCGCGCACCTCCACGATGACCGTCCCGTCCGCCTCGCGGGCCTCCATCCGGGAAGGCACGGCGGCTACGCGGTCCAGTCCAGCGGCATAGTAATGCGAGGCCAGCACCTGGGCGTGGCCGATGCTGCCATAGCCGTCCACGGAGGCACGGCCGGCACTCATGCCGTTCCAGCCGTCCAGTTCATTGGCGAGCGGAGCACGCCAGACGTTGAACTGCAAAGGACGGGTCAGCATCTCCTGTCCGCCGAAGACGATCGAGACGAGTTTCCCGGCCGCATCGAAGGTATAGGCGAAGCCCGGTCCCTCGGCGATGGTCCGGTCGCCGTCTTTCCGCAGCGAGGCACGGCCGCGGACGGGAGCCGGTGCGGCCGGCGTGTACCAGGAAGCGAGTTCGAACTGCTCCCACGCCACCTCGTGGCCTGCAGGAGCCCAGCTCGTCTTGTCGCGCAGCCGCGTGCTGACCGTCAGGTAATAATGCTTGCCGGCTTCCAGGCCGCTGCGCTGGAGCGGGATCCGGAAGGTCCGCGCCGCCTGCGGGGCGATGCGCCCGTCGATCACGCCCTGCTGCACCGCCTTTCCGTCCGCCGTGAGTTCCCAGCGGGTCTCGAAGCGGGCGTTGTCGGTAAAGTACTGCCTGTTACGGATTTCCACCGTACCGTTTTCATCCACCAGGGTGAAGGCGAAGGGCTGGGTGGATTTCTTCATCTGCCACATCTCCGGCTGGGGCGTGCGGTCCGGCCAGATGCTGCCGTAGGTGCGGGCGCCGGCGCCGTAAGTCCAGAAATGCCCCTCGTCCGTCTCGCCCTCGAAGTCGAGCCACAGGGCGGCCTGCGCCGGGTCGAATCCGCTTCCGGGCCGGATGGCCTGCGCGAACACGCCCACGTTGTCGATCAGGGCGTCGCAGACGTAATCCCGGATGTCCTGTCCGCCGATTTCCTCGTTGCGGCCGATGCACAGCGACAGCGGCAGGTTGCGAATGCGACCGGAAGCCTCCTGGGAGGCCAGTTCGCTGCCGTCCACGTAGAGTTTCATCGTGGCACCGTCATAGACCGCCGTGACGTTGTGCCAGCGGTCCTCCCAATCTGCGGGAAGCGGGGCGCTGAGGGTCAGGGTCCTGCCGTTGTCGATGTAGAATTCAAGTTTGTCGCGGCGCTGGCGCAGGCCGTACTGATGCGCGCCCTTGGTGATGAAGTAGCCGCCGCTGCGGTTGAACTTGCGCGGCAGCACGTCCAGCGTCAGGGTCAGCTTGTCACCCGCAATCTCCACGTTGTCAGCGCGATAGACCTGCACCCACTGGTCCTGCTTGTTCAGGTCCAGCGCCAGGCCGGTGGGGCCCTTCACGAGCCGGGCCTGCCCCATGATATGGGCGGGGGTATGGTAGGGAGAGCGGTCCGCGAGGGCACGCGCCCGGGCGTCCAGACCCACGCTGACGAAGTCCCAGATGGCACCGCCCATCAGGCGCGGATGGGCCCAGATCACGTCCCAATAGTCGTCCATCGCACCGCCGCCGTTACCGGCCACGGACAGGTACTCATCCATGAAGGAAGGCCGCAGGTCGCGGGGATCCAGGGCATAGCCCATCTCGTGTTCGAACGGAGAAGGATAGCGCGGGCCTACGATGTCCTCCGCAGGATGCTTGGCCGCATTGCCGCCGTACATCCAGAAACGGGTCGGATCCAGGCGCTTGCCTTCCT
>CAMVGM010000055.1 GCA_947167015.1 uncultured Bacteroidales bacterium
TGTATTTCCGCCACGTCGGAGGACTGCTCCGCGTCGTCTGCACCAATCTTCCCGCAGGCGTGAAGACGGTCACCGTCACCTTCGACAAGGATGTCACGGGAGAATACACCGTCAACGTGTCGGACCCGCGGAACCCCCGTATCACGAACCGCAGCGATGGGAGCAACGCCTGCACCGTCACTTTCACCGTATCGGCCAACGGACTCCCTGCGACCAACAGTTTCGCCCTGAACGTTCCCGTCCCCTGCGGAACGTACGCCCGGGTCGAGGTCAAGGCCTATGGGAACGACACGACCAATCCGGAACTGGAGGCGGTATACGACGAGTATCCGCTGACCTTTGCGCGCCACCACGGGAAACTCATCTTCTTCGGCGATCTCCCGGGAGACAACACGATCGGTCAACTCATGGATGTGACGACATTACACCCCGACGGCGGCAACTTCACGTTCTCGGAAGCCTTCGTGAGCTACAAATACGATAGATACGGCAACAAGGAGGCGGCTCCTTTCCGCTTCGAGTATTCCGAGACGGGTGCAGACAACAGCTGGAACCTGCCCCAGCCGGACTGGATTCACCTGGATTCCTCCATCGATTTCGGCGGTTTCTCCAGTGCTCGTGAGTTACGTATCTCAGTGCTTCCACTGGAGAACCTGGCCGTGGATGAACACGCCAATATCCTGAAGGTCAGGCCGGCGAAGACCGACTTTGACCTTTCCACGATCAATGTCGCCACGGGCGCGACCGTTGACCGCACGACGGCCAACTGCTACGTGGTCCAGGCTCCGGGCACCTACAAGTTCCCGCTCGTCTATGGCAACGGTGTCAAGGGTGGATCGCCCAACGAGAGTGCCTATCGTGCCCGCGAGGGTGTAGGTGGCGCCTACCGGGCAGCCAATGGTAAATTCTCAGGCAGCAACCCCCAGTTGGGATATTTGGGATATTTCAAGAATCACCGCTCTACTAACGCCGCTACAGGTAACATCACCAATCCTTATATCGAAGAACTGTTGCCGGCCAATACGACCTACACGGCCGAACTCATCTGGTCGGATGCGCCGGATCTCATCAGCAATGTCGCGGTCACCGGCAACGGGCAAGATGCCTATATAACTTTCGAAGTACCCGCTGAGACCATCTGCCAGGGCAACGCCATGGTGGCCCTGCTCGCCGACGGCAAGATCGCCTGGAGTTGGCATATCTGGGTGACCGACGAGGACCTCACCGCCCTCAAGGACGGTGTCGACGGCACGAAGTTCGCCCCGGTGAACATCGGATGGGTCGGCACCAAGGAGACCGAGCGCTACGAGACGAAACAAATCTATGTGCGCGCAGTGCAGACCGAGACCGGTGGTGCCATTTCCAACACCGTATTGGTCACCTCGCAGGCCCCCCCGACCGTCGTGGCTCGGGGGTACTGCCCTGACTTCCAGTGGGGCCGCAAGGATCCCCTGCCCGGCGCCTATCTCACGCAGGACGGCGACCAACTGGTTGCTACCCGGAAAGAGCTTTACAACGAGTCCGTAGACCACAAGCCGCAACTCTATACGGGTAACTGGGTTCCCCTCGGCACCGTCATCCAGAATCCGAATATCCGCTACAATTATGGTGGAACTCATGCCCACGGCTGGAACTGGACGGACAAAGTCATCTTCAATCTCTGGAATACGACCTATGACACCCTGGGAGAAACGACCTTTGACGTACCTGTGACCAAGTCCGTCTACGATCCTTCGCCCGTGGGCTACAAGGTACCCGGAGAGAGCGCATTTGCCAGTTTCAATGAATCGAACTTCCCGTGGAGCAATGCCGATGGCAACAACGGCCGGGCCTACAACAACGGCCAGGGAGTGTTCCTTCCGGAGAGTGGATATGTCCTCTTCGACGATTCCATCCATTTCAATGTATCCCAATACTGGACCGCAAACCTTACGAACAATACGGACAACTTCCGCAGGGCTTATGTCATTTCGTTCACCGAAAGCGAAGTCTATCCGCAAGACATCCTCTATTTGTACTATCATCTGCCCGTCCGGTCCATACAGGAATAATCACGCATCATAAACAAACAGATATGAAAAAGATGACCAACCGATATATTGTGACGTTCCTGTCCGCCGTCCTGCTCCTGGGCACGGGCTGCCAGCGGGAGTTTCCGGGCTTGGACACGGACGACAACCTGACCATCCGGATCGCCGATGCGGAACTGAACACGAAAACGTCGTACGACAGCCACGACGGCAAGTTCGCCTGGGATGCCGGAGACCAAGTGGCCCTGTACTTCAGCGACGGCAAATTCTATAACTACACCGTAGAGTTGAATGGGAGCGATCGTTCTGTCGCTACGATCTTGGCCTCATCGGCCCGCTTCAAGACCCGCGAAGGATTCGCGGTGTATCCGGCATCCGCCGCCGTCCAGAACACGACGGGAGCGCTGCAAGTGTCCATGCCTGACACTTACGACGTCTCGGATATCATCGCCGGCAACAACACGGGGCTGACCGCCAACTTCACGCCGGCCCCGATGGTGGCCGACAACAGCATCGTCCCAACGTCGAACCGCCTGGACTTCTACCACGTCGGCGCGCTGATGCGCGTTACCTTCCCCAACGTCGACCCGGCTACGGTGACGGTCGTGGCAACTTTCGACCAGGATGTCACGGGCGTCTACAACGTGGACACCACGGACCCGACCGCTCCGTTCATCCAGACGCAGGGAACGACGGCCAACAACGTTGTCACGTTCACGGTCGCGGCTTCCGAGAGCGGCGTAGGCTCCAGCGTGACCACCTTCGCCTTGAACATCCCCGTGCCTTGCGGCGTTTATCAAACTGTCCGGGTGGAATCTCTTGACAAGGACGGCAACGTGCTGGCCTCCCGCACCTTTGCAGACGCCTCGCTCGATATGAGGCGCCACCATGGCAAGCGCCTGGTCGCCGGAGATTCTCCGCTCAGCTTTGTCATGGAAGGGCTGGACAAGACCGAAGTGGATAATCTATATACCGGTGGTCTCATCAGCCTGTCCGACGAATTCAAGAGCTATGTGACCAACGGAGTCTCGGAGGAGGCCGAGGCCTTCCACTTCGAGTTCTCCGAGACCGGCGCCGCGGGCAGTTGGACCACGGACTGGCCGAACTGGCTGAACCTTGGTCCCAAGGTCGAAATCAGAGGTTCTGTCGACGGCCAGCCGCTGAGCATCGTTACGGCTGCGCAGGAGAACGCCATCCCCCTGGATGGCAACGGCATCCCGCTGGACGAGCACACCAACGCGCTGCGGGCCGCCACTCGGAAGACGGATTTCGATCTCTCCACGATTAATGTCGCCACGGGCGCGACCGTTGACCGCACGACGGCCAACTGCTATGTGGTCCAGGCCCCCGGCACCTACAAATTCCCACTTGTCTATGGCAACGGCGTGAAGGGTGGTGCGACCAACCAGGTTGCCTATCGCGCCAAAGGAGAGAATGGTGGCTGGCGCACATTTGACGGGGCACAATATTCGAGTTACCCGGAGATGAGATTCATCGGCGGTTTCATAGACCATCTGAATGGCTATATCAAACAACCTTACATCGAAAAGAATATCAAGGCAGAGCACCCCAAAGAGAACGGGGGCGACTATACCTACACTGCCCAATTGCTGTGGATGGATTCCCCCGGACTCATCGAGAACGTGGCCATCACCGGCAGCGACGAGGATGCCTATATCACCTTCAGCGTCCCCAAGGACAACATCACCCAGGGGAATGCCGTGCTGGCCGTGTTGGCGGACGACGTGATCGCCTGGAGCTGGCACATCTGGGTGACGGACCACGACCTGAGAAGCAACGACCTCCCGCTCACGCCGGGTCAATACGGACTGAAACTTATGAAAGAGAATCTGGGTTGGGTCGACACGCGCATCATGTCGCGCTACGACGAGCGCAAGATCTGGTTCCGGGTGGTCCAGGACGACCCGGATGGAGTCAAGTCCGACCCGATCCTGCTCACGCAGAAACAAGGCCCGACGAAGATCTTGTACGGCAACAGTCCGTTCTACGCCTGGGGTCGCAAGGATCCCTTCCCGGGGATGGACGGCAACTATAACGATCCGCACGACAAGCCCGTGTACCCTACGGCAGCCGACGGAAATGCCTATGTGCCCCAGTATGGTCTGCCGGGCAGGATGCCGATCGCGCAGTTGATCCGGGAGCCGTACAAACAGTATCTCGACAATGGTTACACCTACAGCACCCCGACCTACTACAATTTGTGGAATTCAACCGGAGTCTATCCCGCAGCAAACGCAAATCGTCAGCCCGTTACGAAAACCGTGTATGATCCTTCTCCGGTCGGATATAAGATGCCGTATGTACAAGCATTCGATGACATTCATAATAAAACGAAATGGGTGGATGTGAAGGATGATGCGCAAATGCGTGGATCCGGACGCGTTTACCCCGCCACCGGTGCGGAAGAGCTCTTCTTCCCCGCGGTCGGCGTGCGAGACCTGATTATGAACTATGTCGGTATCCAGGGGTTATATACCACATCTACAGGAACGCCTCGAACACAGACTGGACTTTGGCGTTTCGTCATATGGCGTTTCAGGGAAGGCACAAACATCATTACTGAGCGCGAAACGTCCGACTACGGTTCGGTGCGCTGCACCCCCGACGAGTAATTGTAATTCTGAATGCAAGCCCGCTGCCGGAAACTTCTGGTGGCGGGCTTGCTGCATTCTCATCTGGACCTGGCCATCTTGACCTGTCGATGAAAGAATTTGATACATAATTCACAATTACTCGTTTTTTATCCTATAAAAAAGCGCTAAATTTGCCGCCCCGATACTATAAACCGCATAATTAGGGCCTGAAACCAAACCGTTCTCGGCTCGGTTTTTTGTGCCCTATGTTGTGACGGAGAAACACAAATGGCAAAAGTCACGGAGAATAAGAGTTTGCTTGTCCGGCAGGGACCCTGCTGGTACGCCGCCCGTACGCGCTTCGGAGCCGAACTCGCCGTGGGCGAGCGGATCGGCCGCCTGGGCGTGGAGAGCTTCGTGCCCGCCGAGCGTCGCCGTGCGCTCATCCCGTGCATGGTTTTTGTCCGTGCTACCAAGGAGCGGGCCTGCGAGCTCGCCAACGTGGACGGCGTGCCGGTGAAGTATCTGATCGACCCCGCCCGCCGCAGCCTGATGGTCGTCCCCGACAAGCAGATGGAGGACTTCCGCCGGGTGCTTGACCTCTCCACGGAGGAGGGGGGACTGCTGGACCGTCCGCTCACGTTAGGCGCGCGCGTACGCGTAATAAAAGGGGTGCTCTCCGGTGTGGAGGGACGTGTGCTGGAACTGCGCGGCCGCACCTACGTGGTGGTGGAGCTGTTCGGTTCCTGGTTCGCGAAGGCCAGCGTGCCCCGCGCCTGGCTGGAGGCGATTTGATTAGAGTTTAATTGGAAACAAGAAGATTGATATAATGGCAATGAAGAAACTGTTTATCAAGCCTGAGGTTCTCCGGGAGCTGGATCTCCTGGGGGACGGACCCATCCTGCAGGGCTCGGTCTCGGACAACACCACGGTCGTGTCCATGGGTCAGGAGGTCAAGGATTATGACATCTCCGATGGGAATTTCAATCATCAATGGGAGTAGGACTATGAAAAGAACAATGACTTCTCTCCTGCTTCTGGCAGGGATTCTCCTTCTGGCGGGATGTCAGAAGGAAGGACGCCTCGGCAGCGACAAGGGCCTGATCCGCTTTTCCGCGGCTGCGGCACCCGAGACCAAGACGGCTTACAGCGGCGTGCTGGACAATGCGAATTACGAGCGCATCGATTGGAAATTGAACGACGTCATCCGCATCTGGAGCCCCGATGCTTACGACCGCTATCACGAGAATGCTGAAAACGGGAAGCACTACGCGGATTACAAGGTGTCCAAGGTCCTGAATCCGGAAGGACGGCTCAGCAAGGCTGAGATCGTCAACTCGGACATCACCTTTGATGCGAACGGCAATCAGGTCGGTGTGCGCAACCCTTCGGAGGTCGACAATGTCAACGGCCTGGTGTGGGGCGATGCGGGCACATACAGGTTCTACGCTTCCTATCCCGTCACGGCCAACGGGACGATGGGTGAGATTGCCGGCAGCATCGATGCCGATCAGGGAACCGGCGACCTGCAGGTGAATATGCCCAAGTACGGTTACCTGACCGCCGCCACGAAGGTGACGACGACCTCGACGATCACCCAGATCAATCAGGATAAATTCGTGACGCTTGAATTCGAGCCTGCCTTCACGGCTTTCGAGCTTTCCTTCGAGAGCCAGGATGGCCCGTTGACGGTGACCCAGGCGGAGATCTCTTCCACCTCGACGGACCTGGCGGGCAAGTTTGCCGTCAAATACACGGAGAATTCGACTGCCTTTACGAAGGCTTTCCAGTTCTCCGAAGCCGGTACCGGGAGGGTTTTTGCCAAGCTCGGCACCAGTGGCGTTGAAGTTTCTCCGGGGCATCCGCAGACCATCACGCTATTCGCCCTCCCGAAGGACCAGACGGACCTGACGCTCACGTTCACCGTGATTGCTGACAATGTCGAGGATACGCGCAGCCTGAAACTGTCGTATGCCAAGGATTTTACGGACGCCGCCGGTGTCTCCCACACTGAAGGTGAATCCGTTCTCTTCGCGGCTTGCAAGAAGCATCGCCTCGTGAATATCAAGATGCCGAACAAGATCTGGCGGACCATCCTTGTGCTCGACGGCCGCGTTCTTCCTTGGGATTCGGAGGAAACTTCGACCTCCTTCACCGAGCAGATCCAGTGCACGGGCCTGACGTTCAATGAGAGCGCCATCGAGATGACTTCTGACTGGGCTCAGGCTCATCCGGCTGACGGTACCAACCATTACCGCTATGACGCACCTATCGGAGACGGCCGCTGGCAGGTCCGTACGCTGAACCAGGATGACCATTATGATAGTTTCACCGTGACTTTCCGTCCCATCGCTCCGCTGGGAGGCTACTGGGGCCTGGACACCCACGGGAACAGGTTCTTCAAGGTCGAACTGCTGACGGGATATTCCGGAGGGGAGCCGACCACCATTCCGCTTCCGGAAAGGAACCAGATCATGGATAAGACCGAAACCTTGCTGATCACGCCCATCTGGAGTGCGATTGCCGAAGCGGATGCCGACGAGGAGATCGGCCTGTATATGGACTGCTATTTCTATACGAATGTCGATTCCGATCCGCTGAACGCCAATACGGAGTTCCAGGATATCCACAGGAACGGTACCTACAGTTACTGGCTGCTTACCGTCGCGAGATAATCTGATAAAACTATGACTGTCATGAAAAAGAACTTTGTTTTCTATATTGTCGCGCTCGCGGCCCTGCTTACCACCGCCTGCACCCGGGAAATCTTTCCCGGCGAAGAGGAGCGTGGATTCGGTGAGGGAGAGACCGGACTGGTGATGTCCGTCAGTGGCATGGCTCCCCAGACCCGTGCCATCGCTCCGCCGGACAGCAACAACGAATATACGCTCGAGCAGTATTACTATTTCATTTATAAAGAGAACCCTGCTACCGTCGCGACGGCCGTCCCGGTGTTCGTGGGCAAGTGGACGGGGCCGGAGGCTCCCGCATCGGAAGAACCCGCACCGACCGTCATCGGAGAGGAGAATATCGCCCTGGACAATCTGACGGTCCTGAAGAGCGGAACCACCTATTCCGGTTATGTGTTCGTGCTCGCCAATTACAAGGTGCCGGCCACGCTTGCCGTCTGGGATGCCATCATTGCCGCCCAGGGCGGTACCACGGCTCCCGACTACAGCGCGCTCACCTGGTCGTATTTCCAGGCCCTGGAGCTCCCGAAGCCGACATTCAACGTGTACAAGAACATCTCCTCGGATGCCACCCTCTGGCCGAAGGAGCGCTATGATGAGAAGGCGGACGTCGGCGACCGTTTCCAGCCGCAGGACAGTTTCGTGATGACTTCCGCCGACGCACAGGGGAACATGGCACCCATCTCCTTCTCCGTGCAGGAGAAGCAGAAGAAGGTCATCGACGCCCCGCTGAAGCGGGTGGCTGCCAAATTGAGCCTGAACATCAACCTGGCCAAGTGGTACGTGCAGACGAACAACGGTACATACAAATACACCTGGTATTCCCATCCCGAGCGTTTGCAGATCTATCTCAACTATGCGGCCGACGCGGGCCGGCTGGACGGCACGCCGATGACCTATACCAGCGCCACTGCCGCTAATTTCTTCCCTTATTCGCGTTTCGCCCACCTGACCAAGTACGAGAGCCTGGATGCTACGACCGGCAAGCCCATATTCCCGGATGGTTCTTATGATGAAAGAATACCTTGTCTCTGGAAATACAAGGAGACGCCGGCCGCGAGCCAGCCTGAGTCGGACGGCCAGTACTATACGAATGAGCAGGACCTGGTCGGGAACATGGTGGTGATTGACGGAGAGGTCAGGCACCATACCATCACGCGGCCTGCCTATAAGCTCACGGGTACCCCGTTCTACAGTTACCCTTACGACTTTTCCGCCGATTCGGGCCATGCTCCTTTCTTCAAGGTGATCGTGGAGTGGACGGCTTACAACGAACCGGAAAATGATCGTGCGACGGACGAGGCTGCGGGAAAGAAGAATACGATGGTGATCAATCAGGAGCCGTTCTATTACAAGATCCTGTTCCCCAACCAGACCCTTTTCAGCGCAAACAAGTGGTATACGATCAATCTCAACGTGTCCACGCTCGGCAGCGAGGCCGATGATGCAGCCCTTGACCTGGTGGGCCAGCAAGGCTATTATGTCGTGGATTGGAGCTCGCCCGAGGAGGCGGAGAAGATGAATCTCCACGCCGGCCGCTACCTGAGCGTGACCAGCGACGAGACCGAAGAGATCAACGGAGAGGACGTCCCGGTGTTCCATATGTACGGCGGCGCCCCCTTCGAGGTCCCGATGACTTCCAGCCATGAAGTGAAAATCCTGAATGCCAAGGCAACGTATGAGAAGTTCAAATCTCCTACTGGGACACAGACGCTCGCCGGAAGTGCATACACGATTGAGCCGAAGAGCCTGAATACGGTCGAGCTGACGCACGAGCTTGAAACGACTGTTACGGCAATGAATGCGCCGGATGTGTCCATCATTACCTATACGTTCACCCTTCACCACGCGGATTTGCCCGTCACCAATACTTCTTTTGACCAGAAAGTCCGGGTTTATCAGTATCCTTCTATCTATATTTCCCAGGAGGATGGTGACAATGTTTTCCTGGATGGTTATTTCCAGCATCAGACAGTCAACCCTTTTGACCGTGCACAGACCGGGTACGGCAATAGCGGGTACAGGAGCAGGAATCAAGATGGCAGTTCGAGTTCCGCCGGATCTAATGGTAATGCAGGAAATGTCCAGACTCCTTATGGTGCGTTAGGTTACGATGGCGGCCTTCCTAAGGACATGACTTTGGTTACTGTTTCCGCCTTCACGTCCAAATCTATCAGGTATAACGACGGCCATGGCACTTCTGCAGATTATTTGATCGCGGACCCGAGAGTTCTCGCCAATTCTGCTCCGTATGCGTGGAATCCTGCACAGTTGACGAGATACCTCACCAATCAAACCGGAAACAACTATACCATGTCCTATGGTCAGTGGAATGCTGTCAGTAACATTGCCAATCTTAAGGTGGCAACCCGGGAGAACAGCAATTTCATTGCGCCTGCTTTCTTGATTTCTTCCCGTTGGGGCCGCCCCGGCAATAATCCTTTCCCGGCAGACCTTGAAACAGCCGAGAAGCGTTGCGCCACTTATCAGGAAGCCGGTTATCCGGCCGGCAGATGGCGTCTCCCTACGGAAGCCGAGGTGTTCTTCGTGTATCAACTTCAGGATAGGAATCTCGTTGACGGCCTGTTCACCGGTGGCAACGGTTCTTATGGCTATTGGGTTTCCAGCGGCCGGCTCTTTGCGGAAGACGGAAATCTCTGGTTCAAGCCTGTTTCCCAACAGGCACATAACCAGGGCCACTCCGTCCGTTGTGTCTATGACTACTGGTATTGGGGCGATGAGAAGGTCAATGAGAACAAGTTTACTCCGAAACCGTAATTGACTGATGATTATGAAAAAGACGCTATATATGATTGCGGTGGCCTTGCTTGCGCTGACCGCCTGCACCAAGGAGATGCCGTGGGACAACGGGGCCGCATATGAAGAGCCGGATTCCGTCTATCCCGAAGGCGCCACGATGGACCTGTTCTTCTCCGTGCCCGCTCCCGCCGCCACGAAGGGAGTGATGGCCGACGATCCCGACATCGATAATCTGTATGTCGCCGTCTTTGACGGAGCGGGGACCCTGAAAGAATATGTCGAGGCGATCCCCATCGACCGTACGGCGGGTGGCGACTACGTTTATGTCGACAAGAACGGCCCGACCAACGCCCGTCTGTTCAAGGCGCGCGTGATGATGAAGAACGCCGAGCGGCACCTGCATTTCATCGCCAACGGTCCCACCAAGGAGGAGGTCGATGCTTCCGGCGGAACGGAGAGTTCCCTGTCCCAGCAGTGGATGACCAAATATGACACGCAGAAGGGCTGGCAGGCGGCCTACTGGCAGCGCATCGTCCTGCCGAACGGTATCTCGGCCTATACTTTCAGCGCCAGGAAACCGAACGGATCGTCTTGGGCTGCCGGAGATGAGGTGAAGTATTATTACCTGAACGATCCGGATGAGTCGGGGACTTATATTCCGGTTTCCAGCGATTATCCCGGTGCCTTGTGTGCGACTCTTACCATCCAGATGGCCAATGGCCGTCCGTATTATGAGGATGGCAATGGCCTTTACGTGAATCCGGGCGATTTCGTGAATGCCAAGGGCGACAAGATCGTGGACGGCACGGGCTATTTCCAGTCTGAAGAGGTGTCCGGCGCAGTGAACCTGGTTCCGATGGTTCGCAACTTCGCCCGTATCCGGGTTTATCCGGAGCAGTTGAAACCCGGCCAGACCTCGGAAGCGAACTTCGTCCCGAAGTATTTTTACCTGATGAACATCCCCGACCGGGGAACCGTCGTGCCCTACAGCGCCAGGGTGGGCGGTTTCGTGCCCGAGTTTACCACTTCTTCCTCCTTCGTGGGCGGCAAACTGGTTGTGACCGATCCGATGATTACCGGAGATCACGATGATCTGATGGCTTCGCTGAACGCCAGCCGCTATGCCGCAGCCATGCCGGCGGGAACGACGCTGATCCAGACGGTGGACGAGGTAAAAGCGAACGGCAATGTGATTCCGACAAGTTGGGAGCGGATTTCCGTTGATGGTGAGGGATCGGCCTTCCTGTTCGAGCGCGGCCTGCCCACCAGGGACCAGGCCCCGACTTACCTGCTGGTCGGCGGTAAACTGGATGGCTTTACGAAAGACCGCTGGTTCAAAGTGGAGCTTTCCGATGCCGCGGGCAAGTATTTCCGTGTTTTCCGCGGTGTAACCTACGCTTTGGAAATCAGCAAGATCGTCGGTTCCGATGGGGAGGATTCGCCTGAGAAGGCAGCGCTGGGACCGGTAGTGAGCGACGTCTCCAATTCCATCGCGACCGAGAACCTCTCGTTGATCAGCGACGGCAACGGTACCTCCTTGTGGGTGGAATACATCGACTATGTGGGGACCAAAGCGGAGGGCGAACAGAAGCGTATTCTCTACAAGATTTTCGACGGAAACGGCCCGTTGACCCCGACTTGGGATCACGACGACGACCCGGATACCGAGCCTGCCCCGCGTTATGAACTCAGCGTCAGCCCGGAGGCGTCGGCGACGACTGCCGGAGCCATTACGGAAATTGTCGGGGATGCAGCGTATTCCGGAACGGATACTCCCGACGGGAAGGGCGGCTGGCGCATCGCCACCGTAACCCTGCGGAAAACGTCCACGGCCGAGGATTATGAAAGCAATCTGACGGTGGCTGCCTATACCAATCTCGGCAAGATCATGTCCCGCAAGGTGCGG
This sequence comes from uncultured Bacteroidales bacterium, assembly GCA_947167015.1. Taxonomy (GTDB): domain Bacteria; phylum Bacteroidota; class Bacteroidia; order Bacteroidales; family UBA932; genus Cryptobacteroides. The sequence goes on from CAMVGM010000055.1 coordinate 11,981, forward strand.
TACCACGTGATGAGCACCCGGAAACAGACCCTTACCGTTACAAAGTTGGAATCCGAAGCCGCCGGAAAGGAAACCAAACTGACGATCACGCTTCCCAAGGGCCTGCCGTATTCGATGTTCCCGCTGATCCTCGAGATCGAGGCGGAGCAAGGCAACCTCAATCCGGTTCCGTCCAAGAACAAGTATCCCCGCGACAATTCCCTCATCGACCTCCCGGTCGAAACGGGGCCTTCGTACTTCACGGGCACGAACTCGTTCCATTTCTTGTTCACGATACAGTATTCCGATTATTTCGACCGGAACAAGCCGCAGGATCCGCCGTATTATACCGATTTCGACCTGTATTTCTCCACCACGAAGGATTATACGGCCCCCGGTTCCACCGGATCGAATACGACCTGGATCTCGGTCACGGACCGTGCTCCCCGCTACTTCTTCTATAAGCCGGAGAACCAGGCTGATTTCTACACGGACGACAACATTGCCATCACGAAGGTGACCGTCGGACAGTAGTGAAGGTCCCTTACATTTATCAAAAACACGGGTCTCATCCGAGGCCCGTGTTTTTTATGCGATTGTGGCTTCTACGCGATCTGCGGCTTTCCGTTGCGGTTTTCGCGGGTGAGGAAGCGCTCGGGCATCCTGCCCTCCTGGAGTTCCTCCCAGTCCTGGCGGTTGCGCCAGATGTCGATGGCGGTGAAGATGGCGGCGCGCATCGAGCGGGGGTCGGCCTGGTCGCGGCCGGCCATCTCGAAGGCGGTGCCGTGGTCGGGCGAGGTGCGGATGATGGGCAGGCCGGCGGTGAAGTTCACGCCGTCCTCGAAAGAGAGGGCCTTGAAAGGCGCCAGTCCCTGGTCGTGGTACATCGCCAGCGTGGCGTCGAAATCCTCGAAATGGTTCAGACCGAAGAATCCGTCGGGGGAGAAGGGGCCGAAGGCGAGGATGCCCTCGTCGGTGGCCTTCTTGATGGCCGGGATGATGATGTCCTGCTCTTCGGTGCCGAGCAGGCCGCCGTCGCCGCTGTGCGGGTTGAGGCTGAGCACGGCGATGCGCGGCTGGTCCACGACGAAGTCCCGCTTGAGCGATTCGTTGATGAGGCGCAGCTTGCTCAGGATACGTTCCTCGGTAATTTGCGCGGCCACGTCCTTGAGGGGGATGTGCCCCGTGACGACGGCCAGGCGCAGGCGGTGGCTGACCATGAACATCAGGGCGTCGGAGGCCCCGAAAGCGTTCTGGATGTATTCGGTGTGGCCGGGGAAGCCGAAGCCTTCGCCCGCCATCGCCTTCTTGTTGATGGGGCCGGTCACGAGCACGTCGATGAGGCCTTTCCGGAGCTCTTCGACGGCCCTGGCGAGGGACTTGATGGCGGCGCCGGCGGATTCGGCGGTGGCCTGTCCGGGCTCGGCGTAGGCGCTGTCCGGCAGGCAGTTCACGATGTTGACGCGCCGGGCGTGCGCCTCGGAGGCGGAGGAGATGGCATTGGTGTCCATCTGCTCCACTTCGGGGATGGTCTTGCGGTAGAAGCCGAAGAGCTTGGAGGAGCCGTAGATGACCGGCGTGAACTGTTCGAGGATGCGCGGGTCGGCGAGGGCCTTGATGATGACCTCGTAGCCGATGCCGTTGGAGTCGC
>CAMVGM010000056.1 GCA_947167015.1 uncultured Bacteroidales bacterium
CGCCAGTATCTCAAGCCCGCCCGCGAGGAGATGAAGAAGATGTACATCCACAAGATCATCAACGTCCTCGGTTCCAACGGCAAGGCCCGCTAGTCTGAACCACCGGACGCTCCGCCCGCCGGAGACGGCAACTTGCCCCGCACAAGCAGAAAAAACAGCTTTCGCTAAATGCTTGTGCGGGGCAATTGCCGTTCTCCGGCCTGATGCGTTTACAGCAACGGCTTGAGCGTGAAGCAGAACACGCGCGGCCCGGGCTTGATGCGGTACTGCTCACGCGGGATGGCGCCCCAGGAGTTCTCGCAGCCGAGGCCCATCTGCACGAGGTCCACGTTGACGTGCGTGAGGCCGTCTTCCTTCAGTTCCAGCGAATGGCGCTGGTCACCGCCGCGGCCCCTGCCGCCGCCGGTGACCGACAGGTCGATGTCCTTGCGGCCGAAAGGCAGGGCGGATGCGGAGAACTGAAGCGGGGCGGAGATCTCGAAGCCGCAGCCGGCGGCATCCGTCAGGCGCATCCAGCGCATCCCCACGTGGGTGCCGGATTCCTGCGGGCGCACGTAGCCGAAGTGGTACTGGTCCGCGACCGCCTGTTTCCACACGCCCATCCGGGCGGCACCCTGACGGTCGATATAGTTCTCGAAAGGACCCTTGCCGTAGAATTCCAGGGTGCCGAAAGAGCCGGGCATCGCGAACTCCACGCCGAAACGGAACAGTTCCGGCGCGTCGTCGCGCACCTCGGTCATGCTCTCGGTCACGGTGATACTGCCGTCCGCGCCGAGCGAATACTGCATCGACACGCGCGCCAGGCCGTCCGCAACGTCATAGACCACCTCCACGCAGTTCGCGCTGCGCTGGACGGACACGGCCTTGAATTCCGGATACAGCCAGGCGGCCATCCGGCGCTCCAGCCGGGCGCCCAGATCGTTCTCCGTCACGGCGCGGCCGAAGCAGGGCATCACGGGTACGGCCAGCAGTTCCTTGCCTTCGAGCCGGTAGGAGCGGAGCGCGCCCGTGGCGGGGTCGAAGTCGGCGGACCAGCGGCGTCCGCGCAGGTCGGCGGCCGTCAGGCGGTAAGGCGCCTCGCGCAGCAGGATCTGGTCGGCGGCCACTACGCTGCCGGCGGGCAGCAGGCCGTCGCGGCGGCGCAGCACGTAGCTGACGTTGAGGTAGAGTTCGCCGGGGATGCCGGCGAGGTCCGCGGAGCGGTAGCCCAGGTCGGCGGTGACCGTCTGCTGCGGCGCGGCCTTGGGCGCGTCCAGCTGGCCGGCCAGCACGGGTTCGCCGTCGGCGATCACCTCCCAGCGCATCAGGTAGCGGCCGAGGTCGATGAAGAAGTTCTCGTTGTACACCTGCACGCGGCCGTCCAGCGCCTGCTCCGCCGTGGCGGAGGTCAGGATGGAGCGGTAGCCGTGCTGCACCTCATAGGCGTGCGGATGCAGGCTGCGGTCGGCGGCGATGATGCCGTTGCAGTTGAAGGAATTGTCGGTAGGGTCATAGTCGTTGAAGTCCCCGCCGAAGGCGTAGATGTAGCCGGTCCGAGACTTGGCGGAAGGCCAGCGGACGGCCTGGTCCACGAAGTCCCAGATGCAGCCGCCCTGCAGGTACGGGTACTTGCGGTACAGGTCCCAGTAGTCCTCGAATCCGCCCATGGAGTTGCCCATCGCGTGGGCGTACTCGCACTGGATCAGCGGCCGGGGCGGATTGCTCTCCGCATAGCGGACGATGTGGTCGTAGCCGGCGTACATCGGGCAGTAGATGTCTGAATTGCGGCCCGGTTCGCCCCGCTCGTACTGGATGGGGCGGGAAGGATCCCAGGCCTTCAGCCAGTCGTAGGCGCCATAGAAGCAGACGCCGTTGCCGGCCTCGTTGCCCAGGCTCCAGATGATGACGCTCGGGTGGTTGAAGTCCCGCTGCGCCATCCGTTGCACCCGCTCCAGGTGGGACTGGGCGTAGATGGGGTTGTTGCCCAGCGTCTGCGGGCCGTATCCCATACCGTGCGACTCGATGTTGGCTTCATCGATCACGTAGAGCCCGTACCGGTCGCAAAGGTCCAGCCAGCGCGGGTCGTTGGGGTAGTGGCTCGTACGTACGGTGTTGATGTTCAGCTCCTTCATGATGCGGATGTCCTCGATCATCTCGTCCACCGTGACCACGTAGCCGCCGGTGGCGGAGATTTCGTGGCGGTCGGCGCCCTTGATCAGGACGGGCTTTCCGTTCACGAGCAGCTGTCCGCCTTCGATGCGTACGTCCCGGAAGCCGAAATCCGTCTCGATGGTCTCCGTCACGCCCTTCTTGTCAGTGCAGACGGCGCGCAGGTGGTACAGGTCGGGCGTCTCGGCGCTCCAGAGCCGGGGCCGGTCCACTTTCCCGGCCGGGGCTACCTCCCGTTCGGGAAAGCCCGGGCCGGAGAGGTAATATTTCACGTCCCTGGCGCCCTTGGTGAGCGTGACGTCGAAGGCGTAACTGCCGTCCATACCCGCGCTGACGTGCACGTTCCCGATGCGGGTCTTGGGACGCGCGGTCAGATAGACTTCCCGGGCGATGCCGGCGTAGCGCCAGAAGTCCTGGCATTCCAGGTAGGTGCCGTCGCACCAGCGGAAGATCTCCAGCGCGATGAGCGAAGCCTTGCCCGGCTTGACATATTTCGTGATGTCGAAGCGGGCCTCCAGCTTGCTGTCCTCGCTGTAGCCGACCTCCTTGCCGTCCACCCAGACGCGGACGTTCGAGGTGGCGCTGCCGATGGAAAGGAAAATGTCCTTTCCCGCCCAGTCTTCCGGAATCTCGACGCTGCGCCGGTACTGCCCGACGTAGTTGTGCTCCGTGGGCACGATGGGAGGATTGTTCTGGTAATGGCCGTCCCAGGCATACTGGATGTTGACGTAGAGCGGGTCGCCGTAGCCGTTCAGTTCCCACATGCCCGGTACCGGCATCGCGCCCCAGGCGGAGTCGTCCAGCCCGGGTTTGAAGAAGTCGAGCGAACGCGCGTCGGGCGTCTCGTACCATTGGAATTTCCAGATGCCTTCCAGCGACAGCCGGGGGCTGTCCGTGGCGAAGGTGGCGGCCATCGGCTCCCGGTTCCGCTGGTTCAGGGCCGGATTCTGCCAGTCTTCGACGGCAAGGGCGCCCGGGACGGAAAGCGCCAGGGCGGAGAGGAAAGAGAGGAATTTTTTCATCGATTGTAGTTTTAGCACATAAAGATACTAAAAAAATCATCCTCTCCGCCTTCTGTACTGTGTCGGGGTCATTCCGGTGGCTTTTTTGAACATCGTGATGAAATACGGCACGTCATCGATGCCGCACCGGTAGGAGATCTCGCTGACGGTCAGGTTCTGCCCGCCTCGCAGGAGGGATTTCGCCAGACGGACCCGGAGATTGACGATATAGCCGGTCGTGGTCAGTCCCGAAATGGCCTTGATCTTCCGGTTCAGCTGCATCCGGGAGAATCCGAGATCCGCGGCCAGGGCGTTCAGGTCCACGTCGTTGTCCTGGATCCTTTTCATCGCCTGCTCCACGAAACGCGTCATGAAAGCGCGGTCGCCGCTGGCTACTTCCGGCGTCTTGCCGATCTCGCCGTTTTCCAGGTCCCGGATGTATTTCTCACGGAGGATCTTCCGCTGTTCCAACAGTTTATCAACGCGGATGCTGAGCTCGTCGGCGTGGAAAGGTTTCTCCAGATAGGCTTCGGCACCGGCTTCGATCCCTTTTATCCGGTCTTCCCGGGTAGCCTTGGCGCTGACCATGATGACGGGAATGTGGTGGAGCAGCTCCGACGAGCGGATGAGGCGGCAGAGTTCCAGCCCGTCGATGCCGGGCATCAGGATGTCCGTGATAATCAGGTCCGGGACGAGGTCCGTCGCTTTCCGGAGCCCTTCCTCCCCGTTTGCGGCGAAGAAGAATTGATAGTCGGGGTTGAGCTGCGCGGACATGTACCGGGCCACGGCCATCGAATCTTCGATGATCAGGATGCGGACCGCATCGATGTTCTCGCTGTCGTCATCCTGCAACTGCATCGGCTTTTCGGGAATCACCATCGTCATCTCCCGCCAGTCGTCCTTGTCGACCGTTTCGGTGGTGCCCCCGTGGCTGAGCGGCAGTTTCACGACAAAGGTGGTGCCCTCGTTCTCCAGGCTGAAGGCTTCGATGTCGCCGCCGACGGCATCCAGCAGGAGTTTCGCCAGGGGCAGGCCGATGCCCGTCCCGCCTGCGCCGTCCTCCTGCGGGGCCTGGTAGAAGACCTTGAAAATGTTGGATTTCTGCTCGGGGGTCATCCCGATTCCCCGGTCGGTCACGCAGAGGAGAAACTTGTGGGCGTTCACTTCCGAAGTGATGACGATTTCGGAATTCCGGGGAGAGTATTTGATGCTGTTCGTGATCAGGTTCTGAAGGACTTTGTGCAGGTAGCCGGGTACGAAATCCATCTCGACGGAATCTTCCCGGGGTTTGAATTCGATCCGGATGCCCTTGTCGGCCGCGTACAGCCCGTAGCTCTCACATACCATCGAGATGAATGGGATGATGTCCCCGTGCTTCCATTCCGGCTCCAGGATGTTGCCGGACACCAACTTCGCAGTGTCCAGGATGCGGTTGATCAGATTGAGGACGATGTTCCCGTACCAGACGATGTTGGCCGCGTCGTTGTAGATGACGGAGTCGGGCGGAGAATGGCGCATGATGTTCTGGGCGGCGGACTGGATTACGGTCAGCGGCGTCCTGAATTCGTGCGTGATGCCAGTGTAGAAGCGGTCTTTGGCTTCTTGCAGTTCGACCTGCATCTTGTGTTTGCGCTGCCTGCTCCGGATGATGTTGAAGAGCAGGATCACCAGCATGGAAAGGGTCAGGATGACGAGCAGGTTGAGCGTCGAGGCTGATGCGAGTATGTTCTGTCGGGTCATGGCGGATTCGGGTTATATTATGCAATATAAAGATAATCCGGCAGAATCGATGACGGATATGGCTGAAAAGACATTGTTTTGGTAAAAAGAAAGAAGAGACGGAACCGCACGGCACCGTCTCTCCGAACCAGACAGAAAGCTTGACAAAGCATAGAATAAATGATGGTTACAGATCCATCATCGGACACTTAGACGCAGGTTGACAAAAAGGAATGTTGTATAGTGGGTCAACTTTCTGTGGTTCGTCATCCTTCGGTTCGACAGTCCCGGCCGGACCGGTGTGCCTCTTGCCTTCCGGCAAATCGGTTCCTTGCCCGGCTTTTTGGGCCTTGGCGGCCTCGAATGCGTCCGGAGGTATGAACATAAGTTTTGTCTGAAACCGGCGTAAAGGTAAGATATCCCCGGCCTTTCGGATAGGGCCGGGGAATCAATTGTTTCGTTTCGGGAACGGAGCGGCGGCTAAAGCATCTTCTTTCGTTTGAAGATGATCCAGATGCCGATGATCAGGCAGACCATCAGGAGGAAGAGCGCCAGCCAGGCCCACCATTTCTCGGCGAAGGGCAGGGTGACGTTCATGCCGTAGAAACTGGCCACGAGCGTGGCAGGCATCAGCAGCAACGACACGAAGGTGAAGATCTTCATGATGTTGTTCTGGTCGAGGTTGATGATGCCCAGGACGGTGTCCTGCAGGTATTCCAGACGTTCGAAGGTGAAATTGGTATGGTTGATCAGGGAGGCGATGTCCTGCAGGATGATGCTCAGGTCGGAACGGAGTTCCGGGTCCCGGGGGCAGAGCTTGCTCTTGAGGATGTTGGAGATGAGCCGCTGCTTGTCCACGATGTTCTCGCGGACCGTCATCGCGTTCTCCTGCAACTGGTTGATATCCAGCAGGAACTCTTCGTTGATGTCCTCCTGCTGGTTGATGCGCTTGCTGAACTGCGAAACGTCCTTGGAGATGAGCTCCACGATGTCGGCGTCCAGGTCCACGCGCTTGTCCATGATTTCCACGAAGGTGGTGAAACCGTCCGGGAACTGCTCCGGGAGGGCCTGGATCTTCAGCTGGAGGGTGTCCAGGGAGCGCAGGGGAATCTCGCGGACCGTCGTAAGGATGCTGCCCACGAGGATGAAGGACACGGGATCCATCAGCATCTCGTCGGCGGAGGGGGAGAGGAAGTTGGTGTTGGCGAAGATGGCGCCGCCTTCTTCGAAGAAACGGGAGGAGCTTTCGATCTCCTCCGCTTCGGCACGGCTCTGGATTTCCGTGCCCAGGAACGCTTCGACAGCCCTCTTCTGCTCTCCTGACGGTTGCAGGAGGTCTATCCAGAGGACGTTTTCTTTGCCGATAGCAGCAAACTCCGTTTCAGACTGGCTGACGACGATGTCGGCGCCTCGTCTGTAGAAAATCTTGATCATCGCTTCCTTCCTGGTTGGTCCCGGCACACTTGTCGGAAGGGGGTTAAACTTACGGGATAGCTCGCAATACGGAGATGCAAGCCTGCAAATATAAGTAAAAAAGCTGTCAGTGCGCCACTTACGAGCAAAAAAATAGTAACTTTGCGCCCGCTATGGGCATTTGGGAAGCCATATTGGTGGCAGTTTCGCTGTGCGCGGATTGTTTCGCGGTTTCGCTCTGCTCGGGCGTCACCCTGCGCGACGTCAGTTGGAAGCGCGTACTGGGCGTGGCGCTCGCCTTCGCCGTCATCCAGGCCGGCCTGCTGGCCGTCGGCTGGGCTTTCGGATACCTGTTCGTCGGCCTGGTCGAGAGAATCTCCCATATCATCGCCTTCCTGCTGCTGCTCTACGTCGGCGGCTCGATGCTCATCGAGGGCATCCGGGGCAAGGAAGAGGCGCGCAACCTGGACGGCTGGCGCAACGTGCTGGTCGGCGGCGTGGCCACGAGCATCGACGCGCTCGCCGTAGGCGTGGCGCAGTCGATGGAAGATGTCTCTTTTTCCGGCTTCCTGCCGCTGCTGCTGTCCGTTTTTGCCGTCACCGCCCTGTCCGTGGTGGCGGGGCTGAAGGGCGGCAGCGCCATCGGCGTCCGCTTCGGCCGCTGGGCCGAAATCATCGGCGGCCTCGTGCTGATCGGCATCGGGGTGCACATCTTGATCTGATTTTTGTATCTTTGTAAAGATTCTTTACAATTGCCATGGCTTCGAAGCTTGGGAAAATACTCGTCATCGATGACAACCAGGGGATACGGCGGGCGCTGGAAATCCTGCTTCCGCTGCATTTCGCGGAAGTGAAGACCCTCCCTTCGCCGGCAACGCTGGTGACGGCGCTGGAGCAGTTCCGGCCGGACGTGGTGCTGCTGGACATGAATTTCAACACGTCCATCAATACCGGCAACGAGGGGCTCTACTGGGCCGGGGAGATCAAACAGATGGCCCCGGAAGTGGAGGTGGTGCTCTTCACCGCCTACGCGGACATCCAGCTCGCGGTGGAGGGGATGAAGCGCGGGGCGTTCGATTTCATCGTAAAGCCCTGGGAGAACGACAAACTCATCGACGTGCTGACGGCGGCGCGGGACAAGGCCCGGAAAGCGATGGGCGGCGTCATCCCCGGCACAACCGGGGATCCCATGTTCTGGGGCAGTTCCAGGCCGATGGCCGCCATCCGCAAGACCCTGGACAAGATCGCCCCGACCGACGCCACCGTTCTGATCACCGGCGAGAACGGCACCGGCAAGGACGTCCTGGCGCGGGAAATCCACGCCCGGAGCCTGCGGAACGGGAAGCCGATGGTGGCGGTGGACGCCGGTGCCATCACGGAGACGCTCTTCGAGAGCGAACTCTTCGGCCACGTGAAGGGCGCGTTCACCGATGCGCACGCGGACCATGCCGGCAAGTTCGAGCAGGCCGACGGCGGCACGCTCTTCCTGGACGAGATCGGCAACATCCCGCTGCACCTGCAGGCGAAGCTCCTGCGGGCGATCCAGAGCCGCAGCGTGGTGCGCGTGGGCGGTTCCCGGGCCATCCCCGTGAACATCCGGCTCATTTGCGCCACCAACATGGACCTGGAGGCGCTGGTGCGGGAAGGCCGCTTCCGCGAGGACCTGTATTACCGCATCAACACCGTCCACATCGCCCTGCCGCCGCTGCGGGAGCGCAAGGAAGACATCGTCCCCCTGGCGCAGCTGTTCCTGGAGCGCTTCGCCCGGAAGTATCACCGGCCGCTGACCGGACTCGCTCCGGATGCCGCGGCGCTCCTGACGGAAGCCCGCTGGAGCGGCAATATCCGCGAACTGCAGAACGTGATCGAGAAGGCGGTCATCCTGAGTGAAGCGAAGATGCTGACGGCGAAGGACTTGGATGCCCGGTCGCTGTCGGGCAGGACGGAAGATGCCGCTCCCGATATGACGGGAGGGCTCCTCCGCAGTCCCGCCGATGAGGAAAGGCTGGTCCGCGAGGCGATGTCCCGCGCAGACGGGAACATCTCCGCCGCGGCGAAGCTGCTGGGCGTCAGCCGCCCGACCTTGTACGCCAAACTGAAAAAATACAACATCTAGCCGGGCATGGCCGTTTGGTTGGTCATATTGATCGTCGTCTCGGTCGCGCTGATCGTGTGGCTGCTGGCGTCGCTGTACACCCGCCGGAAAGACATCCGGAAGGTGGCGTATATGATGGATGCGATGGAGGACGGCGAACTCAATTTCCGCTTTCAGGAGACGAACCGTTTCAACCGGACGCTGAACCGCATCCGGACCATTTTCGAGAAACAGCGGCAGGCCCACGAGCAGGATTCCTGGACCAAGCTGATCCGGGTGCTCACGCACGAGATCATGAACACGGTTTCGCCCATCGCCTCCCTGTCCGACGCCATGGCCAAGTCCGTCGATGAGAACGGCCACAGCGAACTGGACATCAAGGCCGGACTGGAAACCATCAGCGACTCCTCCAAGAACCTCATCGGCTTCGTGCAGACTTATCGGCAGCTTTCCGGCGTGGCGAAACCCATCCGCAAAGCGCTGGACCTGCGGGAATTGATGGACGGCGTCATCGCGCTGAACAGCGAATTCGCCACTTCCTGCGGCGCGGTCTGTTCCTATCGGCCGGAGGAAGAAGATCTGATGATCTACGCCGACGAAGGGCAGATCTCCCAGATTTTCATCAACCTGATCAAGAACGCCCTCCAGGCCGGCGCGAAGCATATCGACATCAGCGCCGGGATGGGCCGGGACGACGAAGTCATCATCCGGGTCGCCAACGACGGCGAACCCATTCCCGCCTCGGCCCAGGAGCAGATCTTCATCCCGTTCTACACCACAAAAAAGGAAGGCTCAGGCATCGGCCTGAGCATTTCCCGTCAGATCATGCGCAACCACAACGGCAGCATCGAACTGGAGCGGAGCGACAAAGGCGGAACGGTGTTCCAGCTCATCTTCCGCTAGTAGTCCTCCCGGCTTATCTGGCCTCCTTCCGCTCGAATTCGAAGCGCAGCGGCTTGTCGAAGTGCCGGCGGGAGTAGTAGGTGACCGCCGGGTCGGTCAGGTCCATCACCAGGGTCCAGGCGGTGCCCAGGAAAGCTCCTTCCCGCTGCGGCTGGGACACGGCGGCGACGGCCTCCGTGAGCTGCCGCTTGTCCATCATGCCGCCGGTGCCGTCGAGCTGCCTGCACAGGAATTCATAGCGGCGGTCTCCCTCTATCAGGCCGACGTTCAACTTGGCCGCACACAGGTAGTGGTTGGCCACGGCGGCGGATTCCACGACCTCCATCCGGTTGTCCACGTACTCGACCACGACGCTCCTGCCGGAGGCGTCGGAGATGGCATAATGGTGGGCTGCGCCGATGTCGGAGTGCATGTCGATCCCCCGGAGCAGCGCCAGGGCCTCGTCCACGGTGGCGGCGTTCTTCAGCAAGTAGCAGATGGCCGAGGTGGTGGTCAGGGCCGGTTTCCCCGTGTCCTGGTGCGTCTGGGCGTCGTCGCCCGCCATCAGGTCCGCGACGGCCAGCCCCTTCTCGTTGATGCCGTCCAGGGCGAAGAACAGCGCGGAGAGCGCCATGTACTGGTTTTTGGAGCCTTCCGGCAGCCACCCTTCCCCGAAACCGAGGAACTCGAGGTTGAAGGTGGTGTAGGTCTCATACCCCTGCTTGGGGACCGTGTGCACGACCATCCCGGTCGCGGAATTGAAATCGAAGTTGCGGCCCATCAGGACGCCGCCTTCCGGCGTGCGCGCCGTCAGGGCGGAGCAGCCGTAATCCGCCGGCACGGATTCCCCGGCCCCGGGGTGATAAAAGCCCCCGGAAAGGAACTCTATGACGTATCCGGACAGTTCGCCGGCGCTGCGTCCGCCGCCGTTCCCGACCAGCGCGGCGAAGCCGTCGTCTCCCCGGAACTCCAGGTAATACAGGCCGTCGTCCAGCTTTACGACGGATTTCGCGCCCTTGAGCAGCGGGCCGAACTTCGCCCGTGCGCCGATTCCGAGCAGGAGCGCCAGGGCGAGCAGGCCCCATAAAACGATCTTGACTATCTTTTTCATCTGTCCTTGGTCATTTTCCGGCTGAAAGGTACTCTTTCAGCGCATCCACGTAATTGCTGAAGGCTTCCTGGCCGGCAGGGGTGATCCTGCAGGCGGTGCGGGGCATCTTGCCCTTGAAGCCCTTCTCGACCGTGATGTAGCCGGCGGCGGTGAGCTTGTCGATCTGCACGCTGAGGTTCCCGGAGGTGGCGCCAGTCTGCTTCTTGAGGTAGGTGAAGTCGGCTTCCTCGACCCCGGCGAGGACGGACATCACGGCCAGCCGGAGCTCCGAATGGAGGAGCGGGTCTAACTTGGGAAACATACGCTACTTGTACTGGAGTTTCATGATCAGGCCGGTTACGAGCAGCAGGACGCCGCCCAGCGTGAAGACCAGCAGCTGCGCTTCGCTCTTGACGAGCATCGCGAAAACGGCGCCGCACACGCCCAGCAGGAAACCGCAGATGATGACGGGCCAGTTTTTCAGCAGGACCCCGGACATGCACTCGGCCAGGCCCATGATGATGACGATGATGAGCGATACGTTCATGGGAACGAGGAAGACGGCGACGGTGCTGAGCGTGATGGCGAAGGCGCCGAAGACGCGCCACACACCGCTGAGCATCTTGCTGACCTCGTTCTGCGGGACCGCGACGTCATACTTGCCCATCAGGGCGGCGGCCGGGTAGCCGATGACCGGCATGGCGAACCAAAGGAAGTTCCACTGCGGCTTGCCGGTCAGGTGCCATAATAAATAGATGACAAGGGAAGTGAGGGTGAGCAGCGCTCCCCAAAGCATGAAATACTTTGCGCTGTTGCGAAGGATGCCCTTCCGGCTCTTGTTGAAGGTTTCGGTGATGAGCTGTAGGCTCTGCTGAGCCGTCATTTCTTTGTTCTGTTCCATTGTATCCGTTGTTTGACTTGTTTTTGGGACAAGGTACAGCTGCGCAGTCTGTCCTTGCCACGGTGCAAATGTAAACAAGTTTATATTATAAACCAAATTATTTTGTAAAATTTTATGAGGCAACTGTAAAGTGTAAAGCCGGAAGTGTAAAGAGTTGTAAAGTTCTTTACACTTTCCAAGTTTGCGATTTTGATTGTTATCTGATGATAATCAGTTGGTTAAATACTTTGGCACGGTGGATGTTACACGTGTAGGCGATTAAACAATCATACTATGCTGAATCATATTCATTCCAAATGGTTAGTATCGGCCCTGGCGCTTGCTGTGACAGTAAGCGCCAACGGCCAAGAACCGATGACGCTCCACGATTGCATGGAGTATGCGATTTCCAACGCCACGAAAGTCCGCATCCAGCAGGCGACCGTCGGCGACGCCCGCATCGCCCGCCGCGACGCCATCCTGGCCGTCTTCCTGCCGACGCTGAACGGCGGCACTTCCGCCTCATACAGTTTCGGCCGCAACATCGACCCGGAGACCAATACCTATATCAACACGGTGTCTTTCAGCAACGGCTACAACCTCTCGGCAGGCATCACCCTGTTCAACGGTTTTTCCGCCGTCAACAACCTGAAAATCTCCCAGACCTCCCTCAAGATGGGGGAGACCCGGGAGAAACAGGTCGAAGCGGAGATTTGCCTGGCGGTGATGGAGGCGTACTACAACGTGGTGTACTACAAGCGCCTGCTCGACGTCTATGAGGAGCAGGTGGCCACCGCGGAACAGGCGCTGAACAAGGCCCGCCGCCAGGAAGAGCTGGGCCAGAAAGGCCACGCCGACGTGATCCAGATGGAGGCCGACCTGGCGGACCGTCAGTACGAATTGACGAACCTGCACAATATGTACCGGGACCAGAAGATGACCCTGGCGGACCTGATGTTTTGGCCGCTGGAAGAGGAACTGGTCATCGATATGGGGATGCCCGGCCTGGCCGGGCCGGACGCCGCCCCTGTCATTCCGGGCGACAGCGAAGAATCTGTCGTCTCCTTCGCCCTGGCGCACAACCCGGGCGTCCGGATTGCCGATTGGACGCGGCAGAATGCCCAGCTAGAACTCAAGACCGCACGCTGGCAGGTCCTGCCGTCGGTCAGCCTGTCCGGCGGCTGGAGCACGAGCTACTACAGCTTCCAGGGGAGCCAGCAGACGCCGTTCTGGGACCTGCTCCGGCGCAACGGGGGTGAATACGTGTCGATGTCGGTGAGCGTGCCGATCTTCAACCGCCTGTCCCGCCAGTCCAATATCGCCCGCAGGCGCAATGCCCTGGCCCGGGCCGAGGCCGAATACGACCAGACCCTCCGCGAAGTGGAGAGCGAGGTGCGCCGGGCGGTCCAGGACCGCGACGGAGCCGAGACGGCTTACAGCCAGGCGCAGCACAAGGCCGAGGTGCAGGAGGAGGCATACACCTTGAACCTCAAGAAGTTGGACCAGGGGCTCATTTCCCCGCTGGAGTTCCAGACCGCGAACAACAATTACCTCAAGGCCCGGGCCGATGAGATGAACTCCCTGTTCAAGTACCTCATCAAGCAGGCCGTGGTCCGCTATTACAATGGAGTAGAATACATCAACCAATAAACCATGGATAAGATCATCGAGAAGAAAACCGGATGGCGCGTCGCGTTCACGAAGAAAGCCCTGCCGTGGTGGCTGGGAGCGCTGCTGCTTGCATTCATCATATATCTGATCGCCCGGCCGAACAACAAGACCCTGCGGGTGGACAAGGATACCCTCACCGTGTCGGCGGCCGTCCGCGGCGAATTCAACGACTACATCCGCATCAGCGGCCGCGTGCAGCCGATGACGACCATCCAGCTGAGCCCGCAGGAGGGTGGCATCGTGGAGAAGATCCTCATCGAGGAGGGCTCGCCCGTGAAGGCGGGAGACGCCATCCTGATCCTGAACAACGACAACCTGGACCTGCAGATCCTGAACTCCGAGGCAGAGCTGGCCGAGAAGGAGAACATCCTCCGCAACACGCAGATCCAGATGGAGCAGC
>CAMVGM010000057.1 GCA_947167015.1 uncultured Bacteroidales bacterium
TGACGGGGAAGACACGGATCCAGATCTGGCCTTCACGGTTCATCCTACGGGAAATGGCCTGACGGGCAGCCTCAATCTGCTGGGCGGTCAGCCAACAATTCTCAAGGGTCTTGATGCCGAAGGAACCGAACGCAAGCTGGTTGCCGCGCTGGGCGTTGCCCTTCATGCGGTTCTTCTGTTCCCTTCTAAACTTTGTTCTCTTAGGTTGTAACATCGCAGTATTACTTTAAAATAAATATCATCTAAATTCCTCAAAATCAGCATCTTACGCGGTTAGAAGCCGGATTTTGGGACTGCAAATTTAGTAAAAATTATTGAAATAACATCATTTTTTACAAAATATTTCAAACTTTTTCGACACGGAATATCATATGTCAACTCCGCATTTCTCAATCACTTACAAACTCCGTTGAAAACTTTTTTCACGCATTTTCGACCGACGTCCAAAACCCTTCCGGTGGCACTGCCTGTCGTGCTTCGGCGGCCCGGCGGACTGTCCCCTGGCGGGCGTGTCCACCCCCGGACACGGGTAGGGGGAGGGGCCCGTTGGATACAAGTTATCGCGAAGCGATGACGCAAGAGACAATGGGAGGGGCCGGAGTGCAGGACGCCGAAGGCGGCCGAACGGAGTTCCGCCAGGGGACGGTGCCGCCGGGCCGCAGGAAGGAAGGTTTGCGGTGGCAGCTGCCTGCAAGCCGAGGCGGCCGGGAAAGAAGTAGCACGAAAATTGTTACCTTTGCGCCGGAATGAAAATGAGCGGGCTCATACTGCTGATGCTCCCGGCGGCGCTGCTGCTGACGGGCGGGCAGGCGGCGGCGCAGTCGGAGACGGCGCTGGAGACCCTGCGCGAGGCACACGCCCAGAGCCGCCGCGTCGTCCGCGGCGAACCGATGTACTTCGAACGGGACGAAAACGGCGATACGGTGTTCATGGAGACCCTCGACCCCGTGTGGATCTTCCCCAAAGGCCGCCGGATGAAAGACGGAGACTGGCGCCGCTACTACAAGCTCGTCTTTAACTTCAACAAGGTGTACCCCTACGCCCTCGTAGGCCGCAAGATGATGGCCCAGGTGGACAGCACCATCGCCGCCGACGTCAGCAAGCGCTCGGAACGCAACCGCTACATCAACGACGTGGAAAAAGAACTCTTCCGCCTCTTCGAGAAGGACATCCGCAACATGACGATCACCCAGGGCCTCGTGCTGATGCGCCTGGTGGACCGCGAATGCGGGATGAGCGCCTACGAGATCGTCAAGACCTACGAAAGCGGGCTTGCCGCCAACTTCTGGCAGCTGGTCGCCCGCCTGTTCTCACAGAACCTCAAGACACGCTACGACCCCTCGAAAGGCGAAGACGCCAAGATCGAGGAACTCTGCAAGATCTGGGATTCGGGGCAATGGAACTCTTTCTACTTCTCCATCTTCATGGAGCCGCCCCGGCAGACCGTCATTCAGCAGGAGACGCTGGACAGCGAAGTTCGAAAGAAGACCCGTTGAACACCCCGCAGGGCATCCCCCCGTCCATCCAGTCCTTGAGCACGAAGAAACGCTCCCCGCCGGGCAGCGTCAGGTCCACCGCGTCGTGGAAATGGCCGAAGACGAAAAAGTCCACGTGCCGGCCGCGGGCGGCCTCCTCGGCAAAGCGGTACAGCGGCTCCTCCGCGCCCCGGAAATGATAGGGCTCGTGCTTGCGCCGGTTGGAATGGGACCAGCCCAGCCCGAAACGGTAGGCCAGCCAGGGATGCAGCAAACTGAAGAGCCACTGCGCGACGCGATTGTGGAACAGCTTGATCATCAGCTTGTAACTGTGCTTCGCACCGCCCAGCAGGTCGCCGTGGCCCAGGCAGAACACCTTGCCGCCCAGCGTCACGTAGTACGGCTGGTCGAAACGGCGCATCCCGAGGCTCTCGAAATAAGAATAAGTCCAGATGTCGTGGTTGCCGGGACAGAACCAGACCTCCACCCCCGCGTCCATCAGGGAGATGAGCGCCGCCACCACGCGGGAGCCCTCGCGCGGCACCACGTCGCGGTACTCGTACCAGAAATCCCAGATGTCGCCCAGCAGGTAGAGCGCCTGCGTCTCCTGCACGGGCAGGCCCTTCAGGAACGCGATGAAACGCGCCTCGCGCTCCGCGGGATCCACGGTCCGCAGGCCCAGGTGCACGTCCGAGACGAAGTAAACCAGCTTCCGCTCCGCCATCACGCCAGGAACAGCAGCACCAGCAGGCCCGCCAGCGCGCAGTACAGACCGAACCACTTGAGCTGGGCCTTGCGGACCAGCGCGATCATGACCTTGCAGGCGAACAGGCCGGAGACGAAAGCCGCGGCGAATCCTATCAGCAGCGGCAGCGCGCCCGTGGAAGAGGCCGCCATCTCGCCGCCCACCAGGTCGAGGAAGGTCTCGCCCAGGATGGGCACCAGCACCATCAGGAAGGAGAACTGGGCCATGTTTTCACGCTTCACCCCGCACAGCAGGCCGGAGCTGATGGTCGTACCGGAACGGGACAGGCCCGGCAGCACCGCACAGGCCTGACCGACGCCCACGACCAGCGCCTGCCAGAACGAGATGCCGTTGCGGCTCTCCTTCACGGCGGCGCGCACCCGGCCGGAAAGGTAATCGGACAGGATCAGCAGCAGCGCCGTCACGAGCAGGCACACGCCCACCACGGACAGTGACGAGAAGGCCGCTTCCACCTGGTCCTTGAAGAACATGCCCACCACGAACACGGGGATCATCGAGACGCACAGCTTCGCGATATAGTCCGTCTCGTCATTGTACTTGAACTTGAACAGGCCGCACAGCAGCTTCCAGATCTCCTTGCGGAAGACGACGATGGTCGCGAGGACCGTCGCCGCGTGCACCGTCACCTCGAAAATGAGGTCTCCGGAAGGTTCCACGCCCAGCAGGGCCTTGCCGATGGCCAGATGGCCGCTGCTGCTGACGGGAAGGAACTCGGTCAGGCCCTGGACCAGGCCGAGGATCAATGCTTCAAACCACTCCATATCATTCGGATTTCTTCTTCGTGCGGCAGACGCCCAGGATGGCGACGACCTCCACGACGATGCCGGCGAGGATCACCACGGGTGCGGCCACCAGGCGGCGGAAGTCAAACATCGCATAATTGAACACCTGCGGGTCGTCGGAACCGCCGCCCATCATCAGGATGTAGCCGGCGACCATCACCAACAGGCCTGCGAGCATCAGGCCAAGCCCCTTCCGGGATACGGCCATCTTGTCCTTCTTCTCCATATCTTTCAATCAATAATACAAATCATCCTTGGAGGCCGCCACCAGCTTGTTCACCACGAAATACGTGGAGATCACGCAGAGCAGCACGCCGCTCACCAGCACGATGCCGCACACCATCGGCAGCGTCCGCCCGCCGATCACCGTGAACAGTTCGGGGAAGGAGCGCTTCATCGCCGCCAGCACCGCCCAGAGCATCCCGATGGCCAGGGCGGAAGCCGCCAGGCCCTGCAGCACCGCCCCGCGCAGGAACGGCGCCCGGATGAAGGAGCGCGTGGCGCCCACCAGCTTCATCGTGTGGATCGTGAAACGGCGGGCGAACACGTTCACCCGTACCGTATTGTTGATCAGCACGAACGAGATGAAGAGCAGCAGCAGGATGAAAACGCCCAGGATCAGCGAGATCTTGGCCAGGTTGGAGGTCAGCGCCTCGACCAGCGACTGCTGGGAGTCGACCTCCTCCACGAGCGGCCGGGCGGACAGGGCCTCCGTCACCACGGCGAGGCTGTCCGTCTGCACATAGTCGGCGGTGAGCGTCACGTCCACGGAAAGCGGCACCGGCGAAGTCTCGAAGACGTCCAGGAAATCCTCGCCCAGCATCGCCTTCAGTTCCTCAGTCCCCTCTTCGCGCGTGATCACGCGCACGGTGCGGACATAAGGTTCCGCCTCCAGCGAAGAAGCGAACGCGGCCGCCTGCTCCTCCGTGGCGTCGTCGCGGAGCAGGACCGACACCTGCATGTTTTCCTTGAGGTATCTCGAAACGTCGCGCGCATTGAGGATCAACAGGGCGGCGATGCCGGTCAGCAGCAGCACCAGGCTGATGCTGATAACGCTGGAAAGGTACGCATTTATGATGCGTTTCCTGATCAACTTGTTCTCCGGTCGGGCCATATTCCTCCAAATTAGGCCTCAAAGATAGTGAAAAGACAAAAAAATGGAAAATAATTCTTATCTTTGTGGTTATGAGCGATATTAAGCAGAAAATACTCTTCGTCAACTCCGAGATCTTCCCGTATCTCCCGGAGTCCGATATCGCCAAAATCGGACGTTTCCTGCCGCAGGGCATCCAGGAACGAAAGCGGGAAATCCGCTCTTTCATGTCCCGTTTCGGCTGCATCAACGAGCGTACGAACCAACTGCACGAAGTCATCCGCCTTTCGGGCATGAACATCGTCGTCGGCGAGGTGGACCGCCCCCTGATCATCAAGGTCGCCTCCATCTCCTCCGCGCGCATCCAGGTCTATTTCATCGACAATGAGGATTATTTCCGGCGCAAGCAGACCTTCACCGATGCCTCCGGCAACTTTTTCGCCGACAACGACGAGCGGGCCATCTTCTTCGCCCGCGGCGTGCTCGAGACGGTCAAGAAGCTCCGCTGGGCACCCGACGTGATCCACTGCCAGGGCTGGATTTCCCAGCTCGTACCCGTATATCTCAAGAAAGCCTACAAGGACGATCCGATCTTCTCCGCCAGCAAGGTGGTCCTGTCGCTGTACGACGACACCCCGACGGCCCCGTTCGATCCCGCCTTTGCGGACAAGGCCTGCTTCGGCGGCGTCTCCCGCAAGGACCTGCCCTTCCTGGACGATCCCACTGGCATAAATCTTGCTCGAACTGCCGCACAGTACTCCGACGGCATCATCCTCGGCGCGGAGCGCGTCGAACCGGAAATCGTGGACTATTGCAAATCGCTCGGACTCCCGATCCTCCCGTTCGACCGCCAGGCCCTGGACGACGGCAGCTACATCGACGGATACTGCGGTTTTTACGATGGACTTTAAGATGAAATTCAGACTTCTCACCCTGGCGGCGGGCCTTGCCTGCTGCCTTTCCTGCATACAGACGGACCCTTCCCTCGGCGGCGTCTTCGTCCCCGTCACGGAAACCTACACCTTCCACACCGCGGAGATCCCCCTCGAGGGCATCACGCTGCAGATGGCGGACAAACTGTCCGGCTTCTCCGACGACCGCATCACGGTCGGCGCCATCCGCGAACCCGAATTCGGGCTGACCACGCGCTCCAGCGCCTTCACCCTCATCCCGATTTTCGAAGACGAGTTCGAACTCGGAGACGACCCCGTCTTCAAGAGTTTCCATTTCGCGGCCGCGCGGGACACCCTGTCCATGCTCGACCCCGGACAGGAGAACATCCTGCAGCATTTCCACGTATATGAACTGAGCGAGCCCCTGGATGCGACGGAGGACTACGACCTCAACCAGACCGTCGCGCACGGCGACCGTCCCATCACCCGGGGCACCCCGGTTTACAACGGCCGCGATTCGCTCAGCTTCGACTTTTCCGAGGAGTTCGGCAAGAAATACCTGCAGATCACCAAGGAGGACGTCTCCGACATGAAGAAGTACATCGAGAAGTTCCCCGGCATCTACATCGAGTCCGACCTGCCCGAGGGCGACGGCGGCCGCATCAATATGCTGGACGTGCAGCTCTCCTACGATGCGCAGAACCAATATGTCCGCGGCAATTACGCCACGCTCCGCTATTCCGCCGTCTTCGACGGGAAGCGCCGGGACACGACCCTGTTCTTCTACTACGGCGCGGCCGACTTCTATGACATCGACTCCCTGTTCAACGCCTACACCGGCACCTTCCCGCAGTACTGCCTGAACCTGACCGGCCAGCAGACGCGGGAACGCACGGGCGTCCCGGGCGAGACCATCTGGGTCGAGGGCGGCGGCGGGCTCAAGCCGATGATTTCCGCCAAGAGCCTCAAGCGCCAGGTCGAGCAGGCCATCGCCGAGGCGGGCGGCAGCCCCAAGGATGCGGTCATCAACCGGGCCACGCTCTACTTCCCCTTCGATTTCCCGGACAACTACAAGGACATGACCTTCTGGCCTTTCCGCCTCTCCCCGACCTGCCGTTTCACCGGCGACGACGACGATGACGATCCCATCACGACCTACATGGGCCTGACCGACTCGAGCTCCCAAGACGAGAACCAGGGCGACGTCGACCGCTCCCACATGTGCTATGCGCCGGACATCACCTACCATATGCAGGAACTCATCAAGGTGGACGAGAGCAAACCGGAAAGCACCGGCGCCAAGAACCTGGCCCGGGGCAACTACGACATCTGGATGCTCATCATGGCCGAGGAGACGCAGCTGAACGTCAGCACCACCAGCAAGGAGCAGCAGGAGATGCTCAACTACCTCGCCTATTCCAGCTACTATAACAGCATGTACGGCGGCTATGGCGGATACGGGGGCTATGGCGGTTATGGCGGATACGGCGGATACGGCGCCTACGG
This sequence comes from uncultured Bacteroidales bacterium, assembly GCA_947167015.1. GTDB lineage: Bacteria > Bacteroidota > Bacteroidia > Bacteroidales > UBA932 > Cryptobacteroides. The sequence goes on from CAMVGM010000057.1 coordinate 6,516, forward strand.
CTACAACAACTACCTCAACTATGCGATGATGGCCCAGTACGCCAGCATGGCCCAGACCTCCACCAGCACGACGGTCAAGCTGGACAAGGACCGCTTCTACCGCGCCGCGCTCTGCGGACCGGACTATCCCGACGCCGACAGGCGGCCCATGCTCCTGCTGACCTTCGCCCTTCCCAACCAGGATTGACGCGGGAAACCGCCAGATACGATTAAGGACCGGCCCATATGGACCGGTCCTTTGTGTCAGGATTTCCTTTTTGGATTAGCCGAGCTTCTCGGCAACTTTGTCGCAAGCGTCCTTGACGGTCGCGATCGTGCTGGTCTCCTCATCGGGGATCTTGATGCCGAACACCTTCTCGAACTCCATCAGGAGCTCCACGGTGTCGAGGGAGTCAGCACCCAGGTCATTGGTAAAGTTCGCGGTCTCGGTAACCTCGGAAGGCTCCACGCCGAGCTTGTCGACGATGATCGCTTTGACTTTCTCTACGATTTCTGCGTATTCCATAACAATTATTAGATATTAAGTTTTATAGTACAATCGTCTTTACTAAAACCGTGCAAAGTAACAAAGAAATATTGAAAAATGCAAACATCTTCCCCTAGCCCTCCGAGGCGGCGCCGGGCCGGCTCAGCGCGAGCCAGATGCGCAAGCCGTTCAGGGAATTCAGCAAATAGAAAGAATACTTGACCACGTAGATCAGCGCGTAGGAGGAATCCGGGGACTGCCGCAGGGTGAGCACCCACATCGCCACGGAGGCGATGTTGACGCCGATCCAGAAAATCCACTGCTCCATGTAGGCCGTGGAAAGCAGCCACTGGCCCAGGATGTTGCACATCATCGACAGGGCGTCCATCAGCACCAGGACGCGGACCACCCCCGCCGCTTCGGTCTTGTCCAGGGCGCAGAGGATGAAATAGGCCGCGACCAGTCCGGCCAGGAAGATGGCGCCGGCGATCAGCCAGCCCTTGCCGTCCAGCCGGCGGGCATGCACCCGGGCCCCTTCTCCGGCCCCGTGCTTCTTCCATTGCAGGAAGCCGATCACCTGCATCGGCAGGAAGTAGAGCAGGTGCAGCGCGGCATTGCCGTATTTCGCGCCGGTCAGGCACATCACCCCGTAGATCGTCACGTCGAACAGGCCGAACAGGAAGGTCAGCAGACGGCCGTTGGCCGACAGGACGTTCGCCAGCACCCCGCAGAGCGAGCCCACGGCCGCGATGATGAGCGGGAGGGCCGCCGTGCCGCCCTGCGCGTCCCGGAGCTTGATGATCGTGACGATGAGCGTCACCACCGTCATCCCGATGAGGATGAAGGCGTTGAAAATCTTGTTGAATCTATCCGCTTTGTCCATGGCTGAGTTGTTCGTGTATGCGGGCGGCGAGTTTGGGACCGACCAGCGCGGCGACATCTCCGACCGGCGCGGCCGCAATGCGCGCCACGCTGCCGAAATGCATCAGCAGCCGCTGTTCCGTCTGCTCGCCCACGCCCGGGATCTCGCGCAGCGCCGACTGGATGGCGGCCTTGCTGCGCAACGAGCGGTGGAAGGTGATGCCGAAGCGGTGCGCCTCGTCCCGGATCTGCTGCAGGAGCTTGAGCGACTGCGAGTTGCGGTCAAGGAAAAGGGGGTAGGGATCGCCCACGCGTATCACCTCCTCGAGGCGTTTCGCCAGACCGACCACGGTCAGGCGGTCCTGGATGCCCAGTTCGCAGAGCGCCTGCCAGGCGAACTCGAGCTGCCCCTTGCCGCCGTCGATCACCACCAGTTGCGGCAGGTCGTCCGGCGCCTCTTCCAGCATGCGCGCATAGCGGCGGTTCACCACTTCCTTCATCGAAGCGTAGTCGTTGGCCCCCACCACCGTCTTGATCTTGAATTTCCGGTAGTCCTTCTTGGCGGGCTCCCCGTTCCGGAAGACCACGCAGGAGGCTACCGGGTTGGTACCCTGGATGTTGGAGTTGTCGAAGCACTCCATGTGCACCGGCAGTTCCTTCATGCCCAGGGCCTTGCGCAACTCCTCGAGCACCGCCGCCCGGAACTCGTCCGGATTGGTATGCTCGCGCTGGCGCAGGGAATTCGCGCGGAACTCCCGGGCGTTCTTGGCACCGAGTTCCAGCAGGGCGAGCTTGTCGCCGCGCACGGGGATACGGAAACTCACCCCTTCCAGCTCCACGTCCGGCAGGAAAGGCACCAGGACCTCTCCCCGGAGCGCGCCGAACTTGGAAGATATCTCCGCGATGAACTCGCTCAGCACCGCGGCGCGGTCCTCTTCGATGTTCATCTTGAAGCCCAGGTTCAGCGACTGGATGATGGCGCCGCCCCGGATGCGCAGGAAACTGCCGAATGCCTCGGCCCCGTCGACTTCCAGGGCGAACACGTCCACGTCGCGGTCGCCGGCCGCCGTGATGATACTCTTCGCGTAATGTTTCTGCAGCGCCTCGATGCGCAGCTTGTACAACTGGGCCGTCTCGAAGTCCAGTTCCTCGGCGGCGGCCGTCATCCGGGCCTTGTAGTCACGGATGATGCCGTTCACCCCGCCGGAAAGCAGGCGTTCGATCTCGCCGGTCCAGCCGGCGTACTCCTCGATGGAGACTCCGCCGATGCAGCAGCCCCGGCAGCGGCCGATGTGATAGTCCAGGCAGGGCCGTATCTTGCCGCGCAGGACCGTGTCGGCCGTGATCCTGTGCTTGCAGGACCGCAGCGGCCAGGTCTCCCGGAGGAACTCCAGCAGCGCCCGGGCGTGCATCACGGAACTGTAGGGGCCGTAGTACCTGGAACCGTTCTTCACCAGCCGGCGTGTCAGGAACACGCGGGGGAACTCCTCGGCCGTCACGCAGATCCACGGATAGGTCTTGGAGTCCTTCAGGAGGATGTTGTAGCGGGGCTTGTACTGCTTGATGAGATTGTTCTCAAGCAGCAGGGCGTCCGCCTCCGTGTCCACGACGGAATACTGAACGTCCGCGATCCGGGACACCAGCACGCGCGTCTTCACGGTCAGGCGCGCAGGATCTACGAAATACTGCGCGACCCGTTTGCTGAGGTCCTTCGCCTTGCCTACATAGATCACATTCCCCGCAGCGTCGTAATATCGGTAAACGCCCGGGGAATGCGGCAGAAGCTGTATTTTTTCCTTAACGTCCAAGGACTTCGGCGACGGCCTTCGCCGTCTTTTCGCCGCGCAGGTCGTCCCCGCGCTTGAGGATGGTGCCGTCCTTGTCGAACAGGATCATGTGCGGGATGCCTTCGATGCCGTACAGGGCGGCGGGCTCCTGGTGGCCGTTGTTGAGCTGCAGCCACTTCATCCCGTAGAAGGCGGCGGTGTCGATGGTGTTGTGCCAGTCCATCTTCCGGCTCTCCTCCCACACCGCGACGCTCAGCACGTCGAAGTCGTCACCGTGGTATTTCTCCCAGATGGCCTTGATGTTGGGGATCTCGGCCTTGCAGGGCGGGCACCAGGGGGACCAGAAGTCCACCAGCATCACCTTGCCCTTGCCGACGAAGTCGGACAGGCTCTTCTTCTCATAGACCGGGTTGCCGGTCTTCTTGTCCACACCGGCGACGTGGTCCACCGTGAAATCGACGAACTTGTTGCCGACGGCCGTAGATTGGCGCGCGGTGTTGCTCTCGATCATCCGGGCGATGTATTTGTCGGCCTTGACCGACTCGGGGAGCTTTGCGAAAAGGGCGGTCAGTTCGTCCTCCTCCATGAAATCTCCCACTTCGCGGAGCACGGCCGGAGCCACGAGCGTGTCGGCGTAATACTTGTCGAGCAGTTTCCGGCCGGTATCGATGATCCTGCCGAGGATATCGTCCTGCAGGGCTTCCATTTTCTCGACCCGCTGCGCCGCGTCGAGCGTGGCGTCATCCCGGATCTGCTGCGCGGATGCGGTGTATTCGTCCTCCAGGGCGGCGATGTCGGACTGGAAACCGGCCAGCACTTCCTCGCTGGTGGGCTGCTTGCAGCCTGCGAACGCCACCAGCGCCGCCGCTGCGATCAAAAAGAATCTCTTCATATAGAATTGTGTTGATTATCCTTTATAAAAAGCCGGTTTCGGAATCCCGAAACCGGCCTCAAATTTAGTAATTTCCTGATAAATATCAATCAATTACCTATTGTCGCGACGCGGACGACGGTCGCGGTCGCCCTCCCGGCGGGGACGGCGGTCGCCACCGCGGCCACCGCCACGGTTCTGGCCGGTAGCCTGCGCGTTGGCAGCGGCGAGGGCGGCAGGAGTGAGGTCCTGCTTGCCATAACGCTCGCCATTGCAGATCCACACCTTGATGCCCAGGGTGCCGACCTTGGTGTTCGCGACGGCGAGGGCGTAGTCGATGTCCGCACGGAACGTGTGGAGCGGCGTACGGCCTTCCTTGAACATCTCGCTGCGGGCCATTTCGGCGCCGCCGACGCGGCCGGCGATCTGGACCTTGATGCCCTCGGCACCGACGCGCATCGTGTTGGCGATGGCCATCTTGATGGCGCGGCGATAGGACACGCGGCCCTCGATCTGACGGGCGATGCTGTCAGCCACGATGTTGGCGTCGACCTCGGGACGCTTCACCTCGTAGATGTTGATCTGGACATCCTTCTTGGTGACCTTCTTGAGCTCTTCCTTGAGTTTGTCGACCTCGGTGCCGCCCTTGCCGATGATGAAACCGGGACGGGCCGCGTAGATCGTGACCGTGATGAGCTTGAGGGTACGCTCGATGACGATGCGGCTCAGGCTGGCCTTGGCCAGACGGTTGCCGAGATACTTGCGGATCTCATAGTCCTCGGCGATCTTCTCCGCATAGTTACCACCACACCAGTTAGAGTCCCAACCACGGGTGATACCGATTCTGTTGCTGATAGGATTAGTTTTCTGTCCCATATTTACTTATTCTCCACTGGTTGTTTGACATCGAGGATGACGGTGACGTGGTTGGAACGCTTGCGGATGCGACCGGCACGGCCCTGCGGGCACGGACGGATGCGCTTCAGGGTGCGGCCTTCGTCCACCATGATGGTCTTCACATAAACGTTGCCGTTGTCCAGTTCCTTGCTCTGCTCGGGGTTCTTGGCTTCCCAGTTCGCGACGGCGCTGCGGAGCAGCTTCTCGAGACGCACGGAGGCCTCGCGCTTGCTGAACTTCAGCAGGTCGAGCGCACGGTTGACCTCGACGCCACGGACGGTGTCGGCCACCAGGCGCATCTTGCGGGGAGAGGTGGGGACGTCATTCAGCTTGGCGACCGCAGTATTCTTCTTCGCCTCCTTGAGGCGATCGGCCATAAGTCTTTTACGCTTTCCCATAGTGATTACTTCTTATTGTTACCTGAATGACCTCTGAAGTTGCGGGTCGGGGCGAACTCGCCCAGCTTGTGGCCGACCATCTGCTCGGTGACGTAAACAGGGATAAACTTGTTTCCGTTGTGAACAGCGATCGTATGGCCGATAAAGTCAGGGGAGATCATGCTGGCGCGGGACCAGGTCTTGACCACCTCCTTCTTCTTGCTACCATCATTCATAGCAAGAACTCTCTTCTCCAGGGCTTCCTGGATATAGGGACCTTTTCTTAAAGAACGACTCATAATCTCTTAAGTAAATTCCTGTTTATTTCTTTCTTCTCTCAATGATGAACTTGTTGGAAGCCGCCTTCGGATTACGCGTCTTGTAGCCCTTTGCAGGCAGACCCTTGCGGGAACGCGGGTGTCCACCGGAAGCGCGGCCTTCACCACCACCCATCGGGTGATCGTGCGGGTTCATCACGACACCACGGTTGTGCGGGCGCTTGCCCAGCCAGCGACGACGGCCGGCCTTGCCGTGGCTCTCCAGGTTATGATCGGTGTTCGACACCACGCCGACGGTGGCGCGGCAGGACACCAGCACCATGCGCGTCTCGCCGGAAGGCAGGCGGAGCACGGCGTGGGTCCCTTCGCGGGCCGCGAGCTGGGCAAACGTACCGGCGGAGCGGGCCATGGCCGCACCCTGGCCGGGACGGAGCTCGATGCAGTGCACGAGGGTACCGACAGGAATTTCAGCGAGAGGCAGGCAGTTGCCGACCTCCGGAGCGACGCCGCTGCCGGAAGCGATCACCTGACCGACCTTGAGTCCGTTCGGAGCGATGATGTATCTCTTCTCTCCGTCTTCGTACTGCACGAGGGCGATGCGGGCGCTGCGGTTCGGATCATACTCGATGGTCTGAACGGTCGCGGTGCACTCGTCCTTGGCGCGGCGGAAGTCGATGATGCGGTACATACGCTTGTGACCGCCACCGAGGTAACGCACGGTCATCTGACCGGTGTTGTTGCGTCCGCCCGTGCTCTTGAGGGGCTCCAACAATGATTTCTGGGGTTTCTTAGCGGTGATCTCCTCGAAGGTGCTGATCACTTTGTTCCTCTGACCGGGAGTAACCGGTTTGAATTTTCTGACTGCCATTGTCTGTCCCTCCCTTAAATATTAGCGTAGAAATCGATCTTGTCATCACCGGCGAGGGTGATGTACGCCTTCTTGAAGTGATTCATCCGGCCGCGGAGCAGACCCGCCTTGGTGTAGCGGCTCTTGCGCTTGCCGTGATAGTTCACCGTATTGACAGCAGCCACGGAGACGTTGTACATCTTCTCCACGGCATCCTTGATCTGAAGCTTGTTGGCTTTACCATCGACGATAAAACCGTAACGGTTCAACTTTTCGCCCTGATCCGTCAGCTTCTCTGTAACGATTGGCTTAATGATAATTCCCATCTTCGTGTACTTTTAGCGC
>CAMVGM010000058.1 GCA_947167015.1 uncultured Bacteroidales bacterium
CGACTCGCTGAACACCCTCAACCACCGCCTGACCGAAGAGGCCGCCACGGCCCGCCAGGAGGCCGCCGAGAACCAGCGCCGCAACGATGAGCTGACCAAGCAGGTCGAGCACCTGACCGGCCGCATCACCGCTGGTTCCGTCATCAAGGCCCACAACTTCGTGATGTACGCCTTCAACAACAACGACAAGGTCACGGACAAGGCGAACCGCGTCGTCCGCTTCCTGGTGAACCTCACCCTCTCCCAGAACGAGCTGGCCCCGCGCGGCCCGGTGCGCGTGTATGTACGCGTGACGGATCCGGACGGCAACCTGCTGTCCGACGGCCGCGGCACGACCTTCACCTTCGGCGGCGAGACCCTGGAGGCTTCGGCTTCCCGCGAGGTGGACTACCAGGGCGAGGAGATCGACCTGGGCATCTACATCAACAACGTGGGCGCCTTCCAGAAGGGCATCTACACCGTTGACGCCTACACGACGCAGGCGCAGCTCGGCCACGGAGAGCTCCTGCTCCGCTGATGATCTATCTGCACGTCCCTTTCTGCAGGAGTTTCTGCACCTATTGTGATTTCTATTCGGAGATCGCCTGCCGGGACCGGGACGCGCAGCAATTCGCAGCCTATGCGGATGCGGTCTGCGACGAGGCACGGCGCCGTCGGGACGAGATCGATGCCACGCGCGGCCTGAATACCCTCTACATCGGAGGCGGCACCCCCTCGGTGCTGCCTCCGATGTATTTGGAGCAGATCGTCGATTGCCTGACAGGCGGGCAGCAGGCTTACCCCGGCAGGGCTGAAGAAAACGTCCTCGCTTCGCTGCGGAAACGCCCTTCCGGGGCAACCTGCTGCCGCCCGGCGTTTACGGAATTTACCATCGAGGTCAACCCCGAAGACATTGTAGAAAAAGGGCCGGACTACGTCCACACCCTGCTCTCCCTCGGCGTCAACCGCGTGAGCATGGGGGTGCAGTCGCTGGATGACGGCATCCTCCGCTGGATGAACCGCCGGCACGACGCCGCCCGGGCCCGGCAGGCCTTCCGCATCCTGCGGGACGCCGGGGTGGACAACCTCAGCGTGGACCTGATTTTCGGGCTCTCGCAGCTGTCAGAGGCCATTTTCAAGGAAACGCTGGATGAGATCGTCCGCTGGCGGCCGGAGCACGTCTCCGCCTACCAGCTGAGCATCGAGGAAGGCAGCGCCCTGGGCAAGCTCGTGCGCGAAGGCCGCTACACCGAGGCCACCCAGGAGCAGTGCGCGGCGCAGTACCGCCTGCTCTGCGAGACGCTCCGGGCGGCCGGCTACGTCCATTACGAAATCTCCAACTGGGCCCTGCCGGGCCGCGAGGCCGTCCACAACAGCGCCTATTGGGCCCGCCTGCCCTATGTCGGACTCGGCCCCGGTGCCCATTCATTCGACGGCACCACCCGCTCCTGGAACCCCTGTTCCCTGCCCCGGGCGCAGGCGGCAACTGCCGCTGAAAACCGTAGCCACCCTCGGCTCCGTAAGAGGGAGGGGCCCGCTGACGAAGTCAATGGGAGGGGTCCGGTGCAACCGGACGTTTTCAGCGGCAGTTCGCCGCTGCGCGGGGGCCGAGAAACACTAACGGAAGACGAAGCGCGGGAGGAGAAAATCTTCCTGGGGCTGCGCACGGCACGCGGCGTAACGGAGGACCTGCTGCCCAAAGAAAAAGCCGCCGGAATGCTCTCCGACGGCCGATTGGTCCGCATCGCCGACGGCCGTCTCCGCATCCCGGAAGACCGCTGGTTCGTCAGCGACGATATCATCTCCGACCTGATCTGATTTATTGATACGGAACGCCGTCCGGCAGGTGGCAGTGGACCACGGCCAGGAGCGCGCCGAGGCTGTCCGGCCGGTTGGCCGCGACCACCAGCGACTGCTTCTCCAGCGAAGGCGGCAGGCCGTTCCACGAAGCGATGCGCCCGCCCGCCTCGTGAAGGATCAGCATCGCGGCGGCATAGTCCCAAGGCTGCAGCCGCATCTCGAAATACAGTTCCACCACCCCGGACGCCAGCAGGCAGAGCTCGATCGCGGCAGAGCCCCAGCGGCGCGTATCGTTGCTTTGCATATAGATATCATAGATGATGTCCGAACAGCTTTTCGCGTACTCCTTGCAGTAGGTGCTCATCGCCGTGCAGAAAAGCCCGTCGGCAAGGGGCCGGTCGGACACGTGGATGGAATGCCCGTTGCACTGCGCCCCCTTGCCCAGTTCGGCGGAATACAGTTCCCCGCGCGCCGGACTGTACACCACGCCCAGCTGCAGCGCGCCCTTGCGGGCGAGCGCCACGGAGATGCAGCAGTCCGCGATGCCGCGGGCATAGTTCGCCGTGCCGTCGATGGGGTCGATGATCCAGACATACTCTTCCTCCAGGTCCCGGAAATCCTCCTCCTCGCAAAGGAAGCCGCAGCCCGGCAGCAGCGCGGCGAGGCGCTCCGTCAGGAAATGCTGGACGGCGATGTCCGAAGAGGTGACGAGGTTCTCGCGCCCGTCCTTTTCCATCACGGTAAAATGGTCGGAAGTCATCAGCGCGGACGCTTCCTTGACGATATCGATTACTTTCTGCAGCATGGCGTTCATCAGTTTGCTCCGCGAAGATACGCAGAAAATTGCTATCTTTGTCTTTGCTATGTTTGAGAAAGAAGTTTACATCGCACGCCGCAAGGCGCTGCTGGAACGCCTCGCCGGACAGCAGGGAATCGCCCTCTTCCTCGGCAATGTGGACGCTCCCGCCCAGTACAAGGACAACTGCTACAAATGGCGCCAGGACAGCAACTGGCTGTATTTCTTCGGCATCGACGAGCCGCGCTTCGCCGCGACCATCGACCTGGAAAGCGGAGAGGAAACGCTCTATGCCGACGATTTCGAGATAGACGACATCATCTGGATGGGCCCGATGCCCACCGTCCGCTCGCTCGCCGACCACTGCGGCGTAGCGAAAACCGCCCCGTACGACGCCCTCGGCGCCGCGCTGAAGGGCCGGAAAGTCCACTTCCTGCCGGCGTCGCGCTATTACAACCGCCTCAAGCTCGCCGCCCTGCTCGGCCTCGACCCCGCCGAGACCACGTCCGCCGGCAAGGCCGGCTGCGCGAAGGCCTCCGAGCCGCTGGTGAAGGCCGTGATCGCCTTGCGCCTCGTCAAGGAGCCGCGCGAGATCGCCTGCATTGACGACGCCTGCGCTCTCGGTTACGAGATGCACACCGTCGCCCGCCGCGGCATCCGCCTCGGCCGCATCGAACAGGAGATCGTGGGTGAAATGGAAGGCGTCTCCCTGGCGAAAGGCTGGGGCACCAGTTTCCCGACCATCCTCACCCAGCACGGCGAGATCTTCCACTGCCACAGCCACGCCCTCCCCGTGGAACCGGGCAAGTTGATGGTCGTGGACGCCGGCGTGGAGAGCAACGAGCACTACGCCTCCGACTTCACCCGCACCTATCCGACCTCCGGCAGTTTCACCCGCATGCAGCGCGACATCTACCAGACGGTCTATGAGTGCAACGAACTGGCATTCGGGATGATACGCCCGGGCATTCCCTACCGCGAGGTGCACCTGGCGGCCGTCGCGCACATGCTGGACAACCTGAAACAACTGGGCCTCGTGCAGGGAGACGTGGCCGAGATGGCCGCGGACGGCATCGGCGGCCTGTTCATGCCGCACGGACTGGGGCACAACATGGGCCTCGACGTGCACGACATGGAAGACCTGGGCGAGAACCTGGTCGGCTACGACGACGACCAGACCCGCTCGCCGCAGCTCGGCCTGGGCAGCCTCCGCATGGCGCGCCGCCTGCAGCCGGGCAACGTGATCACCGACGAGCCGGGCATCTACTTCATCCCGGCCCTGATCGAGACCTGGAAGCGCGACGGCACGGACAGCGGCCGCGTGAACTACGCCAAACTGGAACAATACTACGACTTCGGCGGCATCCGCCTCGAAGACGACGTCCTCGTGACGCCGGACGGAGCGCGCCGGCTCGGGCCGCAGCGCCTGCCGATCGCCCCGGATGAGGTCGAAGCCGTCATGCAAAAAGAAAATCGATAGAAAGAAATGGGTTTACTGGAAGGAAAAGTCGCCCTCATCACGGGCGCATCCCGGGGCATCGGCAAGGCCATCGCCCTGAAATTCGCCGCGGAAGGGGCGGATATCGCATTCACCGACATCAAGATCATCGAGGATACGGTCAAGGAACTCGAAGCCTTCGGCGTCAAGGTGCGCGCCTATGCGTCCAACGCCGCCGACTTCGCCCAGACGCATGAAACCGTGGAGCAGGTGATGGCCGATTTCGGCCGCATCGACGTGCTGGTCAACAACGCCGGCATCACGCGCGACGGGCTGATGCTGCGCATGGACGAAGCGCAGTGGGACGCCGTCATCAACGTCAATCTCAAGTCCGCCTACAACTACATCCACGCCGTCACGCCCATCATGGCGCGCCAGCGCGGGGGCAGCATCATCAACATGTCCTCCGTGGTGGGCGTCAGCGGCAACGCCGGCCAGTGCAACTACTCCGCCTCCAAGGCCGGCCTGATCGGCCTGGCGAAGTCCATCGCCAAGGAGATGGGCCCCCGCGGCATCCGCGCCAACTGCATCGCCCCCGGATTCATCATCTCGGACATGACGGCCGCGCTGCCGGAAGACGTGCGCGAGGCCTGGGTCAAGACCATCCCGCTGCGCCGCGGCGGTACGCCGGAAGACGTGGCCAAGGTCGCGCTCTTCCTCGCCAGCGACCTCTCGTCGTATGTCAGCGGACAGGTCATCCACTGCTGCGGAGCGATGAACTGCTAGCGGATGGACCCGCGACTGACCGGACTTGACTTGAAAACTTCCCTCTCGGCGCTGCTGGACCTCGTCCTGCCGAGGGTGTGCCTGGTGTGCGGCCGGCCGCTCCTTCCCCGGGAGCGCCACCTGTGCACCGAGTGTCTGGCGGACCTGCCGGAAACGCGCTACGCCAACCTCGCCCACAACCCGATGGCAGACCGTTTCAACGCCCGGATCCGGGTGGAAGAATATGAGCCGTATGCGTATGCAGCGGCTCTTTTCCATTACCGGGCCGATGCCGGATACAAGAAGATTCCGCAGGCCCTCAAGTATCACCGCGACTTCGCCGCGGGCCGCTGGGCCGCCCATATGCTGGGAGAAAGGCTCGCCGCGTCCCCGCTCTATGCGGACGTGGACCTGGTCATCCCCGTCCCGCTGCACTGGACGCGGCGCTGGCGGCGCGGCTACAACCAGGCGGCCCTCATCGCCCGCGAAGTGTCGCGCGTCCTGGACGTTCCCTGTGCGGAACGGGCGCTGTCCCGGCGGCGCCGCACCCGCAGCCAGGCCCGGCTCGCGGGCCGGACGGAGCGGGCGGCGAACGTCGAAGGGGCCTTCGCGCCGGGGCGACGCCGGTCCGGCCGGGCGGACCTTTCCGCCGCCCGGCACATCCTGCTCCTCGACGACGTGTTCACCACCGGGGCGACGCTGGCGGCCTGCCACGACGCCCTGCGGCGCAGCTGCGGTCCGCAAGTGCGCATCTCGGTCGCCACCCTGGGCGTCGTGGGGGAATGAGTTACTGCACCCGGAGCCGGTCTCCGAGCCGGATGACGGACTTCGACGTGAGCCCGTTCATCTCCCGGAGAGACTCCAGCGAGACGCCGAACTTCCGGGCGATCTTGGGCAGGGTATCGCCCGCCTTGACCGTGTAGAACACGGCCGAGGAGGCCTCTTCGAAGCGCCAGGTGCCGTCGGCGTTCAGCACGAAATCCTTGTCGCCCGGCGGCGCGACGTACTTGCCGTCTTCGCCGACGAAGGCCCAGCTGCCGTCCGGGAAGAGCACCAGCGAACGCTCCTGCACGGCGTTCAGGACGGAATCCCGCGCCGCGCCGGTCTTGTCGCCGATCAGTTCCTTGAGGTTGAACCGTGCCTTGTGCGCCCGCTCTTCGGGCGGGAAGTCGGGCAGGATACGCCGCACGCCGATGAAGCGCTGGGCGTAGTACGGCTCGTCGATGTGGGAAATGGTCACGCCCGAGTTGCAGGCGTGGATGAAGGTGAAGCTCTGCGCCAGGCTGTCCGCCGCGATGAAGATGCCCACGTGCCCAGGCGACTTCTTGTTCGCGCGGCCGCCGAAGATGATGATGTCGCCCTTCTGGAACTTGTCGTAGCCCCCCTTGATTTCCCGGCCGTCGTGCGCCTGGTCGGCCGAACTGCGCGACAGCTTGTAGCCGAACTTGTTGTAAACGTAGCAGGTAAAGCCCGTGCAGTCGAAACTCTGGGGGCCGTTGCCTCCGTAGAGATAAGGCTTGCCCAGGTGCCTGCCGGCCTCCTTGATGATCGCATCCGCCACCTTGCGCGGGTTCTCCTGCGCAGCTTCGGTATCCTGCGCAGCGGCACCCGCGGCGGCGACCAGGGTCAACAGGCCGGCCAGCAGCCATCTGAGACATCTATGCATACCTGTCCGGCAAGCAAAAAACGTGCGCGTCTTTACGCCTTGTTCGCCATCCGGTAGATGGCCACCACGTCGTCGTAGTCCAGCTTCTTCAGGTTGCCCAGGGTGATCTTCTTCCCCTGCGTGGCCTTGAAGGCCATTTCGGCGATCTCCGCTTCCGTGGCGGGGCGTCCGATGAGTTCGGGCAGGTTGGCCGGCATCCCGATGCGGTGATAGAAGTCCACCATCGCGGCGATGCCCGCGCGGGCGGTGCGCTCCGGCGACTTGAAGTCGTTGGGCACGCCGAGCACATTCACCGCGAACTGGGCGAAACGTGTCGGGTTCTCGGCCAGGACATACTCCGCCCAGTGGGGCCAGATGGCCGCCAGGCCGGCTCCGTGCGTGGCGCCGTAGGTGGCGCTGAGTTCGTGTTCGATGCCGTGCGTGGCGAAATCGCTGACGGTGCCGCAGCCGGTCAGGTCGTTGTGCGCCAGGCTGCCCGCCCACATGATCTGGGCGCGGAGCTGGTAGTTCTCCGGGTCGGCGAGCACCTGTTCGCCGCACTGCTTGACCGTGCGCATCAGCGCCTCGGCCACCGCGTCGGTAATCAGCATGTCGTCTTCGTGCGAGAAATAACGCTCCATCGTGTGCATCATCATGTCGGTCACGCCCGCGGCCGTCTGGTACGGCGGCAGGGTGAAGGTGCGCACGGGGTTCATGATGGCGAAACGGGGCCGGCAGAGGTTGCTGCTGAAGCCGCGCTTGACCATACCTTCGTCCTTCGTGATCACGGCGGAGTCGCTCATCTCGCTGCCCGCCGCGGGGATGGTGAGCACGACGCCCAGCGGGGTGCAGGCCTTCGGGGCGTACTTCCCGTCATAGATGTCCCAGACGTCCCCGTCGTAGTTCAAGCCGTAGCCGATGACCTTGGTGGAGTCGATCACGGAGCCGCCGCCGACCGCCAGCAGGAAGTCCACGCCTTCTTTCCGGCACAGCTCGATGCCCTTGCGGGCCAGGGACAGGCGCGGGTTGGGGACGACGCCGCCCAGTTCGACCCAGGGGATGCCTGCGGCGTCCAGCTGCGACTTCACGAAGTCGAGCAGGCCGGAGCGGACGACGCTGCCGCCGCCGTAATGGATGAGGACCTTGTTGCCGCCATACTTGCGGACCATTTCTGCCAGGCGGCTTTCGGAATCCTTTCCGAAGACCACCTCCGTGGGGGTATAATACTTGAAATCTACCATAATACTATCGGTTTTAATCGTTGGAATCAAGGCAAAGAGGCGATGACGCGGACCTTTTCATAGTGCTAATATATTAAAAAAACGGGGATTTGAGTATATTTGTCAACAACAAAGACCTAGCGTATGAACCACAGACTCTTCGCCCGCCTCGCAGCGGCGCTCGCCGGTGCCGGACTGCTCTGCTCCGGCCTTTCCGCCGGTGCCGCCAACCCGTATCTGCCCCTTTGGGAATACATCCCCGACGGCGAACCCTACATCTTCGAAGATCCCGACAACCCGGGCCAGTACCGGGTCTATATCTACGGCTCCCACGACATTGAGATCTCGGCCTACTGCGGCCGCAACCAGGTGGTCTGGTCCGCCTCCGTGGACGACCTGCTGCACTGGCGCTACGGCGGCGTCATCTTCGAATCCCGCCTGGACGCGAAGGGCCGGCCCCTCAACCCCGACGGCAAGGGCGACATCCTCTACGCCCCCGACGTGGTGGAGAAAATCGGCCCGGACGGCAAGAAAACCTATTACCTCTACCCCAACACCCAGGCGGCGGGACGCAACTCGATGATCGCGCGCTCCGACCGGCCGGACGGCCCCTTCACCGTATGCAACTGGGACCCGAAGGATCCTACCCGCACCGTGGGCGTGCTGGGCTTCGACCCCGCCGCGTTCATCGACGACGACGGGCGCGTCTATGGCTACTGGGGCTTCCAGCAATCCTGGGGCGCCGAACTCGACCCCGAGACGATGTGTACGGTCAAAAAGGGCACGCAGCCCGTCCGGGACATGGTTTCCAGCCTGCGGCAGGAGGGCGAGTTCCGCTTCTTCGAAGCCTCCTCGATCCGCAAGGTAAAGGACAAATACATCTTCGTGTACAGCCGCTGGACGGCCGACGGCGACTTCGGCCTGCCCGAGGCGAACAACACCCTGGCCTGGGCCTGGAGCAACTCCCCGCTCGGCCCCTGGACCTACGGCGGCACGGTTATCGACGCCCGCGGACGGGACGTGGACGAGGACGGCAAGCCCATCTGGACGGCTGCGCCGGGCGGCAACACCCACGGCAGCCTCTGCGAGATCGGCGGGCAGTGGTACATCTTCTACCACCGCCAGACGGGCCTGGGCGGCTTCGCCCGCCAGGCGATGGTGGCCCCGGTGGAGGTGAAGGTCACGGAAGGACCGGACGGCAAGGTGGAGATCACGGAAGGCGAATATACCTCGGAAGGCTTCGAACTGAACGGCCTGGACCCGCTGGTGCGGCATTCCGCCGGCATCGCCTGCTGGTTCACCGGACCGCGCCCTTCCGAGAAGGACAACCTGGGCAACAAGTACCCCGGCTCCTACATCGAGCCCTACCGCCCCGTCTGGGACGGTGAAAGCGACCCTTACGACCTGAGCATCAACCACAACCCGGTGGTGAACAACACTGCCGGCTCGGTCGTTGGCTACAAATACTTCAACTTCGACGGCCTGAAAGCCGCCCGCGCGAAGAAACTATTCGTGAACCTCATCCCGCAGGGAGTCAAGGGCCGTATCGTGGTGATGGCGGACCACCCGCGCCACGGCACCCGGCTCGGCGTGATCAAGCTGAAAGGGAAAACTTCCGACAGCCCCGTGCAGATGAAAGCCCGCGTCCCGAAAGCCGCCCGGCTGCAGGGCAAGCACGCCCTCTTCTTCGTGTTCGAATCCGACACGCCGGACGCCTCCCTCTGCGAGCTGGAGGATTTCGTGTTCGCCCGCCGCTGATCCCTTCCGCCTAGCGGATGAAATTCATCATCGCCGGACGCTCTTCGCGCTCCGGCGCGGACGGACCGCCGGCGTGGATCTTCTCCAGGAGCCAGGCGAGGTTGTTCGCCAGGGTGCGCATCGTCTGCATTCCCTCCGTGTCGAGTTTCGCCTCGCCCTTGTTCATGCCATAGACGATGTTCCAGTACTGGGAGGTGACGACGGGCATGTTCATCATCTCGAACATCATGTTCATCGTCTGGAGGGAGGCCGTGGCGCCTCCGCGCCGGCATACGGCCACGGCCGCCGCCGGCTTGTTCTGGACCAGGCGGCCCGACGAGAAGAACAGCCGCTGCATCAGCGCGAGGACACCTCCGTTCGGCTGTCCGTAATAGACGGGCGCACCGACGACCAGCGCGTCCGCTTCCGCCATCTTGCGGGCGATCAGGTTGCAAGGGTCGTCATCGAACACGCATCCCTTGCCGCCGTTGCGCCGGCAGCCGCCGCAGTTGATGCACATCCGGACAGGCTGCATGCCGATCTGGACGATCTCCGTCTCGAGACCGTGCCGCTTCAGCTGCGTCTCGATCTCCTGCAGCGCACAGAAGGTGTTGCCGTCCGGGCGCGGGCTGCCGTTGATCAGCAGCACTTTGGGTTTGGCGGAGGCTTCCGCCTTGGAAAGCATCGCGGACGCCGGCCCGGCGATGGCCGTTCCGACGGCGGCCATCGCCGCCTTCTTCAAGAAAACTCTTCTGACCATATCTTGTTTCGTTTGATTACTGACGTGAAGGCTTCTTCTCATTGAGACAAATTTAGGAATAATCCGCCGAATCCCAAGCTTGCGCGCTTATTTGGATTTCTGCCGGATTTTGGCCATTTTTGTATAAGACCAAAATATTACCACGCTGATATGAAACGCTTTCTCGGCTTTCTCCTGATCTTCCTGTCCGTATGGGCGGCCAACGCCCAGCAAACCGAAATCCGCTATCTCTCCGGCAAGGGGCCGGACGATGCCGTACAGTGGGATTTCTGGTGCTCCGACGGCATGAACGCCCGCCAATGGAGCAAGATCGAAGTCCCCTCCTGCTGGGAGCAGCAGGGCTTCGGCGGCTACACCTACGGCCGCTACTACATCTATGAACGCGACTCCGAGAAGGCCTGGGCCGACTACCGCGAACACGCCTTCACCGAAGAATACGGCATCTACCGGCACAGTTTCGACGTGCCCCGTTCCTGGAGCGGGAAGCAGGTGCGCATCGTCTTCGAGGGCGTGATGACGGACGCCGAGGTCAAGGTCAACGGCGTCAGCGCGGGAGCCGTGCACCAAGGCGGATTCTACCGTTTCTCCTATGATATCAGCAAGTTGCTCAGATACGGACGCACGAACCGGCTCGAGGTGACGGTACACAAGCAGTCGGCCGACGAATCGGTCAACGCCGCCGAGCGCCGGGCCGACTGGTGGCTCTTCGGCGGCATCTACCGGCCCGTGTACCTGGAAGCGCTTCCGAAGAGCCACATCGACCGGGTGGCCGTCGATGCGCGCGCTGACGGAACCCTGCGCACCGACCTCCGCTTCGCCGGACTCTCAGGCTCTGAAAAGCTCGAACTGAAACTGGAGGAACTCCCTTCCGGCAATCCGATCGGCACGCGGACCTTCCCGCTGAACGGCAAGAAAAACCAGACCCTGGACTCCGCCTGGCCGGACGTGAAGACCTGGGATCCCGAGCACCCCAACCGCTACCGGCTGAGCCTGCGCCTGCTCTCCCGGGACGGGAAAATCCTCCACCAGACCGAGGAACGCATCGGCTTCCGGACCGTGGAGTTCCGCCGGCAGGACGGCATCTACCTCAACGGGGTCAAGCTCCTGGTCAAGGGGACCAACCGCCACTGCTTCGATTCCCGCACCGGCCGGACCCTGGGCAAGGAGATGAGCCTGCTGGACGCCCGCCTGATCAAGGCGATGAACATGAACGCCGTCCGCTCCCATTACCCGCCGGACGTGCATTTCCTGGAAGCGTGCGATTCGCTGGGCCTGCTGTACCTCGACGAACTGGCCGGCTGGCAGAACGCCTACAGCGACGCCGTGGCCGCCCGGCTGCTGCCGGAGATGATCGACCGGGACGTCAACCACCCGTGCATCTTCCTCTGGAGCAACGGCAACGAAGGCGGCTGGAACACCTCCATCGACCGGGACTTCGCCAAGTATGACCCCCAGGGGCGCCACGTCGTCCATCCCTGGGCCGACTTCGACGGCCTGGACACCCGCCACTACCCCACCGCCGCGGACAACGTTTACCGCCAGGAACGGGGCCGGCAGGTGTTCCTGATGACGGAGTTCCTGCACGGACTCTACGACCGCGGACAGGGCGCCGGCCTGGACGGCCTGTGGGCCAAGTTCAAGCGCAGCCCGCTCTTCGCCGGCGGCTTCCTCTGGGCCTATGTGGACGAAGCGCTGCTGCGTTCCGACACCGGCGCGCTGGATACTTACGGCCCCAATGCGCCGGACGGCATCGTAAGCGCGGACCGGCAGCCGGAAGGGAGCTTTTACACCGTCCGCGAGGTCTGGTCTCCCGTACAGGTAAAGCCCTTTGTCGCGAATGCCGCATTTACCGGCAAGTTCCTGGTAGAGAATGACTTCCTGTTCTCCCGGCTGGACGAGAGCCGCATGCGTTGGAAGGTCCTGCAGCTCCCGCCGCCGGGCGCCGCGCAGCAGCCCGCCGTGCTGGACGAGGGTCCCGTAAGCCTGCCCGCCATCGCCCCGGGAGAGACGGGTACGGCGCATTTTGACGTCCCCGCCGCCTACCGCCGCGGCGACATCCTCGAACTGGAGGCCTACGGAGCGACGGGCGACACCCTCTGCACCTGGACCTTCCCGATCCGGAACACCGCCGAATACTATGCCGCCTATGCGCCGGCGCAGGCCCGTGCGGGCCGCGCTTCCGCAACCACGGCGGCGGACGGTTCCTACGTGCTTTCTGCCGCTGGCGCGAGCGCCCGGTTCAGCCCCCAGGACGGCACGCTGACCGAACTGCGCCGCGACGGACGCGTGCTCCCGCTGCGCAACGGACCCGTAGCCGTCGGCATGCAGATGCAGCTCCGGGACGCCCGGCTGCGCATGCAGGGCGACACGGCGGTCCTGGCCATGAAGTTCGACGGCGCCGCCGACTCGCTGATTTGGAAAATGGCCCCGGACGGCCGCCTGGGCATGGACGCGCTGGTCCTCAACTACCGGACGGACAATCAGTTCCGGGGCAGTTACACGGACCGCGAGGTGTACAACTTGGGCTTCACCTTCGACTTCCCGGAAGATGCGCTCACCGGCATACGCTACCTGGGCAAGGGCCCCTACCGCGTCTGGAAGAACCGCCTCAAGGGCTCGAACTTCAACATCTGGCAGAAAGCGAAGAACAACACCGTGACGGGCGAGTACTACGAGCCGCTCGTCTATCCCGAATTCAAGGGCTACCACGCCGGTCTCTACTGGGCGACCCTGCTCACGGACGGCGCCGGCGACGTGACGGTCCATTCGCTGACGGACGGCCTGTTCCTGCGCGTCCTCACGCCCGAGGAGCCGCGCGACAAGGAAGGCCGCGGCAACTCCTGGCACGCCTTCCCCGACGGGGACATCTCCTTCCTGCTGGACATCCCTGCCGTGAACTCCCAGGGCGCGGACGGCGGCACCGCCTCCGTGAAGATGAACAAGGGCGACGAAGGCTACCACATCCGCCTCTGGTTCGAGTTCTGACCCGGAATTCCGGGGGAGGCTTGATCAGAAGAGGATTTCGATCTGTGCGGTCTCGTTGGCCTTGAACGTGTACTGG
>CAMVGM010000059.1 GCA_947167015.1 uncultured Bacteroidales bacterium
TCCGGGGTGCGGGTGGCATAGACGATGTCCACGATGTAGCGCTCGATCTTCTCGTCCATATAGACTTCGCGCACGACGCTGCGGGCCCGCACGATGTCTTCCGGACTCACGACGGGCGAGGCCTTGGGGAAGGCGCCGCTGTTGTTCATCCGGATGATGAGCTTCTCCTCTTCCTTCTTGGGATAGCCGACCACGACCTTCAGCATGAAGCGGTCCACCTGGGCTTCCGGGAGGGGATAGGTGCCTTCCTGCTCGATGGGGTTCTGGGTGGCCATCACCAGGAAGGGCTGCGGCAGCGGGAAAGTCTGGTCGCCGAGCGTCACCTGGCGCTCCTGCATTGCTTCCAGCAGTGCGGACTGCACTTTCGCGGGGGCGCGGTTGATTTCGTCCGCCAGCACGAAGTTCGCGAAGATGGGGCCCTTGTGCACCTCGAACTGCTCTTTCTTCTGGGAGTAGATGAGGGTGCCGGTCACGTCGGCGGGGAGGAGGTCCGGGGTGAACTGGATGCGGCTGAACCGGGCGTCCACCGCCTGGGACAGGGTGCTGATCGCGAGGGTCTTCGCCAGGCCCGGCACGCCTTCGAGGAGGATGTGCCCGTCGGCCAGCATCGCGATCATCAGGTTCTCCACCAGGTGCTTCTGGCCCACGATCACCTTGCCCATCTCCAGGGAGAGGAGATCGACGAACGCGCTCTCTTTCTGGATCCGTTCGTTGAGCTCCTTGATGTTTACACTTTCCATATAATTCATTAATTTTGCAGTCAGTTATGCGCTATCTTGCCAAATTGTCCTATCGCGGGGCGGAATTCTGCGGGTGGCAGGTCCAGCCGGACGCGCCGAGCGTCCAGCAGACGCTCGAGCAAGCTCTGTCCACACTTTTGCGCGCGCCCGTTTCCGTGACCGGCGCCGGCAGGACCGATACGGGCGTGAACGCAATCGGCTACATCGCTCATTTCGACGCAGCCGGGGGGCTTGACACGCATCAATTATGCTACAAATTAAATGCCATCCTGCCCCGTTCCGTGGTGATTCACGAGATCGTCCCGACGGCCCCGGATTTCCACGCGCGTTTCGACGCCACGCGGCGCGAATACAGCTATTTCCTGCACCGGGTGAAAGACCCGTTCGTGGATGCGTTTTCCTATCTGTACACCTTTCCCGGGGTGGATTTCGAGCGGATGAACGAGGCGGCGCAGACCCTGCTCGGCGAGCATGATTTCCGTTGTTTCGAGAAGACCGGGGCCGACTCCAAGACTTCGCTCTGCACGGTCACGCAGGCCGCCTGGCAGCGTTATACGCCCACCCACCTGGCCCTGACGGGCCGGGAAGGCGGGGATGACTACTGGTATTTCCGGATTTCTGCCGACCGGTTCCTGCGCAACATGGTCCGGGCCGTCGTCGGGACCCTGCTGGAGGTCGGCCGCGGCAAGCGTTCCGCCGCAGATTTCGCTTCCCTCGTCCTTCCTCCGGATTACGAAGGAACGGCACCCATGCGGAGCCTCGCCGGCGAATCGGTGCCCGGCCACGCCCTCTTCCTCAGCGGGGTCGATTATTCCGGTAAATAATCATCTATCGCGGCGGCGATAGACAGGATCGTGGGTTGGAACAGGACGTTGGAGCCCCGCAGGGGCATCCAGTGTTCTTCCGAAAGGGGCCCCCGGAGATATTTCTCGGTATAGACGGTCCCGGCGGTGCCGGCATACAGCAGCACGGCACCGTCGGCGTCTATCTTCATCGCCCGGATGGGGAAACTCTCGGAATACTTCTTCTTGCTGTCATAGACCAGGACGTTCATGTCCTTGCGGCTGCGGTCGTTGTTGATGCAGCTCAGGAAACCGCCCGCTTTCCGGACGCTGTCCCGGATGGCGTCGTGCATGGCGTCGCCCGCCTTGCGGTAGCTCTCCGCCAGATTGACAAGTTCCGCTCGCATGGGGCTACGGTTTTACGACGATGGCCGGCTTGCCGTCGTCATTTGCGCGGTAGTGCGGGGCGTACAGGGACTCGATGAACGGGACGGGGCTCTGGAAGACACCCTCCTGCGTCACGAAGAACTCCTCGCTGAAGCTGGTCTTCTCCTCGGGGTAGCTGTCGAACCAGAACTCGGTGCGGTCCGCCAGCACGCTCCGGTAGCCCTGCGGGCTGAAGCTCACCCAGCCGGTGATGGAGATCGGGCGGGCGAACCAGCCGTAGCGGCCGGAAAGCTGGTTCACGGGGCGCAGGGCGGCGGGACGCGGGGCGGTCAGGCGCACGAAGCTGCGGTTCTCCTCGTTCCAGATGTTGTAGGTGGCTACGACCTTGTCGCCCACGTGCAGCTCGTCCCCTTCCTGCAGCGGCTTTCCGTCGCGGGTGAAGCTGCGCTGGATGGTGAAGCCGTTGCCGGCGGCCTTGATCTGCGCGAAGGGCAGGGTGGTGGTGGCCGACAGGGCGAGGACCTTGGTCTGCAGGGTGGCCTCCGTGCCGCGGAGCACGCTGCCGAGGGCCTGGATGTAGGCCGGGTCGCTTTCCCACTGCTGCGTCTCTTTCTGGACCATCAGCCAGAGGCGGATGCCCTCCGCCACTTCATCGTGGCCGCAGTCGGTCAGCAGGTCGCAGATGAGCGCGTGGGCGTAGAGTTCGCTCTCGAGCAGGCCGCGCCAGGGCATCACCGCGTTGGGATAGTAGGTGCCGCCGCTGCGGTGCGGTTCGGCGTACTGGAGCAGGGACTCGACGTCCTTCTGCAGGGATTTGCGGAGCCGCCCGGACGTGAACAGGTGGATGCCCCAGGACTTGGCAAGGGAGGCGCCCTTCTCGTCCTCGATCAAGGCGCGGAGCGTCTTCATCCGGCGGGCCTTCTCGAAGACCCGGCCGTTCAGGCCGCGCTTGGCGCCGGGCACCAGGTACTCCTTGACGGCCTTCTTGAACGCGCGGAGCCGCTTCCCGATGACGTGCGGGTTGAAGTCCACTTCCGGGAAGAGGGCGCGGGTGTGCAGGTATTCGTCGAAAGTGAGTCCGCCGCACCAGAACGGCCTGGCGTGGTCATCGAAGTAGCCCTTGTCGAGGAACTTGACGGCGTTGTAAACGGTCTTGGCGAGCGCTTCGGGGCAGGCATCGCCCATCTCGGCGATCCGTTCCAGCAGCACGGCCGTCAGGATCGGCGAGGAACTCATTTCCGGGAACCAGCCGAATCCGCCGTCGGAGTTGTGGCAGGCGAGGATCTTGGTGACCATTTCCGCCCGTTGCTCCGCGGTGGCGCCGGACAGCTTGCCGCCCGGCAGCTTGTCGATCAGGTAATTGGCGAACAGGGCCTCGGACTGGTCGAGCAGGTTGTCGCTCTGCGGCAGGACTTTCTCCGGGACGGCCTCGCGGATCATTCCGAGGATGGAAATCTCGCGCAGGGAGGCCTCGGCGCCCTGCACGTTCACGAACTGTCCCCGCAGGGAGGCCAGCACGGCGTCGCGGTCCATCCCGGCGAGCAGCAGGGCGGAATGGGCTTCTGTGATGGTCTGTACCGCCGGCTTGACCGGCATCGCGACGAACACGCCGTCGGAACCGAAGTCCGCGTTGTCGGCCGTGAAGTTGACTAGCAGGCCGAGGTTCTCCATCTTCGGTGCGGAGATCTCGCAGCTGAAATCGGCGGAGCCGTTCGCGGGCACGGTGATGCGCGTGCCCTTCTCCGAGACGGTGGGCGCGGTCTTGTAGTCCGTTCCGTTCAGGAACCTGACCGACAGGCGGCCGGACACCGGCACGCCCTTGCTGTTGGCGAGGGTCACGCGGGCGACGTAGCGGTCGCCTTCGTAGAGGAACTGCGGCTGCACGACGGCCACCTTGACCGGCAGGGTCACGACCATCTCCTGGCGGAGCGTGGCGTTGTGGTAGGCCTTGTCGTGCGCGTACAACTGCACATAATAGGTGGACAACTTGTCGGCGGTGGTGAAGTTGAAGGTCACGTTGCCGTCTTTGTCGGAGCGCAGGAACGGCTCCCAGGCGATCGTGTTCGCGAAATTCTCGCGGATGGCCTCGTTTTCCTGCGCGGCACCGCCCTCGTCGCCGGCTTCCGCCAGGTCAGCGGCTTCGAAGTTGTCTTCCATGGCGTTGGCTTGCGCCATCCGGGCCATCGGCGCGGATTCCTCCACCATCATTTCCACGGCGGCGCCGCCGGCAGCGGACTTGGACAGGATCCTGCGTCCCCGGCGGGTGTTCTCGTCGGACGCGGAGGCGTAGGACCGGTCATAGCCGATGGTGTCCATGTAGTCGACGTCCGGCAGCGTGCGCTGCTCCGGCGCGACGGAATTCCAGACGTTGGGCTGGATGGTCTCCGTGCTCTTGTCGAAGATGGTCGCGGCCACCTCCACGCCTTCCGCCGTCCGGATGGTGAAGCTGTAGTCGTGGTGGGGTGCGGTGGTGTCCAGGAAGCGGCTGAAGGCGAGCGGCAGGCTGAAGCGGCTCTCCGCCCGGTAGGTGGAGCGGGAATATTCGAAGGCGCGGCTGTCCTTGAACCAGAACAGCTTGAGGGTGAGCGCGGCGGGATAGCCGGCCTTCCGCTCGAAGCGGATGGTCTTGAGCGAGCCTTCCCGGCCGCGGATGCTGGCGAGCTGGACGATGCGTTTTTCGAGCAGGCGGTTCCCGTCGCCGTACAGTTCCGCCACGATCCAGGTGGGACCGGTGGTGGAGCCGACCTGCAGGGCGATGCCCTGGCCGTCGTCCGCGATTTCCTTGAAGAAGCTGTGCGCGTCCAGGTCCAGCGCCGTGTCGGTATCGGCCGCCTTGATGACGTCGAAACTCTCCTCTTCCTCGTAGGTATTGCCGTCGCCGCCCTCGGCCTTGGCCGTGGCCTCGATGGTGTAGAGGCCGGAAGGATGCCCGGACAGGTCGAGCGACATCTGTCCGCCGTTTTCCGCGGTGCCGGAGAGCAGGACTCTCCCTTCGTGCAGCACCTTGTAACTGATGGTCAGAGCAGGATGGGTCCGGACGGCGCCGGGGCTGCCCAACTGGATGCTGGCCAGGATGAAACTGTCGCCGACGATGGCGCCGCTGCGGTTGCCGTCCACGCAGTCGAAGCGTCCGGAAACGCGGTTCTTGACGGATATGCCGAGGGGCAGGTTCTTGGCGACGGAGACGGCCTTGCTGAATTCCAGGGTCTCGCCGGTGGCATCCGTCACGTGGACCGTAATCGCCACGTTGTCATAATAATAGACATCCTTCGGGCCCTGGAAGCTGACGGCGAAATTTCCGGAAGGGGAGAGTTTCAGTTCGCCTTCGCCGATGACTTTGCCGTGGTGCTCGGCTTTCCAGCCGGCCTTGGCGGTGCCGAGGCTGTGGCCGGAGTAACTGCGGATCACGCCCGCGAAGCCGATCTCGTCGCCCGGCAGGTAGAAGCGGCTGTCGGGATTCCAGGTCAGCGCGAAGGTGGGCAGGACGAATTCGTCGGCGCGGACGCGCTTGGATACGATGCGCTGTTTGTTTTCGTAGATCTCGATGTTGTACATCCCGCCCTTGGCGCCCTTCTTGAGCACGAAGGCGCCGGCTGCGGTGCCGAATTCATTGGTGGTCAGCTCTTCCTCGCCGATCTTCTTGCCATCGGGGTCGGAGAGTTCGGCGCGGAGCCTGATGCCCGCGGGGCGGGTCGCGAATTCATAGGTCCCCTCGTAGAGCAGGACCTTGTAATGCACGGTCTCGTCCGGGTTGAAGGCGCTGCGGTCCGTGATCAGTTCGGCGTGATGCCGCCTGGGGTTGTCCGTGCCCACCGTCTCCCGGTCGATGTAACCGAAGTTGTGGAAGGGGGACAAGCGCTCGCGGCCGCCGATGCGGGTGACGGCCTGGATGGAATAGCCCCAGCGCTTCTTCTCGATGCGGCTCACGAAAGATTCGGGCAGGTAGGTAAAGCCGTCGAGCGACATGCTCTCCGTCCGGGCGACCTCCTTGCCGTCGTTGTTGTAGAGGACGAAGACGCAGTCTTTCACCGGCTCGCCGCTGAGGTAGTCGGCCACGTACACGCCGTAGCCGTCCAGGTCGCGCTTGTGGGCGATGGACAGGGTGTATCTGTGGTAGTCGCTCTCCGTTTCCACCTTGCCGCCGGAGCATTTCATCTTATAGGTCTTGTCGTCCAGGTCGGGCAGTTTCAGGTCCAGCGTGTCGAGGAGGTAGAAACTGTTCCGGCTGTTTTTCACCGTGGTGTTGAACACTTCCTTGCTGCCGTCCAGGATGCGCACGCGCACCGAAGGAAGGTTACGCACGCTCAGGGTGGGCTTTCCCGCCTCGACGTCGAGGTCGATGGACTGCTGGGTCAGCGTGGCGAAGATGTCGTCCACCTGCGTGCAGCAGTCGGCGATGGCCTTCTCGTCCCCGGAGAAGCGCTTCCGGTCCGAAATGAAGGTCTCGCAGTCGAGGGCGAGCTGGCGGTACTGCTCGGAAGTCCCTTTCTCCCAGCGCAGGTCGTTCTGGCGGACCGAAAGCAGATACTCCCGGGGGAGCAGGCCGACGGCCGTGCCTTCATACTGGCCGGCCAGTTCCTGCATCCTCTTCTTGGCCTCGTCCCGGGTCTTGCGCTGGGCGAGGACATATTCCACGAGGGCTTCGAAGGGATACCGGCCGGCGAAATGTTCGCGCGCAGGCGCATCCGCCGCACTCGAACGGCGGCCGGACAGCAGGCTCCACAGTGCGTAGTCATAGTCGTTGGCGAAGCGGGCCTTCAGGACGTCGGAGAATGAGTGCCCGTTGATGTCGCCGTCCGCATCCCAGAATTCGGGGTTTTTCGTCTGCTGCAGCCGTTCCTTCTGTTCCTGGACATAGGCGAGGAGGAGTTCCGTGGTGGATCCCCGGTCCTTGCGGTTGTAAAAGACGGCGACGGGCTCGCCGAACTCTTCGATGTCCTTGTTGGCCTGGGCGAAGAGTTCCTCGCGGAGTTTCCAGTTGGTGCTGGTGCGGGCCTGGACATACTTCCAGCTGGCGTCGTAGAAGTCCCAGGGGAGTTTCTGCACCGTAGCCTCCTTCTTGATTCTTTCCAGGATATCCGCCTGGTCTTTGGGCTTGTCGGCATCGACGGCCTTCTCGTACTCGGCCCACAGTTTGGTCAGGGTGTGGCCGTTCTTGTCTTTGGCACAGGCTTGAAATGTCATATTGCTCAGGGTTAAGAGGATGAGGGTTACCAGTTTAAGCGCTTTCATAAGGCAGTGTCATTATCCGTGGAACATGTCAATGGCCTCTGCAACTACAAAATTGCTGCCACCGATATATAAGATGCAATCAGGGATGTCCTTTGCTGCATCGAGGGCCTGCCGGACACCGTCGCGCACGCTTCCGCAGACGGTGCAGTCCAGGCCGGCCATCCCTTCGGCGAGCCGGTCCACGGGGAGGGCGCGGTCCCCTTCGGGTGCAACGAGGAAATACCGGGCCTGCGGCGGCATCAGCGGCCGGATGCCGGCGAGGTCCTTGTCGGCCATGATGCCGTACACGATGACCAGCGGGCGTCCGCTTTCCTGCAGGCGGCGGAAGTTGATGGCCAGGGCGGGCGGGTTGTGTCCGATGTCGCAGATGACTTCGGGCCTGTCCTGCAGGCGCTCCCAGCGGCCGCGCAGGCCGGTACGG
This sequence comes from uncultured Bacteroidales bacterium, assembly GCA_947167015.1. Classification (GTDB taxonomy): domain Bacteria; phylum Bacteroidota; class Bacteroidia; order Bacteroidales; family UBA932; genus Cryptobacteroides. Next base: position 7,563 of record CAMVGM010000059.1, read on the forward strand.
GCGGCGGTATGCGCGAGCGCCTCGCGGTCAGCGGGCTCGCCGAGCAGTTCGAGGGCGGCGAGCACGGTCCGCAGGTTGGCTTCCTGGCAGGGGCCGGCCAGGTCGGTGGGGAAGAGCTCCGCGTCGAAATCTTCCGCCCAGAAAAGGGGGCAGGGGGCCGCCGCGGCGCGCGCTTCGAACACCGGGGCGGTCTCGGCGTCCCTTTCCCCGCAGAGGGCGGGCACGCCGGGCTTGAAGATGCCCGCTTTTTCGGCGGCGATCTTGGCGCGGGTGTCACCGAGCAGCGCGCAGTGGTCCAGCCCGATGCTCGTGACGATCGAAAGTTCCGGGGTGAGGATGTTGGTGCTGTCCAGACGGCCGCCCAGGCCGGTTTCGATCACGGCGAGGTCCACCCCGCATTCTGCATAATGGCGGAAGGCGAGTCCGGTCGTGATCTCGAAGAAGGAAAGCCCCTCCAGGTCCTCTTCCGTAAGGAAACGGAACACTTCTTCGCGCGATATCATCCCGACGCCGTCGTCCGTCACGACCTTGATGCGTTCGCGGAAGTCGGTCAGGTGGGGCGAGGTGTACAGGCCCACGCGCAGCCCCCGGGCCGCGAGGGCGGAAGCGAGCATCGAACAGACGGATCCCTTGCCGTTGGTCCCGGCCACATGGATGGAACGGAATCGCTGCGAAGGATGCCCCAGGGCGGCGTCGAAACCCAGCATCCCCGCCAGCCCCGGCTTGTACGCCCCCGGGGTGAAACCCGCGGTCTGCACGCTCGGATGCCGGCTGAAAAGGTCCTTCAGGAGGGCCTCGTAAATGTCTTCGGAAAAATTCATAGTTGCAACTGATTCCAAATTTAACTAAATTTACACGTTTTTACTAAGCGGATGTCAGAAAAAACTTCAGCATTGCATGCGATTTACGTCATCGACGGGGTGCAGGAGGAGTACACTCCCGCCCAGTTGCTCGATGCGGTGACCGAACCGGAGGGGCGGCATCCCTTCCCCGGTCCGGCCGAAGCGCGGGTGGTGGACGAGACCCTGGATCCGGTTTTCCGCGGCGCCGAATTCGACCTGGACGCCGTAGGGGACTACCTCGACGCCGTATGCAGCGTCCCCAGGACCGTCCCGCTGGCGGCGGCGGATTCCTACACCCGCGTCCGCGTGGCGTCCGCCCTGATCGACACCCTGTGGCGGACGGGCCGTTTCCGGCTCGGCGACCTGCGCCTGGACGCATCCTGGCGCTGGGACCCGGAGCCCGTCGGGGCGCGGGCGGCCTTCTACGCCTCCGTACGCGCCGCTGCCGACTATGTGGACGCCCTCGGGCTCAAATTTTCCGCCTACCGCCATTCGCGTACTTCCGGTCCGTCGGAACTGACGCTCCGCACCCGCCTTGCGCGGGAGGCCGACGAGGACCAGTACGGCTTCATCAGCGAGCCTTTCAACTCCGAGCATCCGGTGCTCGGGACGCGCCGCTCTTGTGCGTCCACCTTTGCGCCCGACCCGCAGAGCTGGGTGGTGTTCATCCCCTTCGACACGGCGGATTTCCGCCTGGGCGGCTCCCTGCTCGCGCAGACCCTCGGGCTGGGCGGGGGCCCTTCCCCGCAGATCACGGACGCGGATTACTTCGCGGACTGCTTCGAAGTGGTCCGGGAACTCGTCGAGGACGGCATCCTGCTGTCCGGCGGCACCGTCGGGGAAGGCGGCCTGCTCCGCGCCGTGCGCCAGATGGCGGCGGGCTGCGGACTGACCGTGGACATCTCCGGCATCCTCCAGTCCTACCAGGAGAAAGAACCCGTCCGGGTGCTTTTCTCCGAGGTCCCGGGCGCGCTGGTGCAGATCCACGACGCTGATTTCGATTACCTCGATGCCGAACTGCTGCTGCAGGACGTGGCCTTCTTCCCGCTGGGGCATCCCGTGCCCGGGCAGGCGGAAGTCCGTGTGAAAGCATCCGCCAAGACCGGCATACAAACCATATTGGAATCCCTGATGCGCAACGCGGAAGGGGAAGACTGACACACCATGCGCAAACCGAAAATCTTCGTGCTCGACACGAACATCATCCTGCACGACCACAAAGCCATCCGCAAGTTCAAGGACAACGACATCGTGATCCCGATCGCCGTGATCGAGGAGGTGGACAAGTTCAAGAAAGGCACGGACACCCTGTCCTACAATGCCCGCGGCTTCATGCGCGACATCGACAAGATCACCAACGGCAAGAGCTTCGGGGAGGACGGCCTGCCGATCGGCAAGGGCCTCGGCCGCATCAAGGTGGAGCCCAACCACCCGTTCGAGCCGCCTTACGACACCCTCTTCATCGACGACACGCAGGACCACCGCATCCTTTCCACCGCGATGTGGGTGCGGGAAACGCATCCCGACCGTTTCGTGGCGCTCGTGACCAAGGACATCAACCTGCGCATGAAGGCGAAGGCCGCCGGGATGGAGGTGCAGGATTACCTGACCGACAAGGTCGAGGACCAGCGGATCGAGGATTCCCAGCGCGAGGTGCAGTACCTCACCCCGGACCCCGTCGCCCTGCAGGAACTCTGTTTCGGGCCGGATACGTCCGTGGAGTGGTCCCATATCGTGGAGAAGAAGCCGATTCCGAACCAGATGTATGTCTTCAGCTGGGAGGGCGACCGCGGCGAAAACGTCTGCGCCCGTTATGACGCCGGGCGCGACCGCATCGTGCTGGTGAAGGTCCGCGACGCCTACGGTATCCGTCCGCGCAACGTCGAGCAGAAGCTCGCCCTGGACGCCCTGCTGAACCCGAAGGTAGAGCTGGTGTCGCTGACCGGCGGGGCGGGAACCGGCAAGACGCTGCTCGCCCTGGCCGCCGCCCTGGCGCAGGAGGACGAATACGAGCACATCTATCTCTCCCGTCCGACGGTCATCCTCGGCAACCAGGACCTCGGTTTCCTGCCGGGCGACCAGAAGCAGAAGATGAGCCCCTTCCTGCAGCCCCTGATGGACAACCTGAACGTGATCAAGGGCCAGTTCCGCCCGACTTCCAAGGAGGCGCAGAAGATCGATGCGATGCTCACTCGGGAGAAACTGATCATCGAGCCGCTGGCCTACATCCGCGGCCGCAGCCTGGGCCGGTGCTTCTTCATCGTCGACGAGGCGCAGAACCTCACGCCGCACGAGGTGAAGACCATCATCACCCGGGCGGGCGAGGGGACCAAGATGGTCTTCACCGGCGACATCTTCCAGATCGACCAGCCCTACCTGGACCAGTGGTCCAACGGCCTGACGCACCTGGGCGAGAAGATGGCCGGCCAGGAGGTTTTCCAGCACGTTTTCCTCCGCAAGGGCGAACGGAGCACGCTTTCCGAACTTGCGGCGAAATTGTTATAATGAGTTTTTTATCGTAAATTCGCGGCGCGAAACTAACAGCTATACTTAATATCTATGTTCGAAATGAAAAAACGCGTCTATCGTTTCGGCGGCAAGACCGCTGAAGGCGATGGATCCATGCGCGAGCTCCTGGGTGGAAAGGGAGCCAACCTGGCCGAGATGAGCAAGCTCGGCATGCCGGTCCCGGCAGGATTCACCATCACGACGGAATGCTGCGCCGAGTACTATCAGCTCGGCGGCGGTTATACCGAAGACCTCCGGATGGAGGTCCGCGGTGCCCTGAACGCGACCGAGGCCCTGATGGGCAAGAAATTCGGAGACCCTGAGGATCCCCTCCTGGTGAGCTGCCGCTCCGGCGCCCGCTCCTCCATGCCGGGTATGATGGACACCATCCTCAACATCGGTCTCTGCTCCGCGACGATTCCCGGCATGATCAAGAAGACCGGCAATCCGCGCTTCGTGTACGACGCCTACCGCCGCCTCATCATGATGTATTCCGACGTCGTGATGGAGAAGGCCGAGGGCATCGAGCCCGCCGACGGCCAGGGCATCCGCCAGCAGCTGGACCGGATGATGGCCGAACTGAAGGAGAAGAAGGGCTACGCTTCCGATACCGAGATCACCGCCGACGAGCTCAAAGACCTCTGCGAGCGCTTCAAGGTGAAGGTGAAGGAAGTCCTGGGCGTCGATTTCCCCGACACGGCCCAGGATCAGCTCTGGGGCTCCATCGGCGGCGTGTTCAAGTCCTGGAACGGCAAGCGCGCCATCGCCTACCGCCGCATCGAGAAGATTCCCGATGACTGGGGCACCGCCGTCAACGTCCAGTCGATGGTCTTTGGCAACATGGGCAACACCTCCGCCACCGGCGTCGCGTTCTCCCGCAACCCGGCCAACGGCGACAACCGTTTCTACGGCGAGTGGCTGATCAACGCCCAGGGCGAGGACGTGGTCGCGGGCATCCGCACCCCGAACCCGCTCAACGAGGCCACCAAGAACGACCACAACCGCAACCTCGAGTCCCTCGAGAAGGCGATGCCGAAGGTCTATGAGGAACTCGACGGCATCCGCAAGCGTCTGGAGAACCACTTCCACGACATGCAGGACATCGAGTTCACGATCCAGGAAGGCACCCTGTGGATGCTGCAGTGCCGCATCGGCAAGCGCACCGGTCTCGCCGCCCTCCAGATGGCGATCGACATGCTCGACGAGGGCATGATCGACGAGAAGACCGCCGTGATGCGCGTCACCCCGGCCCAGCTCGACGAGGTGCTCCACCCGATCCTGAACCCGCTCTCCGAGAAGGAAGCCAAGGTCATCGCCAAGGGTCTGCCTGCCTCTCCGGGCGGCGCCGTGGGCACGCTGGTGTTCACCTCCGAGGCTGCCATGGAGGCTGCCGCGGCCGGCAAGAAGACCATCCTCGTCCGCGAGGAGACCTCCCCGGAGGACATCCAGGGCATGCGCGCTTCCGCCGGTATCCTCACGACCCGCGGCGGCATGACTTCCCACGCGGCCCTCGTGGCGCGCGGCTGGGGCAAGTGCTGCATCGTGGGCTGCGAGGCCATGAAGATCAACCTGGAAGAGAAGACCGTCACCTTCGCGAACAGCAAGAAGGTCTTCAAGGAGGGCGACTGGTTCTCCCTGAACGGCTCCAAGGGCTTCGTGTACGCTTCCCAGGTGGACATGATGGACGCCAGCGAGAATCCGACCTTCCTGCGCTTCATGACCATCGTGGACAAGTACCGCCGCCTGGGCGTCCGCACCAACGCCGACACCCCGGAGGATGCCCAGAAGGCCCTCGACTTCGGCGCCGAAGGCATCGGCCTCTTCCGCATCGAGCACATGTTCTACGGCAAGAATTCCGAGACCCCGCTCGCCAAGCTCCGCAAGATGATCCTCTGCACCACCGACCGTGAGCGCAAGGACGCCCTGGCCGAGCTCGAGCCGTTCATCAAGGCTTCCGTCAAGAGCACCCTCAAGGTGATGGACGGTAAGCCGGTCGTGTTCCGTCTGCTGGATCCGCCGCTCCACGAGTTCGTCCCGACGACCAAGGAAAAGACGGCCGAGGTCGCCAAGGAACTGGGTATCAGCGCCGCCGAGGTGACCCGCCGCGGCGAGAACCTGCACGAGGTGAACCCGATGATGGGTCTGCGCGGCGTGCGTCTGCACGTGGCCTACCCGCTCATCG
>CAMVGM010000060.1 GCA_947167015.1 uncultured Bacteroidales bacterium
CGGCCTGGAAGAAGGCGCCGGAGAAGTCGCCGGCCTGGAAGGCGTGGGTCTTCTTCAGGAAGCCGTCGGTCTTGTCGGAGTTCGACAGGTCGGCGGAGGCGCAGATCATGTTCGGAACCTGCTCCGCGAGGGCGGACAGGCAGGCGGCGGAAGCGGAACGGGTGGAGTCATTGTCCTTCTGGGTGACCTTGCTCCAGTCGATCTCGGGGGCCTTGCCGCTGAACCAGCCGGCGAGCTGGACGGCCTTCTCGGGATTGGCCGTGGCCCAGGCCTTCTCCTCTGCATAGCGCCCGGCGGCCAGTTTCTTCAGTTCCTCGGCGCGGGCGTCGTAGAGGGCCTTCACGTCATCGAAGATGCAGAAGGGGTTCTCCGGGTCGCCGCCCAGGTTGCGGACGGTGTTCTTGAAGGCGTCGCCGCCGAGAGGGGCGCCGTGCGTCTTGCAGTTGCGCTCGTAGCTCGAGCCGTCCTCCTTCAGGGCACCCTTGCCCATGATGCACTTGCCGATGATGAGGGCGGGCTTGCCGGTGACCTTCTTCGCCTTCTCGATGGCGGCACGGATCTGCACGGCGTCGTTGCCGTCGATCACCTGCACGTCCCAACCGAGGGCGCGGTACTTGGCGGCCGTATCCTCGTTCATGACGACCTTGGTCTCCGTGGAGAGCTGGATGTCGTTGGAGTCGTAGAACATGATGAGGTTGTCCAGGCCCAGCGTGCTCGCGATGCGGGCCGCGCCCTGGGAAATCTCCTCCTGGACGCCGCCGTCGGAGATGTAGGCGTAGATGGTCTCCTTGGCGAAGGTCGGGTTGCCGGTGTGGGCGGCAAGGAACTTGGCAGCGATGGCGGCGCCGACGGCGAGGGCGTGGCCCTGGCCGAGCGGACCGGAAGTGTTCTCGATGCCGCGGCACGGATCGACCTCGGGGTGTCCCGTCGTGGGGGAGCCCCACTGGCGCAGGCTGGCCAGCTCGTCGAGGCTGAACTTGCCGGTCAGGCAAAGCTGGCCGTAAAGCATCGGAGCCATATGGCCGGGATCGAGGAAGAAGCGGTCACGGCCGGCCCAGGTGGGATTCTCCGGGTCGTAGGTCAGGTATTCGCTGTAGAGCACGTTGATGAAGTCCGCTCCGCCCATGGCACCGCCGGGGTGGCCGGATTTCGCTTTTTCGACGGCTGCCGCCGCAAGGATGCGGATGTTGTCCGCCGCATGATTGAGAACGCTGATAGGATTTGCCATAGCTATATATCTGATATTAGTTATTTCCGAATCGTACAAAGTTAACAATTATTTTCGAATTGTTAAGGTACCGGGTCGTATCCGGATCCGCCCCAGGGGTGGCAGCGCAGGATGCGCTTGAGACTCAGCCAGAAACCCTTGAGGGGGCCGTATTTCCGGAAGGCTTCGAGGGCGTATTGCGAACAGGTGGGGGTAAAGCGGCAGCTCGGCGGCTTGAGCGGCGAGATGCACAGCTGATAGAACTTGATCAGCAGGATGAAGGGTGCGCTGAGCACCCGCTTGCAGACCTGTCCGAAACTCATGACAACTTCCCGTTAATCCGGTCGAGGATCTCCCCGACTTCGGCGAAAAGAGTCTGGAAATCAGCGGTTTCCGCGTGGGAATAGGCAAACATCAGGTCCACGCCCGTAACGCCCAGCCGTTCTTTCTGCAGACGGTACGCCTCGCGCAGGCGGCGCTTGAGGAGATTGCGGCGGACGGCGCGCTTGAAGAACTTCTTGGGCACGGCGACCAGGATGCGGTTCCGGCCGCCTTCGCGGCCGGCCGCCCAACAGTAGCGCAGGTGCGTGGTGGCACCCCATTTCCCGGAGGAAAGGAGTGCGGCGACAGTCGTCTTTCCGCACAGCCGTTCCTCCTTGGGGAGGGTATGGGCTTGCGGAGGGATCATCTACTGCAGGGATTGGAGATATAATTCGACGGCCTTGCTGATCGAAGTGGCCTCGGGAGTCGGGGCCTTGAGGGCGATCCCGTAGCCCGCCTCTTCCAGAGCCTTGACGACGGCCTTGCCGAAAGAGATAAACTTGAGGTCCCCCTGGGCGAAGCCGGGGAAATTGTCGTGCAGGGACACCACGTCGGCGGGGTTGCACAGCACGGCGAGCCCGTAGGAAGACAGGTCCACGTCTTTCAGGTCCTGGGAAACGGCCTTGACGAGGATGCCGACGGTGTAGTCCAGCCCGGCGGCGGAGAACAGCGTCGTGATAGGCTCGGTGTTGGAACCCTCGGAGGCGGTGATGAGGAACTTCTCGCCCTTGTGCTTGGCGGTGACCAGCGCGACGATGGACGCCGGGGTGCCGGTGCCGTAGAAGATCTTGCGCTTGCGATACACGATGTGCTTCTGCAGGTACATCGCCACGGCTTCCGTCGAACAGAAATACTTCATCGTCTCGGGGACCTTGAAACGCATCTCCTCGCACAGCTTGAAGTATGCGTCGATGGCATGGCGGGAGGAGAAGACGATGGCTGTATAGTCGGGAAGGCTGATGTGCTCGGCCCGGAATTCCTTGGCGGACAGCGGTTCGATCAGGAAGAAAGGACGAAAGTCGAGTTCGGCGCCGAACCGGCTCTGCAGCGCCTCGTAGGGCGTGAGATTGGACGGCATCTGCTGGGATATCAGGATCTTCATTCTGTTGCTGGCGGTTAAAAAAACAAATGGGCGCACACCATCAGGGCGGCCGGAATCAATTCAAGCGCGCAAAGATACAAAAAAGTAGAAAATACGTTGCAAAATGTGCCTAAAAATTGCCCGGAGCGGATGACGGCCAGCAGCCACACGACCGCCGTCTCCCAGAGCAGGAGCTTGCGGATGAATTCCTCACGGCCGTGTACGAGGGTCAGGATCCCTACGCTGGTCAGCATCAGGAGGGTAAGCAGGATGAAGAAATTGTAGGGTGCGTGGTGCAGGGTGTCCGATTCTTCGCCGCTCAGGCGGCGCGGCCGCGCCAGCAGGTAGAAGAACTCCCGGACCAGCAGGAAGGCCGCCATGCCGCCGAGGGCCGCCGGGGCGCTCCAGGCCGCGGGGACCGCCTGCCAGAAGTCCGGGCGCCAGAGGGCGTAACGGTCGGCGATCAGGCAGAACGGGAGGGTGCAGGCGAGGGCGATGAGGTTGCGCGTACGGGCCTGGCCGACGCTGTGTTCCAGCGCGGCGGCCCCGCGCGAACGGTCGAAACTGTAGAGCAGGTCCGGCAGGAGCCGGAAGAAGTCCGGCAGGGCGGCCACGAGAAGGATGACGGCGAGCACGGCGAGCAGCTGGTTGGTCAGGATTTCGCCCCACGCCGGCGCCCCCGCCAGGTCCCCGAGCGGGGTGGCGGACATCTCCAGCGTGCCCTGCCTGAACAGCTCCTCCATCGGCTAGTTGCCCCTTTTCGCGTTGTAGCCCATCGAAGTCAGCAGGGCGACGACCTTGTCGCGGAGGTCGCCCTGGATGAGGATCTCTCCGTCGGAGGCGGACCCGCCCACGCCGCAGCGCGTCTTCAGGGTGCGGGCGAGGGCGGCGAGGTCTTCGCTCCGGCCCACGAAACCCTCCACGAGCGTGACCTGCTTGCCGGCGCGGCGGCGCCGGTCGATGCGGACGGTAAGGCGCTGGCGTTCCGGCGGGAGCGTGTCCGCTTCCTGCTCCTGTACGGTTTCATATTTGAAATCGGGGTTCGTGGAGTACACGACCCCGAGCCGGCTTTTCCAGTCCTGTTGTGCCATCTGGGATAATTTTTGCAAAGATAAGGATTTTTAATTGTACCTTTGCAGGTTATGAACGAGAAGAAATTCACCCTGTGGAACCGGATCTGTGCGGCGCTCGCCTTCGTGGTCTCGACCGTCACCTATCTGCTGACCCTCGAGCCCTCCGCGTCCTATTGGGACTGCGGCGAGTTCATCGCTTCATCCTATAAACTCGAAGTCGGACACCCCCCGGGAAACCCCATGTTCCAGCTGGTTGCCCGTTTCTTCACCCTGTTCGGGGACAAGATGCACGCGGCCATCCTTGTGAACGCCCTGAGCGCGCTGTGTTCCGGCCTGACGATCCTCTTCCTCTACCTGACGGTCGTCTGGCTCGCCAAGCGCCTGGTGCGCCCGTCCGCCAACGGTTCCCGCACCGCCGGCCAGGCGATCGCCATCTTCGGGTCCGGCCTCGTGGGCGCCCTGGTGTACGCCTTCTCGGACACCTTCTGGTTCTCCGCCGTGGAAGGCGAGGTGTACGCGATGTCCTCGCTGCTCACCGCCGTGGTGTTCTGGCTGATGACGGTGTGGTACGACCGCGCCGACGAGCCGCACGCCCTGCGCTGGATCGTGCTGATCGCCTTCCTGATGGGCCTCAGCATCGGGGTGCACCTGCTCAACCTGCTCGCCATCCCGGTCCTCGTGTTCATGTACTACTACCGGCAGCGCGAGGACAGGCCGTTCACGTTCTGGGAGTTGGTGAAGGTCCTGCTGGTCGGCGCGCTGATCCTGGGCCTGATCGTCTTCCTGTTCATCCCCTACCTGCCCAAGCTGGCGGCGTACTGCGACCTCTTCTTCGTGAACGTCCTCGGCCTGCCGTACAACAGCGGTGCCGCCTTCTTCCTGGCTGCCCTGCTCGCCCTGTGCTTCTGGGGCCTGTACCGGACGCTGAAGCAGGAAAAGCTGTTCCTGAACACCGCCCTGCTGTGCTTGACGACGATCGTGATCGGCTTCTCCGTGTTCAGTATCGACATCATCCGCTCCTGCGCCAAGACCCCGACCAACGAATACCAGCCGGACAACGCCTTCACGCTGGTCCGCTACCTGAGCCGCGAACAGTACGGGCGCACGCCGCTGGTTTACGGACAGTATTACGGCGCCCCCTACGAACTCAAGACCACGACCTACTGGGCCCCCCTGGACGGGAAATACAAGAAAGTCGAGGGCCCCATCGACGCCAAATATGACGCCGCGGGCAAGATGCTCTTCCCCCGTATGTGGAGCACCAGCCCCGACGGGAGCTACGAAGATTTCTACAACACCTACACGGGCGGCAAGGGCCGCAAGATTGCCGGCGCATCCGCGCGCAAGCCCTCGATGGGCGCCAACCTGCTGTATTTCTTCGATTACCAGCTGAACTGGATGTACTGGCGCTACTTCATGTGGAACTTCGTGGGACGCCAGAACCAGGTGCACGCCCCCAGCCCGGGAAACATCTTCCACGGCAACTGGGAGAGCGGCGTGGGCTTCATCGACCGGCTGCGCCTCGGCGACCAGTCGGACGCGCCCTCCGTGCTGGCGGAAGACAAGGGCAAGAACCACTACTTCTTCCTGCCCCTGCTGCTGGGCCTGCTGGGCCTGTTCTTCCAGTTCGACCGCGACAAGCGCGGCTGCTGGCTGACCTTCATGATGTTCTTCATGACCGGCATCGCCGTCGTGCTCTACCTTAACCAGCCGCCTTTCCAGGTGCGTGAGCGCGACTACGCGTATGCGGGATCCTTCTATTTCTTCAGCGCGTGGGCGGGACTCGCCGTCGCGGCGCTGTACAGCTGGATCGAAGGCGCCCGGAAGGGCCGCGGCGGTACGCTGACCGCCGGCGTGCTGAGCGCCGCCTGCCTGTGCGTGCCCGTGCTGATGGCCGCGCAGAACTGGGACGACCACGACCGCTCCAACCGCCGCACCGCGGTGGAGATGGCGCGCAACTACCTGGAATCCGTGGGCGAAAACGGCATCCTCGTGACCCACGGCGACAACGACACTTTCCCGCTCTGGTACGCCCAGGAGGTCGAGGACGTCCGCACCGACGTGCGCATCTGCAACACCTCGCTGCTCGGCACCGACTGGCACATCGACCAGATGAAATGGGCGGTGAACGCCTCGGCCCCGCTGCCGCTGAGCGTGGGTCCGGACCAGTACCTCTACGGGACCAACGAATGGATCCCCATCTACGACACGCAGGGCGGGGAGATGTCCATCGCCGACGTGATGATGCTCTTCAAGCACCCGCAGGTGAAGGCACCGATGACGAGCGGGCGCAAGGTGGACTACATCGCCTCGCGCAAGATCGTGATCCCGGTCAACCGCGAGAATGTCTTCAAGTACGGCATCGTGGACGAGAAGTTCGCGGACCAGGTGCCCGATTCCATCGTGTTCAACATCCCCAAGGACAAGGAATACCTCAGCAAGCCCGAACTCTTCATGCTCGACCTGCTGGCCGGCTACCAGTGGGACCGCCCGCTGCACCTGCTCAACATGGGAGGCGACCTGAACATCGGCATCAAGGAGTACCTCGAGTTCTGCGGCTACTCCTTCAAGTTCGTCCCCATCAAGAACAAGACGACCACCACCACGGCAGGCTTCGTGGATACGGACGAACTGTACCGCAACATGACGGAGGTGTACAGCTGGGACGACCTGGCCCGGGACGACTATTTCATTGATTACCAGAATATGTACACCCACCTCGGGGTGATGTCCATCCGGAGTCTGTTCGTTACCTGCGCCGACGCCTTCATGAAAGCGGGCGAGGATGCCCGCGCCCTCGCGATGGTGGACAAGTGCTGCGAGGTGATGCAGCACTATCCGATGGAAACGGTGCCGCTGGGCTTCTCCGGCAACGACTACATGGTCATCTCCCTGGTGGAGGACTACTACAAGCTCGGTCAGCCGGACAAGGCCCGGGCGCTGGCCGCCGGCATGGCCGCGGAACTGCTGCAGAGCGCCAGGTTCTACATCGAGTTCTACGAATGGGCGCCCGACGAGTTCGAACTGGTGGGCCAGTACATCTACTTCCTCGCGGACGTGATGAAGCAGGGCGGCGACGCCGAGGACGCGAAGAAGATCACCGACGCCCTGACGGCCCTGCTGGACGCGGCGGACGAAGCTGCCTCATAGAGTTTCCCCGTTATGGCTGAATTCCCCTCATCTTCCTGGAAAGACTACGAACTACTCGACAGCGGCGCGGGCGAGAAATTGGAGCGCTTCGGTTCCTACGTGCTCGCACGGCCCGAGCCGAAGGCGCTCTGGGACAAGTCGCTGCCCGACGCGGAATGGCGGCGGCTCGCGCACACGACCTTCACGCCCGGCGCCGGTTTCGGCAAGGCGGGCAAGGAGGACAGCGGCACCTGGAACCGTCTGAAGAAGATGGATGACCAGTGGTGGATCGCCTATCGGAATGCCGATGGCCTGAAGATGGATTTGCGCCTCGGGCTGACCTCTTTCAAGCATGTGGGGGTGTTCCCCGAGCAGGCGCCGAACTGGGACTGGATCTATCGGCAGACCCGGGCGCTCGCTGCGGGCGGAAAGGTGCCGAAGGTGCTGAACCTCTTCGCTTACACCGGGGCGGCGTCGTTGGCCGCGAAGGCCGCCGGAGCCGACGTGACGCACCTCGATTCGGTGCGCCAGGTGGTGACCTGGGCCCGCGGAAACATGGAGCACAGCGGCCTGGACGGCATCCGCTGGGTGGTGGAGGACGCGATGAAGTTCGCCCGGCGGGAAGAGCGGCGCGGCAACCGCTACGACGGCATCATCCTCGACCCGCCCGCCTACGGGCACGGCCCGGACGGAGAGAAATGGAAACTGGACGAGTGCCTGTTCGAGATGCTCCGCGCGGTGGGAGGGATCCTGGCCCCGCAGGACGCCTTCCTGGTGCTGAACCTCTATTCCAACGGCTATTCCGCCCTGCTGGGCGAGACGCTGGTGCGGCAGGCGATGCACGCGGTGGAGCTGGAGAGCGGCGAACTCGCGCTCGGCGACCGTTTCGGCAAGGCGCTCCCGCTTTCCATCGTCGTCCGGATGACGCGTTGAGAATACGGAAATTATTGTTAATTTTGTGGTTCGGAACAATCAACTCTTTATCTATATGCAAAACATCGATTCCTATGATTTCGCCGGCAAGAAGGCGATCGTGCGCGTAGATTTCAACGTGCCCCTCAATGAGAATTTCGAGATCACGGACGACACCCGCATCCGCCGGGCGATGCCGACCCTCAAGAAAGTCCTTGCGGGCGGCGGCTCCCTCATCATCATGTCCCACCTCGGACGTCCGAAGGGCGTGACGGACAAGTACTCCCTGCGCCACATCGTGGACCACGTGGCCGAGTGCCTCGGCGCTCCCGTGAAGTTCGCGCCGGACTGCCAGAAGGCCCAGGCCGAAGTGGCCGCCCTGAAGCCGGGCGAGGCCCTGCTGCTTGAGAACCTCCGCTTCTACGCCGAGGAAGAGGGCAAGCCCCGCGGACTCGCCGAGGACGCTTCCGACGAGGAGAAGAAGGCTGCCAAGAAGGCCGTCAAGGAGAGCCAGAAGGACTTTGTGAAAACCCTCGCCTCCTATGCCGACTGCTACATCAACGACGCCTTCGGCACGGCCCACCGCGCCCACGCCTCCACCGCCCTCATCGCCGACTACTTCCCGAACGACAAGATGTTCGGCTACCTGATGGAAGGCGAGATCGCGGCCATCGACAACGTCCTGAAGAACGCCAAGCGGCCCTTCACCGCCATCATCGGCGGCTCCAAGGTCTCTTCCAAGCTCGCCGTGCTCGAGAACATGCTCGAGAAGGTGGACAACCTGATCATCGGCGGCGGCATGGGCTACACCTTCCTGAAGGCCCAGGGCGGCAAGATCGGCAACTCCCTGCACGAGGACGACCTGATGCCGCAGGCCCTCGAGATCCTCGCCAAGGCGAAGGAGAAGGGCGTGAAGATCTTCCTTTCCGTGCAGACCGTCGTGGCCGACGACTTCAGCAACGAGGCCAACACCCAAATCGTCCCGTCCACCGAGATTCCCGACGGTTGGGAGGGCATGGACGCCGGTCCCGAGTCCCTGAAGATCTGGAAAGAGGTCATCCTCGGCTCCAAGACCGTGCTGTGGAACGGCCCGGTGGGCGTGTTCGAGATGCCGACCTTCGCCAAGGGTACGCTTCAGATCGCCGAGGACCTCGCCGAGGCCACCCAGCAGGGTGCCTACACCCTCGTGGGCGGCGGCGACTCCGTCGCGGCCGTGACCCAGATGGGCTACGCCGACAAGGTCAGCTACGTCTCCACGGGCGGCGGTGCCATGCTCGAGGCCCTCGAAGGGAAAGACCTCCCGGGCATCGCAGCAATCCGCGGCTGATATGAGAAGGTTCATTTTCGCATTCAGCGCCGCCGCGGCGGCGCTGATTTTGTTGGCGGGGTGCAAGCCCAAGGCGCCGGGCGCCAAGCCGGTCGACATCGACTGGCAGGAGGGCGACGTGGTCGCCGTGGCCTTCCTGGGATACTATGACTCCTTCGCCGCCCTGGAGGCGGCACCGTCCTATGTCCGGCTGACCAAGACCTTCCCCCAGATCGTGGGAGCGACCAAGGTGGACACCGGCATGGGCCGGGAGATCTTCCTGGTGATCCCGCGCGACCCGATGGCCACCCTGTCCGTCAACCGGGACGGTCCCGGCGTCTTTGACGGCGACCAGGAGGTCCTCTACCGCAGCGAGACGGGCGAGCCGGTGCTGGTGTCCTGCAATTTCAGCAAGGCGAACAGCGAGGTGGTCTGCGTGGACAATGCCGGGCATTCCGTCACCTTCAATCCCTGGCTCGACAAGCAGGGCGGGAAGGTCCGCCTGCCGCGCGGCGGCGGGGTGAAGGACGTGTCCCTGCCCCTGCCGGCGCCGCTGGAAGGCTTCACGCAGTTCGACTACGGCGAGGACTTCGACGGAAACGACCTCGGGATCCGGGTGCGCCTGGAGGCGGGCCGTCCGGTGCTGACCTGCAACCCCGAGTCGCTCGCGAGCATCGGCTGGGAGGAAGACATGTTCGTCATCGCGTCGGGAGACAACCAGTTCACCGGCATCAACGGCCTGTGCAAGGGGGTGTTCCTCGGCACGATCGGCCAGGACTACAATCCCGTCGTCTGCGTGGTGACGGACGGGGGCGAGGTGAAGATTTGCGGCGTGTTCTACGCGATGCAGCACGGCGAGCCCGAACTCAGCGACCCGCTGCCGGGCTTCAAGGACGTGACGGGCTTCGAGAGCGGAGGCGGCGGTCCCTGGGAGGACGAGGACGGCGAGACGATGTACTCGTACCAGACCATCTATGCCCTGGATGCCCGCGGCGGCCGTACCGAGATCCCCTGGTTCAACAGCTACGGCCTCTTCATGGCCGAGGACGGCGGCGATTCGGTGGAGGTGATGCTCACCCCCGACTGGCACTTCTACCTGACGCGCTACAATCCCGACGGCGACCTCAGCGAGACCTACTACGGCTCCTTCTTCGAAACGGACCGAGATGACGAATCCGCCAAGTACGCTTTCCGCCAGACCGGCTACGGCCGCCTGGAGGAGGACGGTACCCTGAAGATGGAGAACCGCATCCGAACAGGTAAATTCACGGCCCGGGAGGAGGGTTTTTCCTATGCGGTCAATATCACCGGCAGCGACGCGTTCAAGTCCGGTACCCTGTTCCGCGACGAGCGGATGGCAAACATGGAAGATGACATCGAATATGATTAAGAAACTGTTGATCGCCGGCCTGGCGCTGCTGGCCGGCTCCGCCCTGCTGCCGGCGCAGACCGTCGAGGCGGCCCGTGGCGGGCTCTTCATGAAAAGCGCGGACGGCGAGGAAGGCGACAACGTCCGCGAAGGCTGGGCCCTGGTGGTTTTCGACGGCCAGGGAAAGGCCTGCTTCAAGGTCAACCTGGGGCGTGCCGACGGCCGCACGGCCATCCTTTCTTCCGACGGCTGGTTCCCGGCGGAGGCGGACGGCTTCCGTTACAACCTGCAGGACGACAATCTCGACTACACGCTGGAAGCGAGGCTGGACGCTGACGGCGGACTCGTGCTCACGGACCATTTCAACGCCGGAGGTTCTCCGTTCGGCCTGGGGATGACCCTGGGCGGCGAGTACAACCGGGCATCGATCTACGTGGCGGACGTCAACGGCTACCTGTACAAGTACATAGACGAAGCGACGCGCCTGCTGCTCTGGGACTACGGCTTCTACTCCGGGACGGTGAACCTTCCGGAGGCCGTCAACGTGGCCGGGAAGGCCCTCCCCGTGGCCGGCATCTCTTCGGAAGCCCTTTCCCGCAAGCGGGAGGTGACCGACGTGTACTTCAACCAGGAAACGCAATATGCCGAGCCGGGCGCCTTTGTCGGCAGCGGTATACGCTATGCCTGGAATTACCGTGGCTCGCTGCCGGCTTACGCCTACCCTGACAACAATTTCTCCACCTTCGTGCGTCCGAGCGTACCCGAGGGACACGATTTCTCGACGGACCGCTGGCTGCTGTTCAAGCAGAACTACGAGCAGCTGCACTTCGTGAAGGACCGTTCCAAAGACGAGGAGGCCCTGTGGGGCTATTCTCCCTGGCAGGCGGAGCGGATGCAGGGCGCCTACTACGAACTGCGCGTACCGGACAGCGTCCGCAAGCAGATGTTCCGCGGCTACGACCCGTTTGAGGTCGTCGCGCTGGTGGCGGACTCCTGGTTCGTGGCGCAGCACCGCTTCCCTTCCTTCAGCCGCTGGAAATATCCCGAGAAGGAGCAGTCCATGGGGGCCTCCTTCGAAAAGCAGATGGCGGACCGCTATGGCCGCAAGGTGAAGCAGTCACGCTACATCGGCAACCTCCGCGAGGAAGACGGCCGCCTGGGCATCTGCGAGTTCGAGATCAAGGACGGCGAGGCGATGATCGTGATCGCCTGGACCGAGGGCGGCAAGGTCAAGGCCACCTGGGTGAATACGACCGAGATCGATCCGGAATTCGGGGAGTCCAGCGTCTGGAACGTCGATGACGACGGCGACTACGGCATCCCGCAGTTGCTCTGCGTGGCGAAGGATCCCCGCGGCAACGTCATCGTCTGGCTGAACCACCCGGCTCCGGAGAGCATGAACCTCTTCGGGCTGCGCCAGCAGGGCGACCAGCTCGTACTTTTCGGCGAGGACCAGTGGTATGTCCGCGTGGATTAACCGTTGAGCCCGTGCGCGACGTGCGTGGGCGCTTTCTTGACCGGCTGCGGGTGCACTACCGCGGCCGGTTTTTTTGACTTGGCGGCATAGACCAGCAGGCCGATGCCGGCGAGGATGAAGGGGATGGAGAGGAGCTGGCCCATGTTGAGGACCATCGTGTTCTCGAATTCCACCTGCGGCTCCTTGATGAACTCGATGAGGAAACGCATGCCGAAGCAGCCGAGCAGGAAGGCGCCGAAGAAGAAGCCCCGGTGGACCTTGTCCAGCCGGTTCTTGTACATCCAGACCAGGAACAGGCCGAGCAGGAGGTAGGAGGTAGCCTCGTACAACTGCGTCGGGTGCTTGGGTTCGGTCTCGCCCCGCAGGTCGAAGATGAAGCCCCAGGGCAGGGAGGTGACGTCGCCGTAGATCTCGGAGTTGAACAGGTTGCCGAGGCGGATCATGCAGCCGGCGAAGGCCACCGCAATGCACAGGCGGTCCATGATCCACAGGAAATCGAAGTCGTTCTTCTTGCCGTAATGATTGGCGAACCACCACATCGCCAGGAGCAGGGCGATGGCGCCGCCGTGGCTGGCGAGTCCGCCCTTCCAGGGCATGAAGATCTCCCAGAAGCCCTCCCAGGAACCCAGGTAGTAATCCGGCTGGTAGAAGAGGCAGTGCCCGAGCCGGGCGCCCACGATGGTGGCGATGAGCAGGGTGTACAGCAGCGGGTCCATCAGTTTGGTGTCCAGTTTCTCCCGGGTGAAGAACCACTTGAACAGATACCAGCCGATGACGAAGCCGGATACGAACAGCAGGCCGTACCAGCGGATCTCCAGGGAACCGATGTGGAAGAGTATGG
>CAMVGM010000061.1 GCA_947167015.1 uncultured Bacteroidales bacterium
AGACCATCCTCATCACCTTCCTGGTGGTCATGCTCGTGGTCTTCCTCTTCCTGGGGAACTGGAAGTCCACCTTCATCATCGTCCTGTCCATCCCGCTGGCCCTGCTGGCCTCGCTGATGTACCTGTACGCCACCGGCAACACCCTGAACATCATTTCGATGTCCGCGCTCGCCATCGCCATTGGCATGGTCGTGGACGACGCCATCGTGGTGCTGGAGAACGTCTCGACGCACATCGCCCGCGGCGAGAAACCCAAGGAGGCGGCCGTGCACGGCACGGGCGAGGTGGGCATCTCCGTCATCGCCTCCACCCTGACGATGCTCTGCGTGTTCCTCCCGCTGACGATGATCAACGGCATGGCCGGCATCATGTTCCGCCAGCTGGGCTGGATCGTCTCGATCATCATGATCGTCTCCACGACCGCCGCCCTGACCTTCGTGCCGATGCTGTGCTCCCGCTGGCTCAAGCGCGACACGACGCACGGGAAGTTGTACAACGCCATCTTCGTGCCGATCAACCGCTTCATCGACAAGATCTCCCGCGGCTACGCCCACGTCATCCACTGGGCCACCAAGCGCCGCAAGCTGGTCATCCTGTCCTTCGGCGGCGTCTTCATCCTGGCGTTGGTGCTGCTGATGCCCGGCCTGAAGACCGAATACTTCCCCCGCGGCGACTCCGAGCGCCTGACCGTCACCATCAACCTGCCGATGGGTACGGCGCAGGACGTCACGCGCGACCTCTACGAGCGCATCTACGCTGACATCCGCGAAGCCGTTCCGGAAATCCAGGTGCTCAACGCCACCTTTGGCCAGGCCGACACGGACAACACCTTCGCGAGCATGCAGAGCAACGGCACGCACATCCTGTCGCTGAACATCAATATCGGTACCTCGAGCACGCGCAAGCGTACCGCCGCCGAGATCGCGGACGTGCTGCGCGGCATCTGTGCCGGCTATCCGGAGATCCGCCGCGCGATGGTCTCCGAGGGCATGGGCATGGGCGGCGCCACCACCGTAGACGTGGAGGTGTACGGCTATGATTTCGGCGAGACGGACCGCGTGGCGCAGGAACTGATGAGCCGGATGAAGGAGGATCCCGCCTTCACCCAGGTCACCGTCAGCCGCGAAGAGTACACGCCGGAACTCCGGATGGACTTCGACCGTACGAAACTCGCGCTCAACGGACTCAATTCCACCACCGCCGCCTCGGCGTTCAGCGCCGCGATGAGCGGCACCGTGGCTTCGCTCTACCGCGAGGACGGTGAGGAATACAATATCCGCGTGCGCTATGCGCCGCAGTTCCGCTCCAGCGTCGAGGATATGGAAAACATCGTCGTGACCACGCCCGCGGGCGCTTCCGTCAAGATGAAGGAACTCGGCACCGTGGTCGAGGGCCTCGTGCCGCCGACCATCGAGCGCAAGGACCGCTCCCGCCTGATCACCGTGACCGGCATCGTGGCGAAGGGCGCCGCCCTGAGCGACGCCGTGGAGACCTGCAACCGCATCATCGACGGGATGGAGATCCCGTCCGAACTGTCCACGGTGATCGCCGGCGACTATGAGGACCAGCAGGAGATGTTCGGACAGATGCTCTTGCTGATCGTCCTGATGATCCTGCTCGTGTATATGGTGATGGCCTCCCAGTTCGAGTCGCTGATGGCGCCGTTCGTGATCATGTTCAGCGTGCCGTTCGCCCTGGTGGGCGTGCTGCTCGGCCTGCGGATCAACGGGCTCGCCCTCGGCGTGATGTCCATCATCGGCATTATCATCCTGATCGGCATCGTGGTGAAGAACGGTATCGTGCTGATCGACTACACGATCCTGTGCCGCGAGCGCGGGATGAACATCCGGGACGCCTCCACGACGGCCGCCAAGAGCCGTCTGCGGCCGATCCTGATGACCACGCTGACCACGGTCCTGGGTATGCTCCCGATGGCCGTCGGCCGGGGCGAGGGCTCCGAACTGTGGCGTTCGCTGGGTATCACCGTATGCTGGGGCCTGTCGGTCTCGACCCTCATCACCCTCGTGCTCATCCCGACCGTCTATTGCTCGTTCACCAACCGGATGGAACGGAGATCTGAAAAAAGGAGGAATCGGAAATGAAAGCTGTGTTCATCGCCTACAACCAGGCATATAACGAAGAGATCGTGGAGCTGCTCGCCGCTCACGGACAGCGCGGTTTCACCCGCTGGGAGAACGTCGAGGGCAAGGGAGATTTCAACGGATTCCCGCGTTTCGGCAACCACGCGTGGCCCGAGATGAACCACGCGCTGCTCGTGATGTGCAAGGACGAAAAGGTAGCCCCGCTGCTCGCCGCGCTCAAGGCCAAGGACGAAGAAGCGCCCGACCTGGGTCTCCGGGCTTTCGTCTGGGGTATTGAAACTTTCTATTAATTTATTATCTTTGTACCTGCCGTCCGGTCCCGGGCGGCAGGTTAAATATCAGTATTATGGAAGTAGTTATCAATGAAAACAATATCGGAGAGGTGCTGGCGTCGCCCGTGCCTGTCCTGATCGATTTCTGGGCCACCTGGTGCGGGCCCTGCCGTGTGCTTTCCCCGACCGTGGACGAAGTGGCCGCCGAACTGACGGGCCGCGCCGTCGTCGCGAAGTGCAACGTGGACGACTGCGAGGAGATCGCGGTCAAGTACGGCATCCGCAACATCCCCACCCTCTTGTATTTCAAGAACGGCGAACTGGCCGACCGCACGGTCGGCATCGTTCCGAAACAGGAAATCATCACCCGTCTCGAAAATTTGATGTAACCTTTTTTAACTTTATGAATATGAAGAAATTAATCGTCATTGTCGCCTCCCTGCTCGTTGCTGTGAGCGCACATGCCCAGCTGGGTGTCGTGGCAGGTATCACCTCTTCCAAGTCCGACCTCAAGTCCGCGATGGAGGATGTGAAGAACATCAGCCTCTATCACGTGGGTCTGACCTACAAGTTGGATCTCGGCCTCCTGGCTATCCAGCCCTCCATCCTTTACAATATGAAGGGTTCGAAGTTCGATATGCTTTCCAAAGAGACCACGTTGGATAACTTCGAGTACAAGACCGGTTACCTTGAGATTCCCGTCCAGGTGCAGGCCGGCCTCGACCTCGGTCTCGCCCGCGTGTATGGCTTCGTGGAGCCGTTCGTCGGCTATGCCGTCAGCAATACGGTGGCCTTCAGCCAGGGTCAGCCCAAGCAGACCTGGGACAACATCAAGAGCAAGATGGAGTACGGCGTGGGTCTCGGTGCCGGTGTCGAGCTGATCAAGCACGTCCAGGTGTCTGTCCGGTATTTCTGGAACATGGGCCTGGTGTACAACGGAAAGAGTATCAACATCGGCGACGTCGCTTCGCCGATCGCCGGGCAGAAGTGCAACGGCATTTCCGCTTCCGTCGCCCTGCTGTTCTAATTCCATGTCGGACAAGCGGGCAGTCATCTATTGCTCGTCCAGTCGCGACATCGATCCGGCCTACAACGAAGCTGCGCGGCAGATTGTCCGCGCAGCTTGTTTGGCAGGATATGATATCGTGTCCGGCGGGTCCTGGCGCGGCACGATGGGCCACGTCTGCGATGAGGCGCTGGAGCACGGCGTCCGCGTGATCGGGGTCCTGCCCCGTTTCATGAAGGGTTTCGAGCATCCCCGCCTGACCGAGTGCATCTGGACGGACCGGATGTCCGAGCGCAAGGACGTGATGCGCGAGGGGACCTCCCTGGCCATCGCGCTCCCCGGCGGCATCGGCACCCTGGACGAGGTTGCGGAGACCTATTGTCTCGCCAAGCTCGGCCGCTACCCCGGCCGTATCATCGTATTCAACCCCGGAGGATTCTACGATCCCTTCAAGCGGCAGCTGGACCTGTATGTGGAACGCGGGATGATGGATGCGGAATCCCGCGCCATGATCCATTTTCCCGAAACGGTTGAAGAACTGAAAACCTTGTTGTGAGCAGGCAGGATATCATCGCATATCTCGGAACGGATTGGGACCGCATGCTGGCCCTGATCCGGGAAAGCCTGTCCTCCGACGTAGGCCTGCTCGGGCAGACCAACGGTCGCATCCTGTCGAATTCAGGCAAACTGCTGCGTCCGCAACTTTCCCTGCTGATGTCCCGGGCGCTCGGTACGCCTACGGAAGACAGCGTCCGCTTCGCCGCGGCGACAGAGCTCTTCCACAACGCCACGCTCCTGCACGACGACGTCGCTGACGGGAGTACGCAGCGGCGCGGCCGGCCGACCGTGGCGGCCCTCCTGGGCCCTTCCGCCGCCGTGCTGGTGGGGGACTTCTGGCTGGCCCGGGCCGTGGACCTGGTGGTGGAGGCGGAGCACCGCGAAGCGGCCATCCGCTTGTTCTCCAATACTTTGACCGATCTGGCGGAAGGGGAGATGCTGCAGCTGGAGAAGGCCTCCTCGGCCGATACCACGATGCAGGACTATCTGCGCATCATCCATTGCAAGACGGCGTCGCTGTTCAGCGCCGCCGCGCAGACGGCGGCCGTGTCGGTGGACGCCCCCGCCGCCCTGCTGGATGCCGCCCGCGCCTTCGCGGAGGCGTTCGGCACGGCTTTCCAGATCAAAGACGACATCCTGGACTATGCCGGAACGGACGCCTTGGGCAAGCCGGTCGGCGTGGACCTGCGGGAGTGCAAGATCACCCTCCCGCTGCTGGGCGCCCTGGAAGGGTCGCCCCGCGAAGAAGAGATCCGCACGATGGTGCGGCAGATACCGGAGCATCCGGAATATTGTGACGAGATCCGCCGCTTCGTCCTCGAACGGGACGGGATCGCCCGGGCGGTCGGCTGCCTGGGCGAGTGGGTGGACCGGGCGGTGAAGGCCCTGGACGCCTTCCCTGACGGCCCGGCCCGGGAGGCGCTTGTCGAAATCGCACATTACAACGTCTGGCGCGAAGTATGAGGTTTGCACAGTTGCAGGGCAACCCGGACGTGATCCGGGCGCTGGTCGGGATGGTGGATTCCGGCCGGGTGCCGCACGCGATCCTCTTCCACGAGGACGACGGCGGCGGGGCCTTCCCGCTGGCCCTCGCCTTCCTGCAGTACCTCTATTGCAGGCAGCGCAGCGGCGGGGACTCCTGCGGCAGCTGCCCTTCCTGCGGCAAGATCGCCAAACTGATCCATCCGGACGTACATTTCGTCTTCCCTACGGCGGCCGGATACCTTTCGGAGCAGTACATGGAGCCGCTCCGGAAGCTGGTGGCGGCGAATCCCCGCTTCCGGGAAGCGGAACTGCTGGAGGCGCTGGGCATCGAGGGCAAGAGCCCGATGATCGCCGTCTCCGAGGCGCGCCGCCTGCTCGAAAAGCTTTCCCTGAGCGCCCTGGAGGGCGGCTACCGCGCGGTAGTGATCTACCTGCCGGAGCGGATGAACACCGAGGCGGCGAACCGCCTGCTCAAGATGATCGAGGAACCGCCTCTGCAGACGCAGTTCCTGCTGATCGCACACCAGCCGGAGAAGGTGCTGACGACGATTTCGTCCCGTTGCCAGCGGATCCGGATCCAAAGCGGCGGCGCAGCCCCGGAAGCGGAGTTCGCCGACGCGGCCCTGATGGACGAACTGATGGCCTCCCTGCTCGCCAAAGACCTCCTTGGGGCCCTCGAGGTGGCGGAGCGGATCGCCTCCTTGCCTTCGCGCGAGAGCGCAAAGGCTTTCTGCGCCTATGCGGCGGACCGTCTGCGCCAGGTCTTCCTCGTCCAGCAGGGAGTCCGGCTGTCCGGAGAGATTTCCCCGGAGGCGCAGCGTTGGGCCGGACAATGCCGCAAGACCTTTCCGCGCGAAGCCCTCGCGGTGCTGGACCGCGCCCAGACCCTGATCGGCCGCAATGTCAACCTGAAGATCCTCTTCGCCGACATGGCCGACCGAATGTACCTGTTGATATGACGACAAACGAATCCATCCAATACGATTGCTTCCGCGGCTGCGTGGTCACGCACGAGGAGCAGACGGGCGAGACCCGCTGCACCTACCGGGCGGGCTGCTGCAAGCTCGGAGACTATAACTGGCTGAAGGACGCCTCGGACGGGACGTATCGCAACCTCTTCGAAGTGCGCTTCAAGAACACCCGCAAGGGCTTCTATATCAATGACTCGCCCCAGAACGTCCGCCTGGGCGACCTGGTGGTGGTGGAGGCCGTGACGGGCCAGGACCTCGGCATCGTGACGCTCGAAGGCCCGATCGTGGGCCGGCAGATGAAGAGCCGGGGCATCGACCCTGAGACGGCCCAGTTGCGGAAAATCTACCGCAAGGCCCGCCAGAGCGACATCGAGAAATGGCAGGAGGCCATCGCCCGCGAGCAGGACACGATGATCAAGGCGCGCCGGATCGCGGCGGAGATGGGCCTGGAGATGAAGATCGGGGACGTGGAGTTCCAGGGGGACGGCTCCAAGGCCATCTTCTATTACATCGCCGACGGCCGCGTGGACTTCCGCCAGCTGATCAAGGTCTTCGCCGAGGAGTTCCGCATCCGCATCGAGATGAAGCAGATCGGCGCCCGCCAGGAAGCCGGCCTCATCGGGGGGCTGGGCATCTGCGGCCGCGAACTCTGCTGCGCCAACTATATCTCTTCTTTCCAGAGCATCTCCACCGCCGCCGCCCGCTGCCAGGACCTCTCGCTGAACCCGCAGAAACTGGCCGGCCAGTGCGGCAAGTTGAAATGCTGCCTGAACTATGAGGTGGCCAACTACCTGGACGCCCAGTCCCGCATCCCGAAGGTCACCGAACCGCTGGAGTTCGAGGACGGGCTGGCCTACCTGCGCAAGACGGACATCCTCCGCGAGGTAATGTATTTCTCGTACGACAAGTCCTCCGACGCCGAACTCTATCCCCTGGCCGCCGCGGACGTGTGGGACATCATCGAGATGAACCGCGCCGGGGAGCGGCCGGAGTCGCTCCGCAGCGAACCCGAGCCGTACACGCCCGAATTCGTGACGGCGGTGGGCGACGACAGCATCAGCCGTTTCGACACGCCGAAGCGCAAGCGCTCCCGCGGGGGCAGGAACCGCGGGAAGGGGAATGGCCAGAAAGCCCGCCAGGGCGGCGCTCGGGGCGGGAAGAAACCGCAGAAAGCGACCGAATAGATGCGCCGGCGCGGCTTGTGGCTGACCGCCTTGGCACTGGTCTTCGCAGGGATGCTGCAGGCCTGCCGGGAACCGGACGGGGGAGAGACCTTCATCCGGCAGGACACGGTGCGCGACGGCGTGTATATCTACACCCTGCCGCTGACGGACACGACGGCGGCGTATGATTTCTGGTTCTACAGCCGTACGCGCAGGCAAACGGTCGAGAACCTCCAGTTGAACGTACAGTGGCTGGCGCCTTCCGGCGACGCCTTTTCCGAGACGGTCTATATGCGCAGCGTGGGGCCCCGCGGTTCGCGCGAGGCGTACCGCAGCGAGGTCGTTCCTGCGCAGGCGGGCGACTGGCAGCTGAGCGTGCGGCCGGTGGGCGCGGAAGAGGAACTGCTGGGCTGGGGCGTCGTTTACAAGAAACGGGATGGGACACGATAAATTGCGGAAATTCGCGGAGAACGAGACTTTCTCCTGTCTCCTTCAGCCTTCGGCGCAGGAACTCCTCGCCGACGGCTACTTCCACCTGCGCGACCACGCCGTCAAGGGTTGCTGGGCGCAGCGTTTCGGAAACGGCCGTCCGCTCGTCCTGGAGCTGGGTTGCGGGAAGGGGGAATATACGATCGCGCTGGCGGAACGGGATCCGGAGCGGAACTATATCGGGGTGGACATCAAGGGGGCGCGGCTGTGGAAGGGTGCCAAGTATGCGACGGAGCACCGGCTGCCGAACGTGGCGTTCCTGCGGACGCGGGTGGAGTTCATCACGGCGTTTTTCGCGCCCGGCGAGGTTTCCGAGGTCTGGCTGACCTTCTCGGACCCGCAGTACCGCAGCGAGAATTCCCGCCTGTGTTCGCCGCTTTTCCTGGAGCGTTACCGCAGTTTCCTGGTGCCCGGCGGCGTCGTCCATCTCAAGACCGATTCCCGTTTCCTGCACGAATACGCCCTCGCGGTCTGCCGCGTCAACGGCCTGCGCATCCTCGCCTGCACCTCGGACCTCTATGGCAAAGCCTGCCCGGCAGTCGCCCCGGAAAACACTGCCACCCTCGGCACGTTAAGAGGGGGGACCGCAAGCGAAGCGCAGCGGTGGGGTCCGAAGGACGTTTTCAGGGGCGAGCTGCCGGGCGGCATGCCGTCGGAAGTAACGGCGGTGCAGACGTTTTACGAGCAGCTGTTCCTGCAGCAGGGGTACCCGATCACGTACCTGTCGTTCGTCATCGACCACGACGGACCCTACGTCAGCCCCCGCGACCCCGAAGACTTCGACTCGAAAGCCTGGCGCGCCGCCGAGGGGCCGAGATTGCTCTTCGGCCACGATTCCGCCGAAACCCGCCGGCAGAAACTGAAGAATCGGTAAAGAAAACAGAAAAATCTGTTATTTCTTTTTGGCGGATTTCTCCTATCTTTGCGCCACACCGTTTTATCCTATGTTAAGAAAGATCCGAATCGCCCTGGCAGCCGTGTTCCTCGTGGGGATCACCCTGCTCTTCCTGGGCATCGGCCACGGCTGGTGGGGATGGATGGCCAAGCTCCAGTTCCTGCCCTCGGCCCTGGCCCTGAATCTCACCGTCATCCTCGGCATCCTGTTGCTGACTTTCGTGTTCGGCCGCATCTACTGCTCCGTCATCTGCCCGATGGGCGTCTTCCAGGACCTCGTCCTGTGGATCCGCCGCACCGGCGGCAAGTGGCTGCAGGATGCGCAGACCCGCCGCCTCAAGAAACTGAAAGAGAGCGGTTCCGCGGAAAAACCGAAAGTGAAACAGTTCCTCAAGCGCTTCTCCTATGTGAAGGAACACCGCTGGGTGCGCTACGGAGTGCTGGCCCTCTCCATCGTGTCCATCGTGCTGAGCGGCCAGATGCTCATCGCCCTGATCGCCCCCTACAGCGCCTACGGCCGCATCGTCCGCAGCATCGCGGGCGCCGCGAACGGCTCGGTGGTGCCGGCGCTGCTCATCACGGGGCTCGTGACGCTGGTGGTCATCTTTTGCTGCGCCTGGCTCTGGGGCCGCGAGTACTGCAACACCGTCTGCCCGGTGGGTACGACGCTCAGCCTGGTGAGCCGCTTCTCGCTGTTCCGCCATACCATCGACACCTCCAAGTGCATCAACTGCGGCCGTTGCGGCAAGGCCTGCAAGGCCTCCTGCATCGATACCAAGAACCATAAGATCGACTACTCCCGCTGCGTGGACTGCTTCGACTGCATCGACAACTGCAGCGAAGGTGCGATCAAATACCGTTTCGCGGGATTCGGCGGACAGAGCGGGCAGAAAGATTCTTCGGCTGCGCCTCAGAATGACAAGGGTGCCGACAAGGGTGCCGATACGGGCCGGCGGGCGTTCCTCGCCACCACCGCCGTCATCGGCACGGCCCTCACGGCCCGGGCCCAGCACAACCAGGGCGGCCTCGCCGAAGTGGTCCCGAAGCAGAATCCCCAGCGCGGAGCGCGCCTCGTGCCGCCCGGCGCCGGCAGCGTGAAGTCCTTCTATGACCACTGCACCGCCTGCCAGCTCTGCGTGAGCGCCTGCCCCAACGGGGTGCTGCGCCCTTCCACCGACTTCGAACACTTCCTCCAGCCCGAGATGGGCTACGAGAACGGCTACTGCCGTCCGGAATGCAACGCCTGCAACCAGGTCTGTCCGGCCGGTGCCATCCGTCCCCTGAAGCCGGGGCAGAAGCAGACCATCGCCATCGGTCTCGCCCACGTCAACCTCGAAATCTGCTTCGCCGCCAAGGGCGAGGCGAGCTGCGGCAACTGCGCCTACCACTGCCCGTCCGGCGCCATCCGGATGGTGCAGCAGGAAGGCTGCGCGTTCCCGGTCCCGACCGTCGCCGAAGCGCAGTGCATCGGCTGCGGCGCTTGCGAGAACCTGTGCCCGTCGCGCCCCATCAGCGCCATCACCGTACGCGGGAATTCCGTTCACCACACCAACGCATAAAGAGCATGGACAGAAGAGAATTCATCAAATCCGCAGGCCTGGGCGCCGCCGCGATCGGCGTAGCCGCCTGCGCGCCCGGCGCCGTCAAGAAGACGGAAGCCACGAGCAACAAAGACCTCCACGGTTCGATGCTCCAGAACTATCCCGGCATCGGCACCCTGGGCTACGGCTGCATGCGCTGGCCGATGGTCAAGGGCGAGGATGGACAGAACCATATCGACCAGGATGAAGTGAACCGCCTGGTGGACTTCGCCATGGAGCACGGCGTCAACTATTTCGACACCTCCCCGGTGTATCTGGGCGGCGATAGCGAGCGGGCCACCTCCGTGGCCCTGAACCGCCACCCGCGCGAAAGCTGGAAGATCGCCACCAAACTGTCCATGTTCGGCCCCTCTTCGTTCGAGGACTGCCAGCGGATGTACCGCCGCTCGCTGGAGATCTTCAAGACGGACTACATCGATTACTACCTGCTGCACGGAATCAGCAGCGGGGACGATTTCCAGTCCCGTTTCGAGAACTCCGGCATCGTGGACTTCCTGGTGAAGGAACGCGAGGCGGGCCGGGTCCGTCACCTGGGATTCTCCTTCCACGGCCACCAGGAGGGCTTCGACCAGATGATGGCCCTGCACGAGAAGTACCACTGGGACTTCGTGCAGATCCAGATGAACTACCTGGACTGGGAGCATCCGAGCGGACGCAACACCCGGGCGGACTACCTCTATGCCGAACTGGACAAACGGGAGATCCCCATCGTGATCATGGAACCCCTTCGCGGCGGCGCCCTGGCGGAGATTCCCGCCCAGCTTACCGACCGGCTCAAGGCCATCGAGCCCGAGCGTTCCATCGCATCCTGGGCTTTCCGCTACGTGGGCAGCTTCCCGCGCGTGATGTGCGCCCTGTCCGGCATGACCTATATGGAGCACCTGCAGGACAACCTGGAAACTTTCCTGGACTTCCAGCCGCTGGACGACGAGGGAAAGAAACTGCTGTGGCAGGTCGCCGACGAGATGGTGGACTATCCGCTGGTGCCCTGCACGGGCTGCCAGTACTGCATGCCCTGCCCCTACGGCATCAACATCCCGGGCATCTTCAAGTTCTACAACGACAACGTCACCGCCGGCACCTACGTGGTCAGCAAGGGACAGCGGGACTATGCGAAGGCGCGCCGCAAATATCTGCTGGCCTACAACGAGGCCATCCCGACGGTCCGCCAGGCCGACCATTGCATCGCCTGCGGCCACTGCCTGCCGCTCTGCCCGCAGAACATCCGCATCCCGCAGCAGCTGCGCCGCATCGACAAGTACATCGAGAGTCTGAAGCAGGAGACGCTGTAGCGTTTCGTATTTTCGTAGAAAATAGCTACTTTTGTGGTTCGATTCAAAATTGAACGACAAAAGTAGCTATTGATATGACATCCAAGGAAATCAGACAGAAATTCCTCGACTTCTTCGCATCGAAGGGTCACACCGTCGTGCCGTCCGCGCCGATGGTCGTCAAAAACGACCCGACCCTGATGTTCACCAACGCCGGCATGAACCAGTTCAAGGACATCTTCCTGGGCAATGCCAAGGCACCGTACAACCGGGCTGCGGACTCTCAGAAATGCCTGCGCGTGAGCGGCAAGCACAACGACCTGGAGGAAGTCGGACACGATACCTACCACCACACGATGTTCGAGATGCTCGGCAACTGGAGCTTCGGCGACTATTTCAAGGCCGAAGCCATCGACTGGGCGTGGGAACTCCTGACCGGCGTGTACGGCATCGACAAGAACCTGCTCTACGCCACCGTGTTCGAGGGCGCCGCCGAAGACGGCACCGAGCTGGACGAGGAGGCCCGCCAGGCGTGGCGCAAGTACCTGCCCGAGGACCACATCCTCCTGGGCAACAAGCACGACAACTTCTGGGAGATGGGCGAGACCGGCCCCTGCGGTCCCTGCTCCGAAATCCACATCGACATCCGCACCCCGGAAGAGAAGGCCGCCTCGGGCCTGCCCGGCCGCGAACTGGTCAACAAGTCCGACCCGCACGTCATCGAGATCTGGAACCTCGTGTTCATGCAGTTCCAGCGCCTCTCCGACGGCCATCTGGAGCCGCTTCCCGCCCGCAACATCGACACCGGCATGGGCTTCGAGCGCCTCTGCGCCGTGCTCCAGGGCAAGAACAGCAACTACGACTCCGACGTCTTCACCGGCATGCTCGCCCGCATCGGCGAACTTTCCGGCCACAAATACGGCGAGAACGCCGAGACCGACGTGGCGATGCGCGTGATCGCGGACCACATCCGCGCCATCAGCTTCAGCATCGCCGACGGCCAGCTGCC
>CAMVGM010000062.1 GCA_947167015.1 uncultured Bacteroidales bacterium
CGCGGGTCGGCGAGGGCCTTGATGATGACCTCGTAGCCGATGCCGTTGGAGTCGCCCTGGGTGATGCCCACTATGATTTTTCCGTTTTGCATATCGTTTTATTTTTGGTCCCCGGCCAGGCCGGGGATGACAGTGTTGTCCTGGGTGTAGCCGCTGTCCGGCGGGAGGCCGGGGCGGGAGGCCGCCTCGACGGCCAGACGGTCGCAGCGCTCGTTCTCCGGATGTCCGGCATGTCCGCGTATCCAATTGAATGTCAGTTGGAAACGGGGTGCGAGCGCATCGAACTGCGCCCAGAGGTCGTGGTTCTTCTTGCGCTTCCAGCCCTGGGTGATCGTGTTGACGACATAGGTGGAGTCGCTGA
Organism: uncultured Bacteroidales bacterium; assembly: GCA_947167015.1. Lineage (GTDB taxonomy): Bacteria > Bacteroidota > Bacteroidia > Bacteroidales > UBA932 > Cryptobacteroides. Next base: position 362 of record CAMVGM010000062.1, read on the forward strand.
ACACCTGGACCCGGGCGCCCTCCCAGCGGATGGCTTCGAGCCCCTTGATCACGGCCAGCAGTTCCATCCGGTTGTTGGTCGTGCAGGCGAAGCCGCCGGACAATTCTTTGCGGACCTCGCCGCAGCGGAGCACCACGCCCCAGCCGCCCGGGCCGGGGTTGCCGCTCGAAGCGCCGTCGGTGTAGAGATATATGGGAGGCCTCGTTGCCATTGTGTACAAAATTAACTATTTTTGTGCGATATTGATTACTCCGACCGAAATGAATTACGAAAGAACGCTGATCATCACGGGCGGCGCCGGTTTCATCGGCAGCCACGTCGTGCGTTTGTTCGTGAACAAGTATCCGCGATACAAGATCATCAACCTGGACAAACTGACCTACGCCGGCAACCTCGCGAACCTCAAGGACATCGAGGACAAGCCCAATTACCGCTTCGTGCGGATGGACATCTGCGATTTCGAAGGCGTGCTGAAGTTGATGCAGGAGGAGCAGGTGGACGGTATCATCCACCTCGCCGCCGAGAGCCACGTGGACCGCTCGATCAAGGATCCGTTCACCTTCGCGCAGACCAACGTGATGGGCACCCTGAGCCTGCTGCAGGCCGCCAAGGCCTGCTGGGAAGGCGACTGGGAGGGCAAGCGTTTCTACCACATCTCCACCGACGAGGTGTATGGGGCGCTGGAGATGACGCACCCCGAGGGGATCGAGCCGCCGTTCACTACGAAGGCCTCCAGCGGGGAACATCACCTGGCCTACGGGGAGAAGTTCTTCACCGAGGACCTGAAGTATCAGCCGCACAGCCCCTACAGCGCCGCCAAGGCGAGCAGCGATCACTTCGTGCGTGCGTTCCACGATACTTTCGGGATGCCTACCATCGTGACGAACTGCTCCAACAACTACGGCCCCTACCAGTTCCCGGAGAAACTCATTCCGCTGTTTATCAATAATATCCGCCATCGCAAACCCCTCCCGGTGTACGGGAAGGGCGAGAACGTGCGCGACTGGTTGTACGTGGAGGACCACGCGCGCGCCATCGACGTGATCTTTCACAACGGCCGCATCGCCGAGACCTACAACATCGGCGGTTTCAACGAGTGGAAGAACATCGACATCATCAAGGTGCTGATCCGTACGACGGACCGCCTGCTGGGCCGTCCCGAAGGGGCCGACATGGACCTGATCACCTTCGTGACGGACCGCGCCGGGCACGACCTGCGCTATGCCATCGACTCCACCAAGCTGCAGAAGGAACTCGGCTGGGAGCCGAGCCTGCAGTTCGAGGAGGGCATCGAGCGGACGGTGCGCTGGTACCTGGACAACCAGGAATGGCTGGACAACGTCACCTCCGGCGACTACCAGAAGTATTACGAGCAGATGTACGCCGGCCGATGAAACGCCTGCTGTCCCTGCTGCTTGTCTCCGTCCTGCTTTCCGGCTGGACGGCGCGGGCGCAGATGGCATTCCGGCCGGATTCGTCCGCCGTCTCCGCATTCCATGCGCGTGAACTGATCGCCCCCGGGGCGCTGATCGCCACGGGCATAGGCATCCACTGCTTCGCCCACGACGCCATCGACGTGCCGGTGAACCGCTGGTTCCAGGAGCAATGGCGCGCCGGCCGTCCGGAACGGAATTTCGATAATTACATCCAATATGTCCCCATCGTGATGGACGTTGGGTTGGGCCTGGTCGGCGTGCCCGCGGAGCACGGGCTGGTGGACCGGCTGATCGAGGGGTCCCTTGCGTGCCTGACGCTGGGGGCCATTTCCTGGACCTGCAAGGCGGTGATCGATTCGCCGCGGCCCAACGGGGTGGACAACCGTTCTTTCCCTTCCGGACACACCGACTGGGTGTTCGTGGGGGCGGAACTGGTGCGGATGGAGTACGGCTGGGGCTGGGGCGCCGGGGCGTACGCCATCGCCACGACGGTGGCGGTGATGCGCAACTACAACAACTGGCACTGGATGAGCGACTGCCTCTTCGGGGCGGGCCTGGGCATCCTGACAGCGCACGCGGGCCGCTGGCTGCTGGAACCGACCAAGCGCCTGCTGCACATTCCGGACGTGACGCTGGGCGTGGACCGGCCGCTTCACGCCGCCATCGTACCGACCATAGACCCCTGGAGCGGGGCGGTCTGCACCACCCTGGCCTTGCGGTTCTGATTTATTTTAGTATCTTTGTGTGATAAATTAGGGCAAGTGTATTAATAACCAACGGCTTGAGTTTTATGCTGGGCTTGGGAAAGAATTTCGATAAATATAGCACCCGGTTCCTGGGGAGGAGATACGTGTTTCTGATGGACCTGGTAATCTCCTTCATCGTTTCGGTCGCCATTGCGGTTATCGCATTCCTGCTGAAGGAAGACGTGGTGCTTTCGCGGACCTTCAATTTCTGCTGGGGCATTTCATCCATCGTCGGTTCGGCGGTAATGTTTTTGGCCCTCAGGACCTATGTTATCATTATCCGCCATTTTTCTTTCAAGGACACCTTGATTTATGGCTTGGCGGCTTTTGGCAAGGTTTGCATCATGGCCCTGGCTCTGTTCGTGTTCGGATTGCTGGAACCGGTGGTTATCGTGATGCTCATCGCCGATGCGGTTTTTTCCGCGATGGCGCTCTGCATGGTCCGCGTCGTGATGATTTATGTTTACGATGCGTATAAACGGAAGATCCGGGTTCTTCAGCAACGCGCCCGCGTCCTGGTTTATGGCTATAACGATAAATCCGTTGCGATGGTGACGCGCCTGCGCGGATCCAGGCACTATGAAGTCGTAGGTCTCATCTCGACCGATTCCCACCTGGCAAATGCGATGATTGCCGACCAGCGCGTCTATCACTTCGATTCTTTCGAACAATTTGAAGAACTGTCCCGCAATTTTTCATTAGGCGGTATTATTTTCACGGCGGAACGGGATGTGGTGGTTGAGCAGGACCGCCTGGTGCGCTATTGTTCGGAACTCGGGCTGAAGGTGCTGATCGCTCCTGCCGTGGATGAGGTGCCCGAAGGCGCGGAATCGTTCAGGATCCGCAAGATCAAGATCGAGGACCTTCTGGGCCGTGACGAGATCCAGATATCGATGGATGCCATCCGGCAGAATTTCAAGGACAAGGTGGTGCTGGTGACCGGTGCCGCGGGTTCCATCGGATCAGAACTCTGCCGTCAGCTTGCCGGGTTCGGTATCGGCCGGCTCATCCTTTTCGACAATGCGGAAACTCCGATGCACAACCTCCGGTTGGAGTTGGAGGAGCATTATCCTGACTTGAAGTTCGTTCCGGTCATCGGTGATGTGCGTCAGGCGTCGCGCTTGGATTTCGCTTTTCGGACCTACAAGCCCCAGGTGGTCTTCCATGCCGCAGCTTACAAGCACGTGCCCCTGATGGAAGAGAATCCTTGCGAGGCTGTGCTCGTGAACGTGGCGGGCAGCCGCAACGTGGCCGACAAGTGCATCGAGTACGGAGTTGAGAAGATGGTGATGATTTCGACCGACAAGGCCGTCAATCCGACCAATATCATGGGGTGCACGAAACGCCTGGCGGAGATTTATGTCCAGAGCCTTGGCCGTGCGGTCGCTGCCGGTAAAGTTCGCGGGAACACCAAGTTCGTGACCACCCGCTTCGGCAACGTGCTCGGTTCCAACGGCTCCGTGATACCCCGTTTCCGTGAACAGATCGAGCGTGGCGGCCCCGTGACCGTGACCGACAAGGAAATCACCCGTTATTTTATGACAATCCCCGAGGCCTGCCGCCTGGTCATGGAGGCTGCGACACTGCCTACGGAAAACCGGATCTGTGTCTTCGATATGGGGCAACCCGTCAAAATCGACCGGCTTGCTCGGCGGATGATCGAACTGGCCGGTTTCGTGCCGGACAAGGACATCGAGATTGTCTATACCGGTCTTCGCCCCGGCGAGAAACTCTACGAGGAGGTTCTCTCCAATAAGGAGAATACGGACGGGACCTCCCACGACCGCATCCGTATCGCCCGCGTACGGGAGTACGATTATGACGATGCCATCGCGGCCGTCGCAGAACTCGAAACGCTCAGCCGCGAGGTCCGCATCCCCGAGATGGTGAAACTGATGAAGCAGATCGTGCCTGAGTACATCTCAAACAATTCCCGTTTCGAGGAGTTCGATAAGAAATAAGTTTCCTCTGATCTATATGAAAATTCTCGTCACCGGCGCCGCCGGTTTCATCGGTTACCACCTCTCGCAGCGCCTGCTGGGCCGCGGAGACGAAGTGGTGGGCATTGACAACCTGAACGATTACTATCCCGTCGTGCTGAAAGAGGCGCGCTTGCGGGAAATCACCCATCCGGCTTTCCGTTTTGTCAAGATGGACATCGCGGACCGCGAGGCGCTGCCGAAGCTCTTCGAGGCGGAGAAGTTCGATGCTGTCGTGAACCTGGCCGCGCAGGCCGGCGTCCGCTACTCGATCGAGAATCCCTGGGCTTACGTGGACAGCAACCTCGTGGGCTTCGTCAATATCCTGGAGTGCTGCCGGCATTACCCGGTGCGGCACTTGGTGTATGCCAGTTCCAGCAGCGTGTACGGCGGAAACGAGAAGACGCCCTTCAGCGAGGAGGACAAGGTAGACAACCCGGTGAGCCTGTATGCCGCCACCAAGAAGTCCAACGAGCTGATGGCCAGCTGCTACTGCAAGCTGTACGGCATCCGCGCCACGGGCCTGCGTTTCTTCACCGTGTACGGGCCCTGGGGCCGTCCGGACATGTCTCCGATGCTTTTTGCCAGCGCCATCAGCGAGGGCCGGCCGATCAAGGTCTTCAACCACGGCGACATGATGCGCGACTTCACCTACATCGACGACATCATCGAAGGGGTGGTGCGCGTGCTGGACAAGGCGCCCGCGATGCACGAGGTCTATAACATCGGCTGCAGCAGCCCGGTGAAACTGATGGACTTCATCTCCGAGATCGAGGGCGCGCTCGGCCGCCCGGCCGAGAAGATCATGCTCCCGATGCAGCCCGGCGACGTGTACCAGACCTATGCCGATACGTCCAAACTGGAGCGGGATATGGGCTACAAGCCCGGCATCACGCTGCACGAGGGCATCGGGCACTTCATCGGCTGGTACAAGTCCGACAAGAATCCGCTGAAGGCCTAGCGCCTGTTGGCGGGCCTTTTCCCGTTGTACAGATAATCCATTACCTCCCGGAGGATCCACTCTCGGTCGGCGGCGCGTACCACCGTCTCCAGCGGCACGCCCAGGCTGACCGTCCGGAAGTTGTCGCCCTGGTAGTACACCGCGCCCGTGAGGCCGGAACCCGGGTAGCGCAGCCAGGCCTTGGCCCCCTTGCCGGGCTTGAGGGCGTCCGGGCACTCCACGCAGTAGATGTCGGGGTTCATGTCGCTGCTGAAGGGCATGTCCGCGAGGGTGCCGGTATGGGTGCCGAAAGCGTTCGCCAGCGTGCAGCCCAGGACCTCTTCCGTGAATCCGGCGGCGCCGCCCTGGGCGTCGCTGAGGATGTTGGCGCCGCTGACCAGCAGGTTGCCGCCGGTCTTCACGACCTTGCGCAGGGCAGCCGTGAGCGCGTCGGGCCAGACCGGGAAGCGTTCGGGCATGGCGCCGCGCCCCGTGGGCGTCCGGCCCTGTTTCCCGCAGATCAGGTCCACCGCGAAGATGGGTTCGTCCATCTCGCAGAAGGCCTCGCGCGAGGCGGAATGGAAGGGGTAGCCGAGGCGCATCAGGGCGGCGCCGTGGCGGTAGGGGAAGTCGAAGGTGTTGCCCGCGACGAGCAGGCCCGCCCGGTCGTCATAGGTGGCGCCGAAGCCCGGGTAGGCGTTATCCACATATAACGCGGAGCGGCGGAACTCGTAGTTCTCGCCGATGTAGCCGATGTCCTGGATATACGGCACGCCGGTATCCAGGCGGCTTTCGAAGCCGGCGTAGCCCGGGCTCTCCACCCAGGCGGGGGCGCTGACGCGGTCGAAGTTGTTGACGATCAGCACCGGGGCCCGCTGGCTGCCGCGCGGGATGCCCACCGAAAGGACCTCGGAGGGGAAACTCCGGCCGCCGGCATTCCAGGCGTCCACCTTGAAACTGTAGATGTGGCCCGGTTCGATGGGGAGTTCCAGGAAGGGCTCCGTCGTCTCCACCCCGCCGTCGAAACCGCCGTCGTCGATGCGGGTATAGACGGTGTAGCCCTCGCTGACCGCGGTGGGCTCCTTGGGGTCGTCCGTGGGTTTCCAGCTCAGGCGGACCTTCTCTCCCGATTCGATATGGGCGGAAAACGCCCGGGGTGCGAGGGGCTGCACGACGTAGCGGCAGCCGTAGAATTCGCTCAGCGTCTTGAGTACGCCCTTATAGACGGCGCGGCAGACGGTGAAGCGGAAGGCCGGGTCCAGGCCGTATTTCATGTCGGCGAAGTTCTGGTGGCTGAGCAGCTCCAGGATCATGGCCGGCACGCCGGCGGTGCGGGGCTCGCTGTAGCTGCGGTCCCACAGGCCGCGGCGCGTCCATTTCGGATCGAAGTCCTGCCGGAGGTCCTGCACGATCTGGGTCTGGACGTAGTCGCACAGGGTGCGGCTGACGATGCGGTCGCGGCCGTCCTCGAACTCGCGCTTGCCGTCGTTGCGCAGGGTGTAGATGGCCAGCGTGCCGATGGTGCTGTCGCTGGGCGTCACGCCGGCGTCGGTGTGGAAGGCGAGGGCGAGGTCGAAGGGGATGTCCTTCTTTTCCCGCATCATCACCGTCCAGGCGCCGCGGGAGGCGTAGTCGTTGGTGTAGTCGGTCTCCCAGCCACGGGTGATGGTGGTGTCCACGCCGGCCCATTGCATCCAGTAGTGGGCGCCCTCCACGAAACTCGGCATCCCGGAGGTCCGGCCGCCGCGCTCGAGCTTGCCCATCCCGCCGCCGACCTTGACCGCGTCCGCCGTGACGACCTGCCCCTCGGGACCTCGGTTGTCCAGCACGATGCGTCCTTCGCCGCCTTCGCCGAAGTCGAAGGTGCCCAGGTAGATCCAGGTACCGCCACCGCGTCGCTGGTTTACGGTGAACTCCGTCTGTCCGCCGAGGTGGTGGACGGTGTAGTGCGCCGCGCGGTTGCTGTTCGGCAGGGACTTGTAGGAGATATAGACGGCGTAGTTGCCGCGCTGTTCGATGACGGGCGTCCAGGTGACGCTGGCGTCGGCCTCTTCCGGGCTGCAGGCGGCCTTGCGCGCCGTGCCGAGGCGGAAGGGATTGTCGGAGAAGGTATAGACGGCCTTGGTGTCGGCGAAGCCCTCGCCGGCGTCGGACCAGGCGCCCCGTTCAGTGTATCGTCCGCGGCGGCGGATCTGCCCTTCGCGCGGGCCCTCGAAACTGCGGTCGTTGTCGCAGACGACCTCGCGCCACTGGGTGTCCCGCTCACGCGGCGTCATCACGTAGGCGCCGGCGTTCTCGAGCATCGGGATCAGCAGGGGGAGCACGAAACTCGGGGTGAACATGTCTTCTACCGTGCGGAACAGGCAGGCGCGCTGCCAGGTCCAGAGTTCCTGCTCTTCGTCGAAATAGCGGCCGTGGCTCTGCCAGAGCGCGATGTAGCGGTCGGACAGGCCCCGGGGAAAACTGCGTCCGCCCACCTGCTCGATGAAGCGGGGGTGCGCCTGGCGGGGATCCGCCGTCTTGAAGGCGTAGTCGGAGGGCCGGCCGTCGGTGCGCAGCGCGGGCGTGACGAGTTCGTCCAGTTCGTAGCGGTTGGTGATGACCTTGCCGGGGGTATAGTCTTTCGTGACGTTCGTGAACTCCTTGGCCAGCTGGCCCTTGAACCACTCCACGTCGGCGGCGTGCCAGGGATAGTAGGACAGGTCGGCGTTGAAGGTGAGGTTGAGGGTCGTTCCGGCGGCCTCGACCTTGGTCACGGAGAGGCGGTGCCGCACCGTGGTCCGGCGCTGCAGGCGGGCGGACAGCGTGTCGCAGACCACGCGGAAGTCACGGGCGCGGGGAACGGACTGGCCCCTGGCGGGCAGGGCGGCGGACAGGAGGAGGATGAGGATGGCGGGCAGGAGGACGGAGAGGCGGCGCGTCATTCTTTCTTCATTTTGGAAACGTCGACAATGAATACCAGCACGGAGGCGATGCCGACGGCGAGGCAGTCGGAACCGAAATCGTTGAGATCCTTCACCCGGTAGGGGAGGAAATCCTGGACCACCTCGGTCAGCCCTGCGAAGGCGCAGCCGATGGCGCAGATGCTGATCAGGGCCGCCAGGGCCTGCCAGGGCGTCTTGGTGAGGCGGTCGTAGGCCAGGAAGGCCAGGATGGGGAAGGGGAAGAACATGCAGAAGTGCACGACCTTGTCGATGGGTATGCCGAAGAGCATCTTCGGCACGCTCGGCAGCTTGTGGAAGTTGGCGAAGCACAGGAATCCCACGGCGGCGAGGTAGATGATCATGATGATCTGGAAGATCCGGGCACGGATGCGGTTCTGTTTCATGGTTCTACAAGGCCTGCATGTCGTGGAGTTTCCGGTAATAGCCGCCCTTGGCGAGCAGCTCTTCGTGTTTGCCGCGCTCCACGATGCGGCCGTCGTCCAGGACGATGATCTCGTCGGCATTCCGTATCGTGCTGAGGCGGTGGGCGATGGCGATGGTGGTACGGTTCTGCATCAGTTTCTCGAGGGCTTCCTGCACGCTCCGCTCGGATTCGGTGTCGAGCGAGGCGGTGGCTTCGTCCAGGATCAGGATGGGAGGGTTCTTGAGGATGGCGCGCGCGATGCTGATGCGCTGGCGCTGCCCGCCGGACAGCTTGACGCCGCGGTCGCCGATGCCGGTCCGGTAGCCTTCTTCTTTCTCCAGGATGAATTCGTGGGCGCCCGCGATGCGCGCGGCGGCCTCGACTTCCTCCTGCGTGGCGTCCTGCTTGCCGAAGGCGATGTTGTTGAAGAGGGTGTCGTTGAACAGGATCGGATCCTGGTTGACGTTGCCCATCAGGGCGCGCAGGTCGTTCAGGCGGACGTCGCGGATGTCGGTCCCGTCGATGGTGATGCTACCCTCCGCGGGGTCGTAGAAGCGGGGGATGAGGTCCACCAGGGTGGACTTGCCGGCGCCGCTCGCGCCCACGATGGCGACGGTCTTGCCTTTCGGGATCTCCAGGTCGATGCCGTGCAGTACCTCCCGGCCGTCGTCGTAGCGGAAGCGGACGCCGTTGAAGCGGATGCTCTCGCGGAATTCCGGCAGGGGCTTGGGGTCGGCGGCTTCGCGGATGTTGTTCTCCGCCTGCAGGATCGCGTCGATGCGCTCCATCGAGGCGAGGCCCTTGGGGATGCCGTAGGCGGCCTTCGAGAGGTCCTTGATGGGCTGGATGATGCTGTACAGGATGGCCATGTAGGCCATGAAGGACGGGGCGTCGATGACGGCGTGCTCGCCCAGGATCAGGGTGCCGCCGAACCACAGGACGATGGCGATCATCGCCGAGCCGAGGAATTCGCTCACCGGATGGGCGCTCGCCTGGCGGACGGCGACCTGGTTGTTCTTGCGCCGCATCGACTCGGTGACCTCCCCGAAGCGGCTCTCCATCCGGCGCTCGGCACGGAAGGCCTTGACGACGCGCAGTCCGCCGAGGGTCTCCTCGACCTGGCTCATCGTGTCGCTCCAGTACTTCTGCGCTTCGGCGGAATCGGCCTTCAGGCGGCGCCCGGTGGCGCTGATGACCAGGATCATCAGCGGGGCGAAGACGATCACGAAAAGGGTGAGCTGCCAGGACATGCGGAAGAGCACGAAGAGGTAGATGACGATCAGGATGGGGTTCTTGATCAGCATCTCGATCGTGCTGGTGATGGAGGTTTCCACCTCCTGGACGTCGCCGCTGATGCGGGCGATGATGTCGCCCTTGCGCTCCTGGCTGAAGAAGCCCAGGGGAAGGGCGAGGATCTTGCGGTAGATTTCCATCCTCAGGTCGCGGACGACGCCGGTGCGGATGGGGACCATCACGGCGGCGGCGCCGAAGTAGCAGGCCACCTTGATGGCTACGATCGCGATGAAGATGAGGCAGAGCGCAAGCAGGACGCGACTCTGGCCGTAGTCGGCGATGAACTGCGAGACGTAGTAGTAGGCGTTGTTGGAAATCTCGTTGAAGGGCATCCCGCGGTGCCAGGGGATGAACTCGTACTGCGTCTCGCTGATGTTGAAGAGGATCTGCAGGATGGGGATGAGCAGCGAGAAGGAGAATACGTTGAAGACGGCGGACAAGATGTTGAGGACCACCGACCCGCCCACGTAGCCTTTATACGGCGCGACATATCGCTTCAGTATCTTCCAGAACGCTTTCATTATCCTACAAAGATAACATTATTTCAGAGAATGAAAAGCGGCGAGGGCGTCATCCGCGGCAGGGGGCACAGGCGGGGGATCTTCTCCTCCGCGAGCGGGCCGTCCGGGGCGGCGTAGATCCCGGACAGGACGTCGGCGGAGGTCTTGTAGGCGAGTTCCGGCGTGTTGTTGTGCTCGCTCAGGTGGCAGAGGAAGATGTTCCGCAGGCCCGGGTGGACGAAGTCACCGATGGCTTCCGCGCAGGCGTCGTTGGACAGGTGCCCGTTCCCCCCGCAGATGCGGTCCTGCAGGTCCTTGGGGTAGGGACCGTGGCGCAGCATGTACAGGTCGTAATTGGACTCGATGACCACGGTGTCGGCCTGGCGGGCGAAACTGAGCGCCTGCGGGACCATTGCCCCGATGTCCGTCATGATCACGAATTTGTAGCCGTCCAGCAGGAGGGCGTAGCCGCAGGTGTACGAGGCATCGTGCGGGACGGCGAAATACTGCGCGCTGATGCGTCCGGGCACGATTTCGTTCCAGCCGGGCGCGAGCGGGCGGCGGCAGGCGCCGTAGAATTCCCCGGTAATGAAATGGCGCGACAGGGCGCCGGCGAGCTCCGGCGGCGTCCACACCGGCTTGCGCAGGCGCTTGCAGTAGGAACCCAGCGAGCGAATGTGGTCATTGTGGTCGTGGGTGACCAGCAGGCCCGCGAAATCGTCGAAGCCCAGTCCCTCCCGCGCGAGTTCCTTCGCCAGGCGACGCGGGCTGAAGCCGGCGTCGATCAGCACCCCGGCCTCGCAGCCTTCGATTTCGTTGAATATGCCCAGGAAATAGCAGTTTCCGCAGCTGCCGGAAGAAAAGGACTTGAACCTAATTGTTTTCATCCTCCGAGCAGTATTTGGAGATGACGCTGTAGGAATCGGCGACGCCGAGCTCTCCGGCACGCGACAGGTCGATGCAGCCTTTCTCCTTGTCTTTCAAATAGATAAGGACGAGGCCGCGGTTGAAATACGCGTCTCCCATGTTGGGATGGAGCTTGATGGCCATGTCGTAGTTCTCCAGCGCCTCCACGAAGCGGGACGACAGGCATTCGAGGTTGCCCAGGTCGAAATACAGGTAGGGGATGTCCGGCAGGATGGCGAGGGCCTCCCGGATGTCGGCGATGGCGTCGGAATAGTCGTAGGTGCGGGCCACGCGGTCGCTCACCCGGGCGCGCGTCGTGCCGTCCGTGTCCATCGAGAGGGTCTGCACGTTGCCCTCGAGCGACGCGATGAAGTCGATCATCTCCGCCTTCAGCACGCCCCGGTTCATCAGGTAGAAGGCCTTGTAGTAGCGGGCGTAGCGGTCGCGGGACTCGTCGTCCCCGGCGGCCTCCACGGCCCGGTCGAACCAGCTCAGGGCGGAGTTGAACTGCTTGCGCTGCAACTCCTGCAGGCCCTTGACGAAATACTCCTCGGCGTTGGCCGTGAAGAGATATTCGTCGGTGCCCGTCGCGGGCGTGTTGCCCAGGGTGATCGGGGTCGGGGCCGCGTCGATGAAGCGGTCGATCAGCACGTTCTCGTACTGGTGCGAGAGGGCCACGCTGCGGTCCTCCCGGGCGGGCGCCAGGCTGAAGCGGTAGAGCGGCCGCAGGCGGATGTCGATGTCGCGGTGCTGCAGGAGTTCGTTGTCGAA
>CAMVGM010000063.1 GCA_947167015.1 uncultured Bacteroidales bacterium
AGAGCGGCCGCAGGCGGATGTCGATGTCGCGGTGCTGCAGGAGTTCGTTGTCGAAGTCCTTCTTCGCGAAATCGGCATCCAGCGCCAGCAGGGAACTGTATTGCCGGGTGGTGTCGGCGAAGGAGGCCTCGCCGCTGCGGGCGCGGTACTCCTGCACCTTCTGCTGGGCGGTCCGGTAGTCCGCCCGCGACTCCCGCATGCGCCCGAGCATGTTCTCCACGTAGGAGCGGTTCAGGTAGGCCTTGGCGAAGTCCGGATAGAGTTCGATGGAGCGGTTGTAGTCCTCCAGCGCGTCGATCCAGCGGCCCATCTCCACGAAGATGGCCGCGCGGTTGTAGTGTGCGAGGACGTTGCCGGGGTTGATGTTGATCACCCGGTCCATGTCCTCGAGCGCCTGCTCGAAGGCGCCCACCTGGGCGTAGATGAGGCTGCGGTTGTACAGGGTGAGGGCGTTGCCGGGCTCGTAGTCGAGCACCGTGTTCAGGTCCTGCATCGCCTCGTTGTAGCGCTTGACCTCATAGTAGAGCAGCGCGCGGTTGAAATAGGCGAAGGTGCTGGTGGAGTCCAGTTCGATGGCGCGGTCCAGGTCCCCGATGGCCTCGTCGTAGCGCTTCTGGGAGGCGTACACGCGGGCGCGCCGGATGAAGCCTTCGGGCTCGAAGCGGTCCAGGCGGATGGCGTGGTTGTAGTCTTCCAGGGCGCGCGTGGTGTCGGCGAGGAAGAGGTAGCACGCGCCGCGGTTGAGGAAGGCGGCGGGATCCTTCGGCTCCTTCTTGATATAATAGTCGAAATCGCCGACGGCCTCGTCGAATTTCCGGGCGAGGAAATTCGCCACGCCGCGGGAGAAGTAGATGCCGGTCTGGCCGGGACGCAGTTCCAGCGCGCGGTCGAAGTCGCGGAAGGCGGCGTCATAGTCGCCGAAGCGGCTCTCGGTAATCGCCCGGTAGTGGAAGCCGTTGGTAAACACGGGGTTGAGCCGGACGGAGGTGTTGAAGTCCGTGTGCGCCCCGCGCAGGTCGCCGAGGTTGTACTTGGCGATGCCGCGGAAGAAGAAACTCCAGTAGTCGGTGGAGTCCAGCCGCGCCAGGATGTTGAAGTTCTCGATGGCCTGGGCGTATTTGCCGTCGGAAAGCGCCTGCCGCCCCCGCCACATGAAGACATCCTTGTCGTATTGGGCGGAAGCGAAATTCGCGGCGAGGAGCAGCGAAACGATGGCCAGGAGAAACTTTTTCATTACTTTTGCAAAGATAATCAATTATCGGACCCGAATTGAAGCGCCTCCTCTTTTTTCTGCTTGCCTGCCTGCCGCTCTGCCTCCCCGCCGGGGGTCGGGAGCGCCCGGAAGAGTTGCGCCTGGAGGTGGAATTCTTCGCCGATTCGCTCCTCGCCGGGCGGGCCATGGGGTCCCCGGGCGCCCAGATGGCCACATTCTACCTGGTCCGCCAGCTGCGCGACGCCGGGCTGCAAGCGACAGTCCAGTCCTTTACCGCGGATGGCCGCATCGGTCACAACGTCGTGGCGGTGACGCCGGGCAATTTCAGCAAATACGTCGTCGTGAGCGCCTATCTGGACGGACTTGGGACGCTGGACGGCACGCTCTACCCGTGCGCGGACGCCAATGCCTCCGGACTCGCCGCGCTGCTCGCGCTCGCTCGGGAGTTCAACGACGGGCGGGAACGGATGACGGGGCTGATCTTCGTGGCTTTCGACGGCCACAACGCCGACCTGGCCGGCTCCCGCGCCTTCCTGGAGCGCTACCGCGGCCTGTATCCCTTCTCGCTGATGGTCAACCTGGACATCCTGGGGTCCACGCTTGCCCCCGTGAAGAAGGACCGTCCCAACTACCTGATGGCCCTGGGCGGCCGTGAGTTTTGGTTCAACCTCGAATCCGCCAGTTTCCATGCCGACATCGACCTGACTTTCGACTATTATGGCAGCGACGCTTTCACGAGGATCTTCTACCGCCAGGTCAGCGACCAGCGCTGGTTCCTGGAGGCGGGCATCCCGGCGGTGATGTTCACTTCCGGCATCACGATGAACACCAACAAGGCCACCGACACGCCCGACACCCTCGATTACGACATCTTCGAGCGGCGTATCCAGCTGATCGCCCGCTGGCTCAGAATGGTCCTTTGACTACATAATGGGGCTAAGCCGCCCGAATATCCTGCCAGGGTGGCAGACGTGTACAATCGAGAAATAATTGTTATATTTGTATGATTTCGGAATAATAAGTCAAACTCAATACAATTATGGTCAAAGTCAATGTAGGAGGCTGCAGCTCCTTTGTCAAAGATGCAGATTATCAGAAGTACGTCCAGAAGGCCCTGGCGGCATACGACACGCTCCGCGACGGGAACGGCGCGGGCAATGATTTCCTGGGTTGGAAGACGCTCCCGGTGGATATCCCCGAGTCCTTGATCGCGGACTGCGAGGCGATCCGCGACGACTGGTCCGCCCGCGGCGTGGACCTCGTGGTCGTGATCGGCATCGGCGGCAGCTACCTGGGCGCCCGCTGCGCCATCGAAGCCCTTTCGCACGGTTTCGTCCGCAAAGAGGGCGTGCCGCAGACCGTCTTCGCCGGGAACAACCTCTCCGAGGACTATCTGGCTGAGCTGATGGATCTTGCGAAGCAGCGCAACACGGCCTGCGTGGTGATCTCGAAGTCCGGCACCACCACCGAGCCGGCCGTCGCCTTCCGCATTGTCAAGGAATACATCGAGCAGACCTACGGCAAGGCGGAAGCCGCCGCGCGCATCGTCGCCATCACGGATGCGAAGAAGGGCGCCCTCAAGACGCTCGCCACCCAGGAGGGCTACCGAACCTTCGTGGTGCCCGATGACGTAGGCGGCCGTTACAGCGTGCTGACCCCGGTGGGCATCCTCCCGATCGTGCTGGCCGGATTCGACATCCGCGCGATGCTCCGGGGCGCCGCCGCCGAGCGCGAGGCCCTGATGGTGAAGGCGGCCGACAACCCCGCCGTGCAGTACGCCGCCATGCGCAACCTGCTCTATGCGGAGCAGGGCAAGAAGGTCGAGATCCTCGTGACCTTCAACCCCAAGCTGCAGTACCTCGGCGAGTGGTGGAAGCAGCTCTTCGGCGAGTCCGAGGGCAAGGAGGGCAAGGGCATCTACCCGGCCTCCGTGGTGTGCACTACCGACCTCCACTCGATGGGCCAGTTCATCCAGGAGGGCGACCGCGTGATGTTCGAGACCACCGTGACGGTGGAGAACGCCGCCCGCGAGGTCGTGATCGGCTCCGATGCGCAGAACCTCGACCAGCTCAACTACCTCGCCGGCCAGCGGGTGGAGCATTGCAACAAGATGGCCCAGTTGGGTACCAAGCTCGCCCACATCGACGGCGGCGTGCCGCAGATGGAGGTGAGCGTGGAGCGTCTCGACGAGGCGAGCCTCGGTTCGCTGTTCTACTTCTTCGAGTTCGCCTGCGGCATCAGCGCCTATGTCCTCGGCATCAATCCTTTCAACCAGCCGGGCGTGGAGGCGTACAAGAAGAACATGTTCGCCCTGCTGCGCAAACCGGGTTACGAAGCGCAGACCGAAGCGATCCTGAAGCGCATCTAGCGCATTCAGAACTGATAGTCACTGGGGGCCTTGAGTCCGGGTATTCCATAATACGCGGACACGAGGTCCCCTTTCAGATATACTTTTTCGCCGACCAGGCCGGGGTGGTCCTGGAGGTTGAGGGCGTTCCGGATGTCGCCGGACTTGAGTTCGACCGTCAGCAGGTGTTCCTTGTCCGTGGAGGAGGTGCGGCTGCCCAGGACGAGGTTGGTGTTCTTGCTGAACGGGGCCTCGAAGGCGAATTTTCCCGTGTTCGTGGCGATGCCCACGATGTAGCCCCAGACCCAGACGCCCTTTTCTCCGGCGTGGGCCCGGGCCGTCTCGACGTCGTAGGCCTCCGAGACATCCCCGCCGGCGGAGCCGCCGAGCGTGAAGTTTTCCGCGAGCCATTCGCGCGTGGTGTCCACCTGGATGTCGATGCCGCCGGATTTGACGTCGAGGCTGGCGCTCAGCCGGACCGTAAGGATCTGCCGCTCTTCCAGCGTGCGGCTGAACAGGGTCTGGATGTAGCCGTCGTCGTCGAGGCTGACGGTTACCTTTCCCGGAAGGAAGAAGGCCGTACGGCGTTCATTGTAAGCGTATTCCAGGAGTCCTTCGAAGGATTTGAGGTAGAGTTTCCCGTCCGGGAAAGCGCTGCTGAAAGAGCCGTCCACCTTGAGCCGGAGCCCGCTGTTGAGCTGCTGGCAGACCAGGATGGCGGAGATGCAGCCGCCGGCCGGGACGGATACGACCTGCGTGTCGCCCCATTGCGGGGCGTCGAAGGCGGGTTCGTCGAATTCGGCGGAGACGGCGCTGATGGTGTAGTTCCCGGCGGGCAGGGTGAGTTCGTCGGGGGAGTCCGAGAAGGCGCCTTCGTACCAGGATTTGCCGGAGGCGTCGGTGACGGTGAGCAGGAAGTCGCCGACGTCCTGTGCGCCGGCCCGGGTGGGGGCCGGCCGGGCGTCTTGCAGGCTGATGAGCAGGGTGCCGTTGCGGAAGAGTTCCTGGCAGGAGGGGAGCAGGAGCAGGAGGGCGGCGAGGGCCGCCAGGATGCGGGATGTCGTTTTCATAGCGATGTACGTTTTGGTTCCGTCCGCAAGATGGCGATTATTCCCTTAGCTCCCGCTATAAATCATAAAAACCGCACAAAGAAAAACATAATACTTCTTTTTTATCGCCCTAGAAAAATTCACGGGCCAGTTGCATCCCTGCGACTGGCCCGTTACTTAACCTAAACTTAAACTATGAAAAACTTCGGTGCTAAAGTATGCAGTTTTTCGGAATTATGCAAGTATTCATCTGATTTTTTGTACTTTTGTGCCCTTGCAAAGATCATAACAGCGTAATTCAAAAAAGATGAAGAGATTATCCGCTATCGTGGCCGTGATCCTGATGATGCTTCCGGCCGTATCCTGCAAGCGCTTCGAGACCGTAAAAGGAGATGCGCTGAAAACCCAGATCTATACCCTGGACAACGGCATGAAGGTCTTCATGACCGTGAACAAGGAGCAGCCCCGCATCCAGACCTATATGGCCGTCAAGGTGGGCAGCAAGAACGACCCTTCCGAGACCACGGGCCTCGCCCATTACTTCGAGCACCTGATGTTCAAGGGCACGGAGAGTTTCGGTACGGTGGACTATGCCGCCGAGAAGCCCATGCTCGACGAGATCGAGCGCCTGTTCGAGCAGTATCGCCAGACTACGGACGAGGCGGAGCGCCAGGCCATCTACCACCGGATCGACTCGGTGAGCTACGAGGCCTCCAAGCTCGCCATTCCCAATGAATACGACAAGCTGATGGCCGTGATCGGCGCCGACGGCACCAACGCCTGGACTTCCTCCGACGAGACCGTCTATACCGAGGACATCCCCTCCAACCAGATCGACAACTGGGCCCGCATCCAGGCCGACCGTTTCCGCCACGGCGTGATCCGCGGCTTCCACACGGAGCTGGAGACCATCTACGAGGAGAAGAACATGTCCCTGACCCAGGACAGCCGCAAGCTGTGGGAGGCCATCGACCAGGCGCTGTTCCCGCATCACCCGTACGGCCAGCAGACCACCCTGGGCAGCCAGGAGCACCTGAAGAACCCTTCCATCACCAACGTGAAGAAGTATCACGACGTGTACTACGTGCCCAATAACATCGCTGTGTGCGTGTCCGGCGACTTCGACCCGAAGGAGATGGTGGCCGTCCTCGAGAAATATTTCGGCGACTGGAAACCCAACCCGGACATTCCCAAACTGCAGTTCGAGCCGGAGCAGCCGATCACCGAGCCCATCGTGCGCGAGGTGTACGGCCTGGAGGCGGAGAACCTGGCCATGGCGTGGCGCCTGCCTGCCCCGTCCGACCTGAAGACCGCTGCGGTCGCCGAGATCGCCGGTTCCGTCCTGTACAACGGCCAGGCCGGCCTGATGGACCTGGACGTCAACCAGCTGCAGAAGGCCCTCTTCGTTTACGGCGGCTATGAGGCCCAGGCGGATTACAGCTATTTCCTGGCCATGGGCAACCCCAAGCAGGGCCAGACCCTGGAAGAGGTCCGCGACCTGATCCGCGAGGAGGTGGCGAAACTGCGCAGCGGCGACTTCGACGAAGCACTCCTCGCCGCCACGGTCAACAACATCAAGCTGAGCAAGATGCGCGCGCTGGAGAGCAACAGCGCCCGCGCCCGGATGTACGTGACCGCCTTCATCAACGGCATCGCCTGGAAGGACGCCTGCAAGGACATCGAGCGCCTGAGCGCCGTGACCAAGGAGGATGTCGTCGCCTTTGCGAACGAGTATCTGGCGGACAACGCCTACGCCGTGGTTTACAAGCGCCAGGGCGAGGATACGAGCGTCCAGAAGATCTCCGCGCCGAAGATTACCCCGATCGTGACCAACCGCGACAAGACCAGCGCTTTCCTGACGGAGATCCAGAACAGCGTGGTGAAGCCCATCGAGCCGGTGTTCGTGGACTTCTCCAAGGACATGTCCGAGTTCGCCCTGACCGAGGGTGCGGAGGTCCTCTACAAGAAGAATGAACTGAACGACGTCTTCAACCTGCAGATCGTTTACAACCGCGGCACCCAGCAGGATCCCGCCCTGGGCCTCGCGATGAACTACCTGAGCTACCTGGGCACCCCGGACATGAGCGCCGAGGAGATGGCTTCCCGGATGTACGCCCTGGCGTGCAACTACAGCGGCGGCGCCGGCACCACGCAGAGTTCGATCCGCATCAGCGGCCTGTCCGAGAACATGGCCGAGGCGGTGCGCCTGGTGGAGAACCTGGTGCAGAACGCCGTGCCCGACGAGGCGATCCTCGCGAATCTCAAGGCCGACATGCTGAAGGACCGCGCCGATGCCAAGAAAGCGCAGCGCAGCTGCTTCAGCGCCCTGCAGCGCTATGTCTATTATGGTCCGGAATTCATCAAGGCCACGACGTTGAGCGACGCGGCGCTGATGGCGCTGACCTCCGAGGACCTGCTCGCCAAGGTGCGCGACGTCTTCAACCAGGGCCACGAGATCCTCTACTACGGCCCGATGAAGGACAGCGAACTGAAGAGCGCGCTCGTCGACGCCCACTATGTGGCGGAGGGCGCGAAGATCCTGCCCGAGCAGCATCCCGTCTATCAGCTGACCCCTGCCGACCGCGTGGTGATGGCTCAGTATGACGCCGCGCAGATCTACTACATCCAGTACTCCGACCGTGGAGAGGCCTACGACGCCGCGAATGCCGGTGACATCGCCCTGTACAACGAGTACTTCGGCGGCGGCATGAACACCATCGTCTTCCAGGAGATGCGCGAGGCGCGCGGCCTGGCGTACAGCGCCCAGGCCCTGCTGAACGAGCCTCAGTACAAGGACGATACCTATTCCTATTTCGCCTTCATCGCCACGCAGAACGACAAGATGCGCCAGGCCGTCGAGGCTTTCGCGCAGATCATCAACGACATGCCTGAGTCCGAGGCGGCTTTCGCCGTCGCGAAGGAGGCCCTGCTGAGCCGCCTGCGCACCCAGCGTACGACGGGCATGGACGTGCTGCGCAGCTATCTGGCCTGCCGCTACCTGGGCATCGCCGAGCCGTCTTCCCGCGCCATTTTCGAGAAGGCGCAGAACGCGACGCTCGCCGACGTGGTGGCCACCCAGCAGAAGTGGGCGAAGGACCGCAGCTACACCTACGCCATCCTGGGCGACATCCCCGACCTGGACACCAAGTTCCTGTCCACCCTCGGCCCTGTCCAGCAGGTGAGCCTCGAAGACATCTTCGGCTATTAGCGGATGGACGCGAGGGCCTGCCTGCGCTCGATGCGTCTGCGGACGCTGCCCCTCTCGCTCGCCGGGATCACGCTGGGCGTGTTCCTGGCGGCGGGGGAGCGGGGTGTCCGGCCCCTGACGGTCGTGCTGCTGGCCCTGACGACGGTCTGCCTGCAGATCCTGTCCAACCTTTCCAACGAACTCGGAGATACCCTGCACGGGACGGACCGTTCCGACCGGCAGGGTATCCATTATTCCATCCAGGACGGGCTGATGTCCGTCCCGGAAATGAAGCGGCTGATCGCGGTGATGGCCGTCCTGTCCTGCCTGTGCGGCTTCGGGATGGTGTGGAGCGCCTTCGGTTCGCCGCTGAAGCCGCTGGCCCTGGCGTTCCTCGCCCTGGGCGCCGCCGCCGTCTGGGCGGCGATGCATTATACGCTCGGCAAGAACCCCTATGGCTACCGGGGCCTCGGAGACCTTTTCGTCTTCATCTTCTTCGGGCTCGCCACGGTGTGCGGGGGGTATTTTCTTACCGGACTGCACTGGTCCTGGCGCATCCTGCCGCCCGCTGCGGCCATCGGCTGCTTCAGCGTGGCGGTGCTGAACGTCAACAACATACGCGATATGAAATCAGATGCGGCCACGCGCACGACGGTGGCCCTCAGGCTGGGGGAGCGGCGGGCGCGGATCTACCAGACGCTGCTGATTTCGGCGGGATGGATCCTGATGACGGCCTTCTGCCTGCTGCCGCCCGTGAGCGCCTGGCGTTTCCTGTACGTGCTGTCGCTGCCGGGTTTCCTCCTGCATCTGAAGGGGGTGTGGACGCTGCGTGACCGGGCGCTGGACCCGATGCTGCCGATGCTGGTTCTCAGCTCATTCGCCTTCGCCCTCCTGGGAGGGCTGGGCTTCCTTCTTTCCTGAATACATCCGGCAGAGGCCGAACGTGAAGGCACGGTGGCGGACCTCCGCGTAGCCGCAGCGTACCATCGTGGCCATCCATTCCCGCCGGCCGGGGAAGCCCAGCACCGAGGCGGGCAGATAGCGGTAGGCGGCTTCGTTGCCGGAGATGCGGCCGCCGATCCAAGGCACGAAATGCTGGAAATACAGATTGTAGCACCCGCGGAGGAGCCGGTTCTCGGGAACGGAGAGTTCCAGGATGACGAGCCGCCCGCCGGGGCGAAGTACGCGCAGGATCTCCCGGAGCGCCGCTTCCCGGTGCTCGAAATTGCGGATGCCGAAGGCGATGGCCGCCACGTCGAAACTGCCGTCCCCGAAAGGCATCGCCTCGCTGTCGCCCTGCAGGCAGGCAATCTGATCCGACAGGCCGGCCTGCGCGACCTTTTCCCGCATCACGGCGAGCATCCCTTCCGAGAGGTCCAGGCCGGTGACCGTACTGCCGGGGTGCATGCGGCGGGCGATCGCCAGGCTGAAGTCGCCGGTGCCGCAGGCGATGTCTAGGATGCGCTGCTCCTTGCCGGGGGTGAGGATTTCCTTCAGGGCGCGGCGCCGCCAGCTGCGGTCCACGCCAAGGGACATCAGGTGGTTGAGGCGGTCGTAGTCGGGGGCGATCCCGTCGAACATCCGGCGGATATGTTCCTTCTTGGGCATGATTCGGAACGTTAAAGGTCCGGCATCGTGCCGGACCCCTGGAGCAGGATAAGGGAGTCGAACCCTCCTCCTTGGCTTGGGAAGCCAATGCACTACCGATGTGCTAATCCTGCGTACGCCGTGAATGAATCATATTCAAAACAGTTTGGAACACGAATAACATCGGCGTCGATGCAAATATAGCAAATAATTCTTAATTTTGACTACTTAAAACGAAACTGAAGATGTATTCACTCGGTATTGACGTCGGATCTTCCTCCGTGAAGGTCGCCCTGCTCGACATAGAGAGCGGAAAGTGTGTTTGTTCATCCACCAACCCCAAGTCGGAAGCGCCCATCAAGGCGGTCCAGACGGGCTGGGCGGAGCAGGACCCGGAGTCCTGGTGGAAATATATGGGCGACGGCATTCGCGAGATGGCCGCGGCCGGTTATGACCTGGGACAGGTGAAGTCGGTGGGCATTTCTTACCAGATGCACGGCCTGGTGGCCCTGGACACGGACGGAAAACCCGTGCGTGACGCCATCATCTGGTGCGACTCCCGCGCCGTCGCGATCGGCGCCGAGGCGCTGCAGGCCATCGGCTACGAGCGCTGCATGTCCCACCTGCTCAACTCTCCGGGCAACTTCACGGCCTCCAAACTGGCCTGGGTGAAGCGCAACGAGCCGGATACCTACGCACGGATCTGGCGCTTCATGCTGCCGGGCGACTACATCGCCTACCGGCTGACCGGCGAGGCTACGACCACGGCCACCGGCATGTCCGAGGGCATCCTCTGGGATTTCGCGGAGATGCGCCGGGCGCACTTCGTCGCGGATTACTACGGCATCGAGTCCGACAAGTTCTGCCCGGTGGTGCAGGCCATCGGCGATCAGGGGCACGTCACTCCCGCCATCGAGGAGGAACTGGGCATCCCGGCCGGAACGCCCGTGTCCTACCGCGCCGGCGACCAGCCGAACAACGCCTTCTCGCTGGACGTCCTGAAGCCGGGCGAGATTGCCGCGACGGGCGGTACCAGCGGCGTGGTGTACGGCGTGACGGACCAGCCGAAGGCCGACCCGCAGTCCCGCGTGAACACCTTCCTGCACGTCACTTCCTCGACGGTCGCGGATCCCCGCCTGGGCGTGCTGCTGTGCATCAACGGCACCGGCATCATGAACTCCTGGGCGCACCGCAACATCTCCCCGGAACTGTCCTATCCGCAGATGAACGACCTGGCCGCCACGGCTCCCGTGGGTGCCGACGGCCTGCTCGTCCTGCCCTTCGGAAACGGTGCCGAGCGCGTGCTGGCGAACCGTACCACCGGCGCCCGCATGGTCGGGGTGGACCTGGTCCGGCACGGCAAGGCGCACATCCTGCGCGCCGTCCAGGAGGGCATCGCCTTCTCCTTCCGCTACGGCATCGACATCATGAAGGACATGGGCCTGAAGCCGGACGTGATCCGCGCCGGCAAGGCGAACATGTTCCTCAGCCCGCTGTTCCGCTCGACGCTCGCGACCCTCTGCGACGCCCGCATCGAGCTGTTCGACACCGACGGTTCGCTGGGTGCCGCCCGCGGCGCCGCGCTGGGTGCCGGCATCTACAAAACCACGGACGAGGCCTTCGCCACCCTGGAGAGGCTGGACGTCATCGAGCCCGAGGCCGCGTGGAAGCAGCCGCTCGAGGTGGCCTACGGCCGCTGGAAGCAGGAGCTCAGCAATTCGCTCAAATAGATCAATCACTCAAATATTCAATCACTTAATTCATTATGGCAAACAAAGAGTACTTCCCGGGTATTGGGAAAATCAAGTTCGAAGGACCTGAGTCCAAGAATCCCCTTGCATTCCATTATTACAACGCCGATCAGGTCGTCTGCGGCAAGCCGATGAAGGATTGGTTCAAGTTCGCCATGGCCTGGTGGCACACCCTGGGCCAGGCGTCCGGCGACCCCTTCGGCGGCCAGACCCGCAGCTATGAGTGGGACAAGGGCGAGTGCCCTTACTGCCGCGCAAAGGCCAAGGCCGACGCCGGTTTCGAGATCATGCAGAAACTGGGCATCGGTTACTACTGCTTCCATGACATCGACCTGGTGGAGGACTGCGAGGACATCGCCGAGTACGAGGCCCGCATGAAGGACATCACGGACTATCTGGTGGAGAAGCAGAAGGAGACCGGCATCAAGAACCTGTGGGGCACCGCGAACGTGTTCGGCAACAAGCGCTACATGAACGGCGCCGCCACCAACCCGCAGTTCGACATCGTCGCCCGCGCCGCCGTCCAGATCAAGAACGCCATCGACGCCACCATCAAGCTGGGCGGCACCGGTTACGTGTTCTGGGGCGGCCGTGAGGGTTACTACAGCCTGCTGAACACCCAGATGCAGCGCGAGAAGGACCACCTGGCCAAGATGCTCACCGCGGCCCGCGACTACGCCCGCGCCAACGGTTTCAAGGGCACCTTCCTCATCGAGCCGAAGCCGATGGAGCCGACCAAGCACCAGTACGACGTCGACACCGAGACCGTGATCGGTTTCCTGCGCGCCAACGGCCTGGACAAGGACTTCAAGGTGAACATCGAGGTCAACCACGCCACCCTGGCCGGCCACACCTTCGAGCATGAGCTCACCGTGGCCGTCGACAACGGCTTCCTGGGTTCCATCGACGCCAACCGCGGCGATGCCCAGAACGGCTGGGATACCGACCAGTTCCCGGTGGATCCGTACGACCTCACCCAGGCCATGATGCAGATCATCCGCAACGGCGGCTTCAAGGACGGCGGCACCAACTTCGACGCCAAGCTCCGCCGCTCCTCCACCGACC
>CAMVGM010000064.1 GCA_947167015.1 uncultured Bacteroidales bacterium
ACATCATCGTGGCCACCGATGCCGATGACGACGGCATGCACATCCGCATGCTGGTCCTGACCTTCTTCATGAAATACTATCCGGACCTGATCCGCCGCGGCCACGTGTACATCCTGCAGACGCCGCTGTTCCGCGTCCGCAACAAGAAGGAGAACCGTTATTGCTATTCGCCCGAGGAGAAGGAGAAGGCCATCGCCGCCCTGAAGACCGGCGTGGAGATCACCCGCTTCAAGGGCCTGGGCGAGATTTCATCGGACGAATTCGTCCATTTCATCGGCCCCGACATGCGGCTCGACCTCGTCAAGCTTGCCGAGGAAGAGTCCATCGCGGAAATCATGTCCTTCTATATGGGGGACAATACGCTCGAGCGCCAGAATTTCATCCGCGCGAATCTCCGTTCCGAGGAGGAACTGGAGGACGTGAATATATGATCCGTCCCGCGCAGAGCACCTGCCTGATCACAGAACTGTCCGCCGCCTCGACCCAGTCCACGACCGGGTCCGTGCCCGGCTGCATGCGCGGTGCCTCCAGGTCCGCCAGGATGGCGTCCGCCTGTCTGCCGACGGCGATTTCCCCGGCGTCGATCCCGTAAAACTCCGCCCCGTTCCGGGTTGCCCAGCGGAGGATTTCCTCTGCCGGGACCGGACAGCCTTCCGCCGCGGCGAGCAGGGCGGCGAATTTCATCTCTTCCAGCAGGTCCAGGCTTCCGCCCCCAGCCACGCCGTCGGTGCCCAGGGTGATGCGGCAGCCCGCGTCGAGCGCTGCCCGGTACGGGAAGCGGGCGCCTGCGACGCGCAGGTCGGCCTGCGGGCAATGCGCTACCGTAACGCCCTGGGAGGCAAGGAGTTTCCACTCCTGCTCGTCCACGTGGACGCAGTGGGCGGCGAGCACGTCCGTTCCCAGGAAGCCGATCTTGTGCAGGTAGCGGACGGGCGTCAGGCCGTACTTCCGGACGCACTCGTCCACCTCCCGGCGGGTCCGGGCGACCTGGATGTGCAGCAGCAGTCCGTTCTGGCGGGCGAAGGTCGCGGCGCGCTTGAGTTCGTCCGTGCCGACGGCCAGGACGGAGCGGGGCGCCATCGTCAGCTGGATGCGGCCGCCGCTGGGGTCCTTCCAACTCTTGATATAATCGCGCAGTGCCGCCCCCTGCGCCTTGGGATGACCTTCGTGCAGGGTGATGCCCACCGCGGCGCGGACCCCGGACGCTTCGACGGCGGCGACAGTCTCTTCCGGGTCGAAGAACATGTCGGAAAAGAAGGTCGTGCCGCCGGAACACAGTTCACGGATGGCAAGGCTGTCTCCCCGGCGCACGTCGGCGGCATCCAGGCTCCCTTCGAGCGTGGGATCTTCGCCCCGGCCGCGCAGCACGGTGGTGGCGGTGTGGGCGTGGGCGTTGAAGAAAGCGGGCAGGATGACCGTCCCGGCGGCCTCCACGACGCACTCGGCCGGCGTGTCCGCCGATGCGTCCAGGCTGGCGAAACGGTCTTTGCGGATGAGGATGTTGCAGCGCCGGCCGGCGTGCAGCACGTCCTTGAGCAGGATGGAATCGGGCACCCGGAAGGCGCTGTCCATGCGTCTGTATTCCGACAGGACCCGTTCGGCATGCTCCAGCAGGAGCCGGCCGCGGTCCGTGAGGCTCACGCTGCCGCGTTCGCGCTCGAAGAGTTTGCCGCCGGCGGATTTCTCCAGTTCGGCGATGTGCTGGCTGACGGCGGGTTGCGAAACACCCAGGGCCTTGGCGGCGGCGGTGAAACTGCCGAGCGCGGCGACCTGGGTGAATACGCGTAATCTGAAATCCTCGAACATATAAGCTATCCTTATCGCAAAGATAGCAAAATTCGCGGAAAAGCAGCCTTATTCTTTGACGGCGCGGAAGGAGGAAAGGTCTTCGACGGAGAATTTCTCGATGTAGGCGGCCTTTCCGATAACGTTTTCTTCTGCCATGCGGACAAAGACGCGGGCGCTGTCCGCGAACAGTTCCGGCGCGAGCGTGGCGTCGTGCAGCAGGAGCAGCGACATGATGATCTCGCCGGTCATGTCGTAGAGCCTGCGGGCGAGGAAGTCCTGCGCCTCCTGGTTCTCCAGGGCCTTGACGGCCTCGATGCTCTTCTCGTAGCGCTCCGCCAGGGCGGCGACCCGCTCCTTGAGCGCGGCGAATTCCGGCGCGAAGGACTCTTCCAGCATCTCCCGGATGATCCCCAGATAGGTGCCGTTCATCATGTAGCGGGCGGCGGCGACCACCTGCAGCTGCGTCGTTCCCTCGTAGATGGAGAAGATGCGCGCGTCACGCATGAGGCGCTGGCACTTGTATTCCATGATGAAGCCGGACCCGCCGTGGACGGAAACCGCATCGTAGGCGTTCTGGCTGGCGTATTCCGAGGTCATGCCCTTGCAGACCGGGGTGAACGCGTCCGCGAGCCGGTTGTATTTCTTGCACTCCTGCCGCTGTTCCGGGGTGAGCTTCTCCCCGCAGCGCTCGATGTCTTCCAGCGCCTTGTACACGTCCACGTAGGAAGCGGTCTTGTAGAGGAGCGAACGGCTGGCGTCGAGCTTGGCCTTCATCCGGCTCAGCATGTCGTACACGCCCGGGAAATGCTCGACCGTCTGGCCGAACTGGGCGCGCTCGGAGGCGTATTTCCGGGCTTCGTTCCAGGCTTCCTGGCTGAGGCCGGTGCTCTGGGCGCCGATGCCGAGGCGGGCGCCGTTCATCAGCGCCATGACGTATTTGATCAGGCCGAGGCGGGTGCTGCCGCAGAGTTCGGCCTTCGCGTCCTTGTAGGTCAGCTCGCAGGTCGGGGAGCCGTGGATGCCGAGCTTGTGCTCGATGTGCCGGACGTTGACGCCGCCCTGCCGCTTGTCGTAGATGAACATGGACAGGCCGCGGCCGTCGCGGGTGCCTTCCTCGCTGCGGGCCAGGACCAGGTGGACGTCGGAATCGCCGTTGGTGATGAAGCGCTTGACGCCGTTGAGCCGCCAGCAGTTCTCCTTCTCGTCCCAGGAAGCCTTGAGCATCACGCGCTGCAGGTCGGAGCCCGCATCGGGTTCGGTCAGGTCCATGGACATCGTCTCGCCGGCGCAGATGCGCGGGATGAAACGCGCCCGCTGGTCGTCGCTGCCGAACTCGTACAGGGTCTCGGCGCAGCTCTGCAGGCTCCAGATGTTCTGGAAGCTGGCGTCCGCCGCCGAGACGATCTCGCTCGCCATGGAGAAGACCACGGCCGGGCAGTTGAGTCCGCCGTAACGGCGCGGCATCGTGATGCCCCAGAGGCCGGCCTTGCGGGTCGCATCCAGGTTCTCGAGCGTCTTGGACGCATATTTCATGCGGCCGTCTTCCAGGTGCGGTCCTTCGAGGTCCACGCTCTCGGAATTGGGCTCGATGACGTTCGCCGCCACGTCTCCGACGATCTCCAGCAGGCGCTTGTAGTTCTCGATGCAGTCCTCGTGGTCCACGGGGGCGTAGTCGTACTCCCGGCTCTCGCTGAAGCCTTTTTCACGGAGTTCCGTGATGCGCCGCAGCAGCGGGTCCTGGAGGTAGAAAGCGATTTCGGGATGGTCCGTATAGTAGTTTGCCATGGTTACTTGCTGTTCTTTTTGTAGTACTTGATGAGCTTGGGGATGACCTCCTCGACGGTGCCCGTGATGACGTAGTCTGCGATCTGGTTGATCGGGGCGTCCGGGTCGCTGTTGATGCTGATGATGATTTTGCTGTCCTGCATGCCGGCGATGTGCTGGATCTGCCCGCTGATGCCGCAGGCGATATAGACCTTGGGATGCACCGTGACGCCGGTCTGGCCGATCTGGCGGTCGGGCTCGCACCAGCCGGCATCCACCGCGGCTCGGCTGGCGCCGACTTCGGCGTGGAGGATCCGGGCGAGTTCGAACAGGCTGTCGAAGCCTTCGCGGCTGCCCATGCCGTAGCCGCCGGCTACGACGATCGGGGCGCCTTTGAGGTTGTGCCTGGCGGCCTCGACGTGGTGGTCGAGGACCTTGACGACGCAGGCCTCGGGGCTGACGTACTTCCCGACTTCGGGATAGACCACCTCGCCGCGGGCGCTGCCCGCATAAAGGGCTTTCTGCATGACGCCCGAACGGACCGTGGCCATCTGGGGACGGTGTTCGGGATTGACGATGGTCGCCACGATGTTGCCGCCGAAGGCGGGGCGGATCTGGTACAGGAGATTCTTGAACTCCCGGCCGGTCTTGGCGTCGGTATAGGATCCGATTTCCAGCTGCGTGCAGTCGGCCGTGAGGCCGCTGGTCAGCGAGGAGGACACCCGCGGGCCCAGGTCGCGGCCGATGACCGTCGCGCCCATGAGGCAGATCTGGGGTTTCTCTTCCTGAAAGAGGCCGACGAGGATGTCGGTATGGGGGGCGGAGGTGTAGGGGCTCAGCACGGGAGCGTCGAAGACGAAGAGTTTGTCCACGCCGTACGGGAGGATCTGCGCCTCTACCTTTCCTTTCAATCCGTCTCCCGCTGCGATGGCGTGCAGCTCGACGCCGAGCTCGTCCGCCAGCTTGCGGCCCTTGGTAAGCAGTTCCTGGGATACTTCGGCGACCTGTGCGCCTTCCGTTTCGCAATATACAAATACGTTGTCCATAGCTGTCATCCGATGATTTTTTCAGCGAGCAGTTCCTTGACCAGTCCTTCCACGTCGGCGTCGGACGCCGTGAGGGTCTTGCTTTCCTTCGCCTGGAAGACGATGTTCACGACCGACTTGACCTTCGTGGGCGAGCCTGCGAGGCCGCACTGGGCGGGGTCCCCGTCGATGTCGGCGACGCTCCACTGCGTCAGCGTGAGGTAGGGTTTCTGCGCGTACAGATCCGCGCGGGGATCGTCCGCCGGCCGCTCCAGCGGGCAGCTGGCATACTTGTACTTCATGACGAGTTTCGCGTGCTGCGGACGGCAGGGAGCGGCGCTCCCGTTCACGGTCACGAGCAGCGGCAGGGGAGCCTCGACCGTTTCCACGCCCCCGTCGATGTGGCGGCGGATCGTGGCCTTGCCGTCGGCGATCCCGAGGATCTCCTCGGCGTAGGTCACCTGGTTCAGGCCGAGTTTCTGGGCGACCTGGGGGCCGACCTGGGCGGTGTCTCCGTCGATGGCCTGCCGTCCGCCGATGACGACGTCCACGTCGCCGATCTTCCGGATGGCCGTCGCAAGGGCGTAGGAAGTCGCGAGCGTATCGGCGCCGGCGAAGAGGCGGTCCGTCAGGAGCCAGCCCGTATCGGCGCCGCGGTAGAGTCCCTGGCGGATGATTTCTCCCGCACGGGGCGGGCCCATCGTGAGGACGCCGACCGTGGAGCCGGGATTGGATTCTTTCAGGCGCAGGGCCTGTTCGAGTGCATTCAGGTCGTCTGGATTGAAGATGGCAGGCAGTGCGGCGCGGTTGACGGTCCCTTCCGGGGTCATCGCATCCTTCCCCACGTTCCGGGTATCGGGCACCTGCTTTGCGAGGACGACGATTTTCAGTTTCATGGTTTCAGTATTGCTTGATTGACTATTATCATAGTGGAACGCGGGCTGCCCGCAGTTCCGTTTGGCCGTGCAAAATTAGGAATTTTATTTTTCATTTTACAAGGAAGCGCGCCCCGGTCCGGGGACGCGCTTCGCTATCTGCTTGTCACGCATTCATTTATTTGTACATGAAACGCTTGATGCTGCCCTTCGGCGTCTTGGCGAAAGGATCGAAGTGCAGTTCGAAGTCGTGCACGGCGGAGTAGGCGGGAATCTTCTCATTGAGGGCGGTGAGATTGACCTTCATGATGTTGTCCAGCCCGGCGGCGTCGATATTCTGCTCCGACAGGAGGGCCTGGTTGGGCACGATGAGTGCCGTGAGGTGTTTGTCCCGGCCCACGATCAGGGATTCCTGGACGTAGGGAAGCTGGTTGAGGACGACCTCGATCTCCTCGGGGAAGATGTTCTGGCCGTTGGTGCCTAGGATCATGCTTTTGCTGCGGCCCACGAGGAAGACACGGCCGAATTCGTCGATGGTGCCCAGGTCTCCGGTACGGAACCAGCCGTCTTCGCTGAGGACGGCGCGCGTGGCTTCCGGGTTCTTGTAGTAGCCGGAGAAGACCACGTGCCCGCGGACGACCACCTCGCCGGCGATGTGGCGCGGGTCGGGGGAGTCGATCTTGAGTTCGATACCTTCCGGGACCGGTTCTCCGCATTCTTTCATCACGTAGGTCTCTTTGTGGCCCAGGGTGATGGTCGGGGTGCATTCGGTCATGCCGTAGCCCGTCACGAAGGGGACCTTGATCTGCTCGATGAACAGGCGCTCGAGTTGCTCCGGCATCGCGGCTCCGCCCGTGATCATCAGGCCGAGGTTGCCGCCGAAGGCGTTCATGAAGATGGTATGTAGCGCTTCGCAGAAGTCCGGATTGTGCTTGTAGTCGGCGAGTTTGGCGGCGCCGCTCTTGCTGCGTATGAATTCTCCGATGGTGTCGTCCAGCATCTTGTTGATGATCAGCGGCACGGCGAAGAATACGAACGGCTTGTACTGGCGCAGGGCCGGCTTGAGGTTGGCCGGTACCGGCGGGATGCAGAGGATGCACAGGGTCATCCCGTAGCACAGCGGGGCCATCAGGTCATAGACCAGGCCGAAGATGTGGGCGTAGGGGAGTACGCTGACGTAGTTGTCTTCGCGCTTGTAAGGGAAGTGGTAAGGGATAAGCTGGATATTGGAGCTGAAGTTGCGGATGCTGATCATCACGCCCTTGGGGTTGCCCGTGGAGCCGGAGGTGTACATCAGGGCGCAGAGCTCGTCCAGGTCCCGGTCCGGGAAACGGACGTCTTCGGGGGTAAAGCCTTGCGGGAAGGCTTCTTCGAAACGGACCTGGCGTCCCTCATAGACTTCTGCGAAGTCGCCGCGGGAGGCCAGAAGCTCTCCGGTCTTGGTGTCGATGGCACCCAGCAGGGCGGGCATGGCCTCGAAGTCCATCTTGTCGAAAATGGCTTTTTCCGTATAGAGGATGCGGCTGTCGGAGTGGACCACCAGTTTCATCGTGTCGTCCGGCGTGAAGCCGTTGAAGAGCTGTACGGCCACGAATCCGCCGGTCTGTGCGGCGAAGAAAGCCTTGGCCCAGCCGGCGCTCGAACGGGCGTTGATCGCTACCTTGTCTCCGCTTTTCAAGCCGGCGGCCCGCCACCAGCGGACGGTCTTTTCGAGTTCGGCTGCGAGTTCGCCGTAGGTAATGCTCGTTGCTTTGAATTCGTCGATTGCCGGTTTGTCCCAGCATTCCTTGACGGAGCGCTCGAAATAGCGCAGGAAACTGTCTTTCTTGGTCAGGTTATACATCGCGGATCATTTTAAAACGGTCACAAAGGTAGCCCTCATGCACGCGCCGGGCAAGCTTGTGTGAGCGGCGGACAAAAAAAGTGACGAAACGCCGATTTGGCGGACAAATCGGCGTTTCAAAGGGATAAAATGTTGGTTTTTCCGTTTTCCGTCCCACCTGTGTCGGGGCGGAAATGGGGCGAAATCGGATTATTCGGGGCGCATGACGATCTCGATCATGTTACCGTTGAGGAATTCCTGCGCGGCGGCCTGGACCTGTGCGGGCGTCAGGGCGTTCACGGCAGCCTCATAGTCCTTGTCGTAGTCATAGCCGTAGCGGGCGTCCCGCAGGAGGATGCTGCTCCAATAGGCGTTCTTCTGCCGGTTCTCCGGGATGGTCTTCTGGAGATTCTTGACGGTCTTGTCGAACTGCTCGGCGGTCGGGCCGTTTTCTGCGATCCCCTTGAAGCCGCTCTTCGCGAGGTCACGGAGCTTGTCGGCGGACTCGACGTTGGTCTGGAAGACCACCTGCATCATATGGCGCTCGTCCGGCTTGTTGTCCACTTCCGCGGAGGAACTGGCACCGTAAGTGCCGCCCTCGTCTTCGCGGAGGGTCTCGGTGTAGAGCATGTCCAGGATGTAGGACAGGGCGTCGCAAGCTACTTCGTCGGCGATGCTGTAGGGCTTGAGGACGTTGTACACCTGCAGGACGGTGACCATCGGGGTGGCCATCTGGGCCTTGAAATCCATTTCACGGTTGGCGGTGGAGATGCCGTCGCCGCGGTATTCGGCCTTCGTGGCTTTCTTGCTCATCGGGATGGAACCGGCGTATTTGCGTATCAGCGGCAGGATCTCGTCCACGTCGAAGTCGCCCACGACCACGAGCCGGGCACCGGCCGCGTCGGCAAAGAGCCGCTTGTAGGCGCTTTCCATCGTGGCGAGGCTCGCTTTCTGCAGGACGTCGTCATCGATCATGAAGCGGCGCGGGCTTTCATACACGACATCGTAGAGTGCCTTTTGGAGCTTGTAGTTGGACTGGGTCTTCAGGTTCGGCAGGACGGCCGTGATCTGCCTGATGCCCTGGTCGTACTCGGCTTCGTCGAAGCGGGGCTCCATATAATAGAGGTAGAAGAGCTGCAGGGCGGTCTCGAGGTCCTTGACCGTGGTGGTGCCGCTGATACCGTGGCTGTACTCGTTGATGTAGGTGTTGACCGAAAGCTGCTTGCCGGCTTCCATTTTGCGCAGGGTCGTGGCGGGGAATTCTCCGACGCCGCTGTTCTGCAGGTAGAGCTGCCAGATGTTGCTGTCGAAAGAGTAGAGTTCCTCGTCGGAGAGCAGGCTGCGGCCGCCGTCCTTGCTGAAGTTGAAGACGATGCGGTCTTTCTCGTGGTTCGTCGGGAGGAGCCAGACGCGCAGGCCGTTCTTCAGGGTGAAGGTCTTGGAGCCGTAGATGCCGTCCTTGATCTTGGAGTTCTTGCTGCCCTTGAGCTTGGAAGCGTCGAGGAATTCCGTGGGGATGTCCTCGGCGGCGGCCTGCTCGAGCTGGGCGTTCTCGACGGCGTCGATCACGGCCTGCAACTGCTCCACGGTCGGATGGACGAGACCTTCCTTCTCGGGGGCCTGGTAGATGACCACCATGTTCTCGCGGGTGATGAGCTGCTGGACCATCTGGTTGATGGTCTCCGTGTTCAGCATCGGCATCAGCTGCTGGACGAGCTGGTACTCGACCTGCGGGTCCATGAAGCGTTCGTTGTCGAAGAAATTGGAGATCATCGGCATCACGAACTCGGAGTTGGTGCGTGTGTCGGCCTTCTTGGCGGCGTTCTCGTACTGCGAAAGCAGTTCGGTCTTGGCGCGCTCCACCTCGGCGTCGGTCAGGCCGAAGCGGCGGAGTTTCTCCGCTTCCAGCAGGCCGGCGGCAAAGGCGTTGAGGGCCTCTCCGTCCTTGCTGGCCACCTCGGTGTACACCACGTCCGCGGTCTCGCAGAGGTTGCCGATCCCGAAGCCGCCAACCAGGAACGGAGCGTCGGGCTTCGCGGCGATATCGTTGAAGCGCTCGTTCATCGCGATGCCCACGATGTCCTCCACGATGTCGGTCAGCAGGCCCACCGGGGTGCTGTTCAGCTCCTCGGGCGTGGCTTCGCTGCGCCAGTAGATGTCGATGGCGGTGTTGCGGTTCTCGGGATCGGTGAGGATGCCGATGGCCGGTTTCTCGTTGGTCGGGATGGTGATGACGTCCTTCTGCTTGGGATTCACCGGGGCCGGGATGTCGGCGAAGGTACGCTTGATGCAAGCCTCCACGTAGTCCACGTCGATGTCGCCCACCACGATGAGGGCCTGCATGTCCGGACGGTACCAGGTATGGTAGAAGTTCGTCAGGCTCTCGGGCTTGAAGGTCTTGAGGTTCTCTTCCGTGCCGATGATGGAGGTGGTGGCGTACTTGGTGTCACCGTAGAGGTACGGGTAGGACTGCTCGCGCATACGCCATTGGGCGGTGTTGCGGGAACGCTTTTCCTCCAGGATCACGCCGCGCTCCTTGTCAATCTCGACCGGGTCGCAGGTCACGAAGTGGGAGTAGTCGTGCATGATGAGGATGCAGGTGTCCACGACGGTGGGGCGCACCAGCGGGATGTTGTTGAGCAGGTAGATGGTCTGCTCGACGCCCGTGGAGGCGTTCACGTTGCCGCCGAAGGAGGCGCCGATGCTCTCCAGCCAGTTCAGGATGCCCTTGCCGGGGAAGTTCTTGGTGCCGTTGAAGCACATATGCTCGAGGAAGTGCGCCAGGCCGTCCTGGTCGGGCAGTTCCTGCAGGGCGCCCACGTCGGTGGCCAGGTAGAACTCGGCGCGCTGGGCGGGCTTCTCGTTGTGGCGGATGTAATAGGTCAGGCCGTTGTCGAGCTTGCCGACGCGGGTCTCGGGGTCATTGGGAAGCTGCTGCAGCTGCTGCGCATTTCCCAAAGCAGCAGCGCCGAGAAGCGCTGCTGCAAGGATGAGGAATTTTTTCATCGTTGACATTGATTGCTCAGTTGCTTCTAACCATTGGACGCGGAATTCGTTGAAAAGCTACAACTTGGCGGTATCTTTTTATCGAAATTCTTTGTCCTCTGGATGCAAAGATAATCAACTTTTACTGAAAAACAATAATTTTATATTGAATTTTGTCAATTAATTATTCTTTTCCAGCCAACCTTTTGTAGGTGCCCAGACGGACCTTCGCAAACTCCTCGGTCTTGGCGAGCAGTTCGCCCGCGCTCTCCGGGAAGAGTTTGTATAGGGAAGCGAAGCGGACCTCGCCCTTCAGGAAGTCTTGGAACTTGCTCCAGTCGGGCTCCTTGGAATCGAGCGTGAACGGGTTCTTGCCCTGCTCCTCGAGCGCCGGGTTGTAGCGGTAGAGGTGCCAGTAGCCGCACTCGACGGCGAGCTTCTCCTCCTTCTGGCTCAGGCCCATGCCCGCCTTCAGGCCGTGGTTGATACACGGGGCGTAGGCGATGATCAGGGACGGGCCGTCGTAGGCTTCGGCTTCCTTGATGGCGTTCATGTACTGGACCGGGCTGGCACCCATCGCGACCTGGGCCACATAGACGTAGCCGTAGCTGATGGCCATCATGCCGAGGTCCTTCTTGCGGATCTTCTTGCCGGAGGCGGCGAACTTGGCGATCGCGCCCACCGGGGTGGCCTTGGAGGACTGTCCGCCGGTGTTGGAGTACACTTCGGTGTCGAGCACGAGGATGTTCACGTTCTCGCCGCTGGCGAGCACGTGGTCGAGTCCGCCGTAACCGATGTCATAGGAGGCACCGTCGCCGCCGAAGATCCACTGGCTGCGGGCCGGGATGTAGGCCTTCAGCTGCAGGAGGGACTTGCAGGTCTCGCATCCGCAGGCTTCCATCAGCGGGACGAGGGCGTCGGCCACTTCGCGGGTGGCGGCGTAGTCCTTGCGGTTGTCCAGCCACTTCTGGAAGAGGGCCTTCATCTCGTCGGAGCAGCACTCGCACTGCAGGCCCTTCTGCATCAGGGCGGCTACCGTGTCGCGCATGCGCTCGGAACCGAGGCGCATGCCGAGGCCGAACTCGCAGAAGTCCTCGAACAGGGAGTTCTGCCAGGCCGGACCGTGGCCGTGGGCGTCGGTGCAGTACGGGGAGGCCGGGAAGGAGGCGCCATAGATGGAGGAGCATCCGGTGGCGTTCGCGATCATCATGTGGTCGCCGAACAGCTGGGTGATGTTCTTGATGTACGGGGTCTCGCCGCAGCCTGCGCAGGCGCCGGAGAATTCGAACAGCGGCTGGGCGAACTGGGCGGCCTTCATGTTGGACTTCGGATCGGACGGGGTCTTGTAGCCCACCTTGGCGTTCAGGTAGTCGAACGCGGCCTGGTCGGCTTCGTGGTCCATGTACGGTTCCATCGCAAGGGCCTTGTCCTTGGCGAGGCAGACGTCCACGCAGTTGCCGCAGCCGGTACAGTCGGCCACCGACACGGAGAGGGCGTACTTGTACTGCTTGAGGTTGGCCTTGCCGTCGGCGAACTTCACGCCCTGGGCGGCGGCAGCGGCGGCCTCCTCGTCGGTCAGCAGGAACGGACGGATGGCGGCGTGCGGGCAGACGAAGGCGCAGGTGTTGCACTGG
>CAMVGM010000065.1 GCA_947167015.1 uncultured Bacteroidales bacterium
GCGGGCCGTGGCGGCCTCTTCGGTCAGGCGGTGGTTGAGGGTGTTCAGCGAGTCGATCTGGGTGATGTAGCCGCGCATGATGGAGCGCAGGGTGCCGAGTTCCTTCTCATACTGGCGGATCTTGGCGCGGTCCGTGGCCTCGGTCTTCTTCACGCGGTCCACCAGCTGGGCGAGTTCCTCGCGGGAGGAGTCCAGCTGCGCGTTGATCGAGTCGTACTCGGACGACAGGTTCTCGTAGTCGCTCTGCAGGGCTACGATCTGCTCGGTGAGGTCGGCCTTTTCTTCGTTCAGTTCGTTGACGAGCTTGTTCTTGGAGGACATCACATAATAAAGGGCGGCGGCCAGGCCGAGGGCGATGACGATCATCGCGATCATGACGGCCTTCAGGCCTCCGTTGGATTTCTTTTCAGCCTGCTTTCTTTCAAGCTTCTCGATGGGATCTTCTTTTTCCATAATCCATTGATTTTAAAACATCGTGCAAAATTAGCAATTTTTATGCTATTTTTGTTTTTATGAAATATATCATTCGTTCGCTGAAATACTTTTGCTACCTGATCCTGCTGCTCGTCCTCATCATCCTGGCCCTGGTGCTGACGGGTTTCGTGGAGGCGGACCTGTCGAAAATGTTCGTCAACGGTTACGATTCCCTGTGGCAGATCGCGCTGATCATGCTGTTCTTCGCGCTCCTCTATCCGCGCTTCGGCTTCTCGAAGCGGACGGCGCACCTGTACGGTTCGCCGGAGGAACTGCGCCCGGTTCTGGTGCGGGTGATGGAGGGCCTGGGTTATCGGCTTGAGAAAGAAGCGGACGGCGGATTCTCGTTCCTGCGCCGTTCCGGCGTGTCGCGGGCGCTGAAGATGTGGGAAGACCGCATCAGCATCTCCCCGACGGGAGCGGGGCTCGAGGTGGAAGGCCTGACGCGCGACATCGGCCGCGTCGTCTCCGCCCTGGAGGCTACCCGTGAAGATGTTTAGCCGCGGCGCTTAACGCCTCGTAGAAATCCTCTCCGTACGCGTCCGTAAGGGGTTTTTTGAGGAATTGCCAGACGCGTATCCCTTCCCGGCGGCCTTTTTCCCAGGCCGTCTTGCAGATATCCCAGTGATGGACGTTGAGGGCGAGCCCGCCCCCGGTGAGTTTCGTGACGCGGATGGGGTAGAGCGAGCAGGAGACGGGCTTGGTGCGCCCCGCCATCTCGATGGCACAGAGGCATTCGCCGGCCGGGCCGAAGTGGCAGAAGGCGCAGGGAAGGTCCTTCGAGCCGTTTTCGGCGGGCGGCATCAGCGGCGTGACGATGTCGTTGTCGCGGTCCACCTCGAAAAAGCCCTTGGCCTGCACGGCGGCACGGCCCTGCGGGGTCATCAGGCCTTCGTAGGCGGGATAATCCCTTTCCAGCGACTCGGTTTCCCTTTCCTCCAGCGGCGCCCCGCTGTCGCCCGCGATGCAGCAGGCGCCCTTGCACGCCGCGTAGTCGCAGGCGAAATAATCCATCACGACATCCTCCGACACGAGGATGTCTCCGATCTGGATGATCGTTCCGAATTTCCCTTTTCCCATCAGATGATCATATATTCTACCATGGCCCCGTCGCTCAGCAGGCGGAGGATGCGGGCCACCTGTCCGGCGTTCACGCCCTGGATCGCGGCCTTGTAGCCCGTGACGAGGTCCTTGCCTTCACCGTATCGGGTCAGGACGTCCCCGAGCAGCGCCCCGGGATCTCCCATCCTGCTTTCCATCTGCTTGAGCAGCAGGTCCTTGTATGCTTTGATGTCGGCCTCGCTCAGCGGCGTGTCCGCGAGGGTCCGCGTGACGCTGCGCACGGCGTCCAGCAGCGCCGGAGGATCCGCCGGCACGACACCTGCGGGCAGGCCGGATGCCGGACAGGGCCGGCAGTTGATGTAGAGCGAAAAGCGTTCGTCCGGGAAGATCTCCGCTTCTCCGGTAAGTTCCGCGCCGGCGCCCTGTTCCGCCAGGGCGGCCGTCAGCCGTTTTTCTACGATGCTGCAGGCGACCTGGAAAGCAGTTTTGTTCTGCAGGTTGAAGGGAATGGCCGCAGACAGGGCCACGTTGACTCCGATCTCCCCGCCGCCGACCACGCCGGGCGCCGATTCAGCCGTCCAGGTGCTCAGGCCGGTGGCGGAGCGTTTCTCTACCTGCGGCCGCCGGGCGTGCAGGTTGTTGACGCGGAAGTCGCCGAGGGTGCGGCAGAGTTCTTTCTTGAGTTCCTCTTCCGGCAGGTCGCCCAGGAAGACGAAGACGCCGTCCCCGACCTTGTCGAAAAGCGAGGCGAAATACTGTTCGGCCCGTTGCGGCAGGTCCTCCTGCAACGACTCCGCACGCTTGCGTCCGGTGTAGAAGTAATCCGGGTGGATGATGCTGTCCATCAGGGAGTTGACATCCCTGGGGGAGAGCGCGTCCATCTCCAGGTGCAGGGCTTCGCTCCGCCGATAGTATGCGAACGCTTCGGGGTCGGGCTGCCGCGTGTCGGACAGGGACAGGAGCGCACGCATCAGCAGCGGGAGTTTCGCGCGGGGCGCACGGCCAGTG
Organism: uncultured Bacteroidales bacterium; assembly: GCA_947167015.1. Lineage (GTDB taxonomy): Bacteria > Bacteroidota > Bacteroidia > Bacteroidales > UBA932 > Cryptobacteroides. The sequence goes on from CAMVGM010000065.1 coordinate 2,545, forward strand.
ATGCGCAGGTCGGACAGGGTGGCTTCGGTGTCCATCGTGATGCCGCTCGCCGCCAGCATCTCGCGGAAATCCGTCCCGCTCAGGCCGGCCACGCCGCTCAGGCCGAGCATGTCGCCCACGAAGGCGCTTTCCCCGGCCCGGAGTCCGGGCACTTCTGCCACGCCTCCGCGCAGCAGCAGCGCGTAGCGGAATTCGCCCGCGCCCGGCATATGCCGGTAGATGACTTTGATGCCGTTGGAGAAGGTCCAGAGGCGGCCGCCCGAGACGGGTTCCGCGGCGTCGGCACGCAGGCGGACCCGCTTGCGCGGCTGCCACAGGCTGAGCGTGTCGCCGAAGGCAGCCTTGTAGTCTCCGGGGGACGCCGCTTCCCGCCAGCCCCGTCCGAACGCGTGCAGCAGGCGTTCGCGGCTGAGGCCGCGGTCGGGGATGTCGAAGCGCAGGGTGAGGTTGCGGGCGGAGTCCAGCAGGGCGGCGGCAAAACCGTTGAACAGGTCGAGTTCCCGTTCGTCGTCGAGCCGCCGGTTCGCGACGAAGTCGGCGACCGTCTTCGCCGACGCCAGGTTGGCGCCGTACAGGTAGGACGCGACGCAGCGGTCGAGGTAGTCCTCGTTGCTCAGGCGGGCGCTTTCTCCGCCGCGCAGGGCCCGGGCGACCAGCCGGTCGCGGGTGTCGCGGAACTCCGCCATCCCGGCGCCGTCCCGGTCCAGGGACCCGAGCACCGAGGCGAGTTGCCGTGTGGCGGCTTCCAGTTGCCGGAAAGCGGTGTAAACGGTGATGGAGTGGCGTTCGTCGCCGGGGCCGCCGGCGCTGTCGTAGTAGCGGTAGCGGAAGCCGGCGAGCGGGATGCCGGCCTGCCGGAATGAACGCTCCACCCGCTGGCGGAGGATGAGGCCGAGCTGGTCGGCGTAGGTCTGCGTGACCAGCGGCTGCGGGGTGTTCATCAGCTCTGCAGGCAGGCGCTGCGTGCTGAAGATGGTGTTCACTGCGGCCAGGTTCCGGGTGGTGTTATGGGTGACGGGGACCGCGACGGAATCGCGCGGAATCCATTGATATTCAACCTTCTGGAAGGAGTCTGCCAGCGTGGGGACCATCATGGACAGGAGTTCTATCCGTTCCCGGATGCGGGCGGCGTCGATGTCGCCGCAGACGATGACCGCCTGGGGTTCCCGGCAGGACGAGGCGATCTCGAAGAGCATCAGCAGGGTGGAGTCGGCGACGCTTTCCAGGTGCGTCGGAACGTTCCGGAAGCGGAAGAGGGTGGCGTCTTCCGCCGGCTGCGAGATGAAACCGTCCCCGGCATAGCCGATGCCGTGGTCGGCGAGGAAACGGTAGGGTGCCCGCGTTCCGAAATGCGGCAGTCCGCGCAGGGACGCGCGGGCGCCGTCGATGTCCCGCACGCCCCGCTGGACCAAGGCGAAGTCGGCGAATCCTTTCCGGGACTTGTTGTCCACCAGATAGATACGGATGCCGTCGGGAAGGCGCCCGGTGGCGATTTCTTTCGCCACGGGAAGGGACGGAAGGTCCTGTCCCCGCATCAATAATGGGAGCAGGATGAGAAACAGGCACGAAATATGCTTGAAGAACTTCCGCATGAGTTTTGCAAAAGTAAGAAAGAAATTGATTAAATTTGTAGCTACGCTGCTAATTAACAGATAAAACCAAATAGCATTATGAAAAGATTAATCGCAACCATCGCAGTTTTCACGATTGCTCTCGGCGCCGCCTTCGCGCAGGATCTGGCCGCCGTGACCGAAGTGTACAATGCCGGCGCCGCCGCCGTTTCTACGGACAAGGCTTCCGCGCTCAAGTCGTTCGAGGAAGCGCTCAAGCAGGCCGAAGCGCTTGGCGAGGAAGGCCAGGAGATCGTGACGAACTGCAAGAATATCATCCCCAATATCCGGATGTCCCTTGCCAAGGACCTCGTGAAGGAGTCCAAGTTCGACGAGGCTATCGCCGCGCTCCAGGAAGTGGAGAAGGTGGCCGAGGTCTATGAGGCTCTCGACGTGCTCGACGAGGCGAAGACCCTGATCCCCCAGATCAAGATGTCCAAGGCGAACGGCCTGTACAAGGCCAAGGATTATGTCGCTGCCGCCGATGCGTTCAAGGAGATCCTGGATGCGGACCCGACCAACGGCAACGCCGCCTTCTATATGGGTGCCGCCCTGCTCGGCGCGGGCAAGAACGATGAGGCCAAGGCTGCTTTCGAGGTGGCTGCCGCCAACGGACAGGAGGCCAACGCCAACAAGCAGATCGGTAACATCTACCTGAAGGAGGCCGCCGCCGCCCTGAAGGAGAAGAAGTATGCCGCTGCCGTGACCGCCGCCGCCAAGGTGAACGACTACACCGAGAACGCCCAGGCTTGGCAGATCGCCGGCCAGGCTTCCCAGGCTTCCGGCAAGAACAGCGACGCCATCAAGTACTTCGAGAAGTATCTGGAGGCCGCCCCGACCGCCAGCAACGCCGGCGCCATCGCCTACACCGTGGGCGCCCTCTATCAGGGAGCCAAGAACAACGCCAAGGCGAAGGAGTTCTACACCAAGGCCGCCAGCGATCCCAAGTACGGCGCCGAGGCCAAGAAGATGCTCGACGCGCTCAAGTAATGCAATGTCTTGAGCTGCTGGCTCCCGCCAGGGACAAGGAAATCGGCATCGCAGCCATCGACTGCGGTGCCGATGCCGTATATATCGCGGGCCCGGACTTCGGGGCGCGCAAGGCGGCGGGCAACGGCTTTGAAGACATCGCGGAACTCTGCGACTATGCGCACCGTTTCGGTGTGCGCATCTTCGTTACTTACAATACTTTATGGCAGGATGGGGAAGAAGAGCAGGCCCATGCGCAGATGCTCCTCGCCCAGCAGGCGGGTGCGGACGCTTTCATCATCCGGGAACCCCGGATCGCCTCCTGGGACGACATCACCGTCCCGCTGCACGCCTCCACCCAGTGCGCCATCCGCGACGTGGAGCGGGCCCGGCTGTTCGAGTCGCTGGGCTGCGAGCGCATCATCCTGGAGCGGGAACTCTCGCTGGCGCAGGTCCGGGAAATCTGTTCCGCCGTGAACTGCGAGGTGGAGTTTTTCGTGCACGGGGCGCTCTGCACGGGCTACAGCGGCGAGTGCCGGCTGTCGGAGTTTCTCGACGGGCGCAGCGCCGACCGCGGCGAATGCATCCAGGCCTGCCGTTCGCTCTATGACCTCGTGGACGGGGAGGGTCGCGTGCTGCTGCGCAACAAGGCCGTCCTTTCCCTGAAGGATTACAAGCTGAAGGCCCGGCTGGAAGAACTTGCCGACGCCGGGGTCTCTTCTTTCAAGATCGAGGGGCGGCTGAAGAACGCTTCTTATGTGAAAAACGTGGTCCGGGACTATTCCCTGGCCCTGGACGCCCTGGTGGCGAAGTATCCCGAACGCTACCGGCGCGCCTCTTTCGGCGAGGTCACGGGCGGCTTCGTGCCCGACACGGACAAGACCTTCAACCGAGGCTATACCGAGCTCTTCCTGGACGGGAAGCGCGGCCGGTGGTCTTCGATGGACGCGCCCAAGTCGATGGGCGAGGCCGTCGGAACGGTGCAGCGCATCCGCCGTCAGCCGGGCCGGACGATGTCGTTCAGCATCAAGCCTTTGCGGCGCGACCTGACCCTGCGGAACGGCGACGGTTTCGCTTTTGCGACGGCGGACGGGGTGACGGGTTTCCGCGGTGACGTGTGCGAGGGCATGCAGGTCAGCTGCAAGGATGTGCCGGACCTTCGCGAAGGGACCGCGCTCTACCGGAACATCAATACCGCCTTCGAGAAGACGCTGGAGGCGCAGGCCTGCCGCCGGGAGATCCCGGTCCGCCTGTCCGTGCGGATCCACGGGAAGTACGTCCTGGAGATCCGGGCCGTCAGCCAGGACGGCCGCGAGGTGCTGAGCCCGTTCCATACCGACGTGGAGACGGCCGAGAACCGGGAGCGGGCCGAGGCGATGCTCCGGGAGCAGCTTTCCAAGCGCAGCGGCGTGTACCGCTTCTCGGTGGAGGAGCTGACGGTCGAGACGGCGGGCGGCCGGCTTCCGCTGCTGAGCGCCGCCACGATCAACGGCATGCGCCGCCTGGTCGCCGAAGACCTGGATTCTTTGCCCGTCATTGCTTCCGCCCGGGCCTGCAGTGTTTCCGGCGGGCCTTTCCGCAGCGGAGCGAGGACACTTTCCGGCCCGCCGGAGGCACTGGCAGGCCGGGCGGACGAACTGATGCGAAGCAAGTATTGCGTCCGCTACGAACTCGGACTCTGCCCGAAATACCAAGGCGGCCGCCCGCCGCAGGAACTCTTCCTCCTCAACAACGGCCGCCGCCTCGCCCTCCACTTCGACTGCGCTGCCTGCGAAATGACCGTCACTCCTGCTTAGGCAGGACTACAGGTGGATGGAAAGCAGTTCGTTCCCGAGCTGGTGCAGTGCGTTTTCGATTTTCTCGACCTGGGCACGACGGGGTGTGACCTTCCCGTTGGCGTAGTGCCAGAGCTGTTTCTGGTTGATTCCCGTCAGACGTTCGAGTCCGGCCTTGGTCAGGATCCCGGCATAGACGGATAGAAAACTCTGTACATCCATCTTGAAATCAACCACATAGTCTCCCAGGAGTTCTTCCGGAATCTCATACCCGTTCTTCTCGCACTCTTCAATGAGTATCTCGATAGAATCCAGAAGACTCTGTTTTACTTCACCCAACGTTTTGCCAATACCGACGATACCGTCCACTTCTTTGAGGTATGCGCCATAATTGTTCTCCGTCGTTTCGATAACAGCCGTTAAATGTCTGGGTTTCATATATATGATGGTCTCCCTTCGTTTTTTGGTAAACCCATCCGTCCGCTTCCAGCAGTTCAATTACCTCAAATACTTTTTTCGTCATAAAGGTAACTAAATTTCTATAGAAAACAACACTCAATAACTATATTTCTATTGTTTAATGAGTATCACTCCAGACCGAAGGTGATTTCGACGTCGCCGAAGCGGCGGGTCATCGTGCCGGTATCGAAGAGGGGCTGCATCAGGTTGCGTGTCAGCTGGCCCCGCCAGACGATGTCGTCCTTGTCCTTGTAGGGGATTTCCAGTTCGAATCCGTAGGACTTGGAATTGTATTTGACCGTGGCGCTGCATTTCCAGGAGGTCGTGGTGCCTCCGTCATCTTCGACGACGAGGAAGGCGATCTTTTCCATCTGGTCCGTATAGTTGCTCAGCAGGATGGCCGAGAAGGGGACTTTCTTGTCCAGCTGCCTGCGCCGCAGGACGAGCATGAAGTCGGTGATGCTGGGGGAGTAGTTGCGCAGGTCATCTTCCTTGGTGGCCTTGAACCCGTCCACCGCGCCGCATTTGATGAAGAACTCCGAAGCGCCGCCGAACCAGGAGTCGTAGTTCCGCAACATCTTGAAACTCATGATGCTGAGTACCCTCGCGTCGCCGTCCTGACCTTTGTCTCCGCCCGCCCTGGTGCCGTTTTCAACCGTGCCTTCAAAGAGTTCGAGCGGGGTGAAGCCCGCGTCGTCGTTGCGGTTGATCACCCATACCGGGCGTTCCCGGGCGACCTGTTCGGTCACGAGCACGGAGTCCACCACGTGGGCGCCGTCCTTGCCGAGGCGCACTTCGTAGCCGTAATTGGATTCGGCGCCGTAGCCGGGGTCGAAGGTCACGATGGGGAAACTGTTCCCGTCCCAGTCCTCGGAGTAGGGCCAGTAGATCTGCATGTCGGATTCGCTCAGGGCGTTGATGTAGCGCTCGACGTCGGCCGCGCCCGCCTTGGTGGCGTATTTCTGCGCCAGGTAGTCGGCGAAGAGTTCGCGCAGCGGCTGCCGGTAGCCGCCCGCCTTGGTCGGTTGTCCTTTGTCGCCGACGCCTGCGCCCGGGGCTTCGAAGAGGTCGGTGAGCAGGTATTCTTCGTCGTAGCCGTGGCCGGTGGAGGCGCTGACGGCGTCGTGGACTTCGGCGAGGTGTTCGTTTTCCAGCGGCAGTTCCGAGAGCATTTTGGCTACGTCGGAGAGGGTGAAGAGGCCGCCGGCCCGGTAGTCGGGTTCCAGGTTTTTCCGGCCGTCGCAGGCGCTGAGGGCAATCAGGGCCGTCAGCAGGCCCGGAAGAAGTTTTTTCATCGTTTTCATCTTTGCATTCCGTTTGGGGTTATTCGTTGCAAAGTGACGGAGAATTATCCGTTTTCCTGTCGAATTAAACGTTTAATTCCTCCACTTAAACGTTTCACGCTTTTTGCGGCGGGCGCAGGTGAGGCAGGCAGTTGCCTGAGCAAACCGTAGCCGCCCGCGGCTCATGAGCGGGAGGGGCCCGCGCCGCAGGCGTGGGAGGGATGGAGTGAGCGCAGCGAACGGAAGGTTTGCGGGGCAAGCTGCCTGCGAACCGGAGCAGCCGCAACGGAGGCGGTTAGGTTAACGGGTAAAACGGATAAAGCGCTCTTTTTGGAAGAAATCGCGGTGGATTTGGACGTTTTTTAATCCCGCGGAGCGGAAAAGTGCGGCTGTTTCGGCACCGAGAGCCTCGTTGATTTCGACCAGGCCGGCGCCACCGGGCCGCAGGAAACGCTGCGCCCAGCACGCGATGGCACGGTAGAAGCGGAGCGGATCGCCGTCCGGCACGAACAGCGCCATCGCCGGTTCCCAGTCCAGCACGTTGGGCCGCATCAGCGCGCGCTCCCGCTCCAGCACATAAGGCGGATTGCTGACGATCAGGTCGAACGGTCCGTACGGAAACGCCTGTTCCGTATCCAGAATATCCGCCAGAAAAAAACTAGGCCGGCGGCAGCGGGCTTGTTCCCCAGGGGCAAGAATTAACGTCCTCGCTTCGCTGCGGGAATGCCCCTGGGGGACAACCCGCTGCCCGCCGGAAAACTGGTTTTCAGCATAACGTAGGGCCTCATCCGACAGGTCAACACCAATTACCTCGGCTTCCGGCACCTCCAGTGCGAGCGACCAGGCGATGCAGCCGGAACCGGTGCACAGGTCCAGCACGCGGGGAGCGTCCTTGCCGCGCAGTTCCGCCACGGCGGCGGTGACCAGCTGCTCCGTCTCGGGCCGGGGAACCAGCACGCCGGGCCCGACCTTGAAGCGCCGGCCGCAGAACTCCGCGAAACCCAGCACATACTGGATGGGTTCCCCCGCACAGAGGCGCCGCAGATCGTCCTCCAGGCCGGCCTCGCGCCCGGGAGGGACCGGGGTCTGCGGCTCGACGAGGTGGGTATATCGCTCCACCCCCAGCCGCTCCGTGCAGAGCATCAAAACCAAACCCCTCGCCTCCGGCGAAGGGTACAGGTGTTCGAGGCTGGCGGTGCCGCGACGGATGAAGTCGGCGAGCAGCACTAGGAATTCTCGATGATGGTGGACAGGAATTCGGTCATGTCCAGCCCGGCGGTGCGGACCATACGGGGCACGAGCGAAGCGCTCGTCATACCAGGTATCGTATTGATTTCCAGGAAGTACAGTCCGTCATCAGCAAGGATGTAGTCCATCCGGACGACGCCCCGGCAGCCCAGGCGGAAGTAGATCTTGGCAGTGGTCTGCTGCACGAGTTCCCGGACCTCGTCGGAAACGGGGGCGGGGCAGATCTCCTGGCTGTGGCCGTTGTACTTGGCGTCGTAATCGAAATACTCGTTGTCCGTGACGATCTCGATCAGCGGGAGGGTGGCGACCTTCGTGCCGTCGAAATACGCCGCGCAGGTAAGTTCTCGGCCGTTCACGCCCTGCTCGATGAGCACGGTGTGATTCTCGCTGAAGGCGAACTGGACGGCGGGGCCGATGTCCTCGAAACGGGTGACGCGCGTGACGCCGAAGCTGGAACCGCCCTGCGTCGGCTTCACGAACACCGGGAACTGCAGTTTCCGGCGGACTTCTTCATCGACCTCGGCGTGGTCCATCCCATGGCGGACATAGACGTCCGGGGCGCATTTGGCGAGGCCCAGTTCCCGGATATAGCACTTGCAGGCGTATTTGTCGAAGACGATCGAGCAGACGCTGGAATCGCAGGTGCTGCAGGGGATGCCGAGCATCTCCAGGTAGCCCTCGAGCTGCCCCGTCTCGCCCGGAGCGCCGTGCTGCACGACATAGACGAAATCGAAATTGACCTTCTCGCCCAGGACGCGGACGGAGAAATCCGTCTTGTCCACCTCGGGACGGGCCTCCTCGGGGAAGGTCATCCGCATCGAACCGCATTTCTTGGCGGCCACGAGCTGCCACTTGCCGAAACGGGCGAAAATCTCGTAGATGTCGTATTTGTCGCCGTCGATGCGCGATGCGACGAACTCGCCGCTGCGGCACGACACCTCCCACTCGGAGGAATCGCTGCCGTACACCACGGCGATGGTCTTGTACTTGCTCATATCCTAGTTGAAATAGTATTCTTCTTCCTGGTTGCGGACACCGGCGCCGTCGGAGCCCACGTAGTCGTCGCCATAGCCCCCGAGGAAGGTTCCGTCGGTGGCGCAGTTGAATTCGAGGGCGCCGCCGGAAGGGGCGAGGAAATGGTCGTTCGCCATCGACCAGCCGATGGTCGGGTCGGCGAGGCACTTCTTCATCCAGATGCCCCAGATCGGCAGGGCGGCGTTGGCTCCCTGGCCCAGGGCGGTGGAACTGAAGTGGACGTGGCGGTCTTCGCCGCCCACCCATACGCCGGCGGTGATGTTGGGCGTGTAGCCGATGAACCAGCCGTCGGAGTTGTCGTTGGTCGTACCGGTCTTGCCGGCGATTTCGCCCATCAGGCCGTACACGGAGCGCAGGCGGTTGCCGGTACCCTCGGTGACGACGCCGCGCATCATGTTCACCATCAGATAGGCGGTCTGCTCGGAGATGGCGTCCCGCTTCTGGTTGGAGAACTCGTCGATCACGCGCCCGTCACTGTCGGTGATGCGGGTGACGTACTGCGGGGTGATGTAGGTGCCGTGCGAAGGGAAGGTGTTGTAGGCCGCCACCATGTCGAAGACGGGCACTTCCGCCGAACCGACGCACAGGGAATAGACTTCCTCCAGGTGCGTCTGGACGCCCATCTGGTGGATCATCCGGATCAGGGCGGCGGGCCCGAGTTCCTTCATCAGGAAGGCGGAGATGTTGTTGGAGCTGCGCGTCAGGCCCCAGCGCAGGGTGACGGTCTGGCCGATCCACTCCGACTTGTCGGTGCTTCGCGGCGTCCAGACCTGGCCGGTCGGCAGCACGAAGGTCTGCGGCAGGTTGACCACGCGGTCGCAGGGCGTCATCCCTTCCTGCATGGCGAGGGTGTAGAGGTAGGGCTTGATGGTCGAGCCGACCTGGCGCTTGCCCTGGCGGACGTTGTCGTATTTGAAATAGCGGTAGTT
>CAMVGM010000066.1 GCA_947167015.1 uncultured Bacteroidales bacterium
ACGAGAAGATCGAGCGCTACATCGTGGACATCGTCTATGCCACCCGCACCCCGGAAGAATACGGGCTGAAGAACCTGAAGGACCTGATCTCCTTCGGCGGTTCGCCGCGTGCGAGCATCAGCCTGTCGATGGCCGCCAAGGCCTACGCCTTCATCAAGCGCCGCGGCTACGTCATCCCCGAGGACGTGCGCGCCGTGTGCCCGGAGGTGCTGCGTCACCGCATCGGCCTGACCTACGAGGCCGAGGCCGAGAACGTCACCCCGGAAGAGATCATCGAGCAGGTCATCAATGCCGTCATCGTCCCGTAATACCCGCGCGACCGAGCTCCTGAAGAAAGTCAGGAAGATCGAGATCAAGACCAAGGCGCTCTCCCACCAGATCTTCGCCGGCGAGTACCATTCGGCCTTCAAGGGCCGCGGCATGGCGTTCAGCGAGGTGCGGGAGTACCAGTGGGGGGACGACGTGCGCTCGATGGACTGGAACGTCACCGCCCGCCTCCGCGCCCCCTACGTCAAGGTGTACGAGGAGGAGCGCGAGCTGACGGTGGTCCTGCTCGTGGACGTGAGCCGCTCCGGCCTGTTCGGCACCGCGGTGGAGACCAAGCGCGAGCGCATCGCCGAGATCGCGGCGGTACTCTCGTTCAGCGCCATCCTCAACAACGACAAGGTGGGGGCGCTGTTCTTCTCCGACCGCGTCGAGAAGTTCATCCCGCCCGGAAAGGGCCGCTCGCACCTGCTGCACATCATCCGCGAGATGCTGGAACTGCAGCCGGCCTCCGACGGGACCGACATCGGCGGGGCGCTGAAGTTCCTCACGAACGCCATCAAGAAGAAGTGCACCGCCTTCCTGCTCAGCGACCTGCTGGACGCCGACGCGGACGGGAAGCCCCGCTACGAAGAGGCGCTCAAGGTGGCCGTAAACCGGCACGACCTGAGCGTCATCAAGGTACACGACCCGCGGGAGCGGACGCTGCCTGCGGTGGGGCTCGTCCACATCAAGGACAGCGAGACCGGTGCGGCCGCCTGGATCGACACCGACAGCCGCAAGGTGCGCGCCGCCTATGAGCGCTGGTTCGCCACCCTGTCCGGGCGGGAGACGGAATTGTTCAACAAATACCAGGTCGACCACGTGGACATCTCCACCGACGCCGACTACGTGAAAGGGCTGATGGCCCTGTTCAACAGAAGATGAGTTTGCTGACGATCATACTGGCGACGTTGCTGCAGACCGTTCCGGCGGGGCAGGCCTTCCTCAGGCAGCTCCAGCCCCGGGACTCCGTCTTGATCGCCGACCAGCTGGAATACGGATTCCAATTGGACAGCGTGGCGGAAGGCACCCGCATCGCGCTGCCCGACTTTTCCGAAGCCTCGAACGACACGCTCACCCTGGTGCGCGGCTGGCAGATCGACACGACGGCCCGCCTGCGCGTCCGCCAGCCCGGCGGGAAGGGCCGCGCGCGGCTCTACAACCTGCGGGGCAGCATCGTGCTGGCCCCCTTCGAGGAAGGGACCTACCGCCTGCCGGACTTCTCCGTGCTGCGCGGAAAGGACACCCTGTCCTTCGAGGGTATGGAGCTGGAGGTGAAGACGATGCCCGTGGACACCGCGACCTTCCAGATCCACGACATCAAGGGGCAGATGCGTTACCCGCTGACCCTCAAGGAATTGCTCCCCTGGATCGCGGGGCTCTGGCTGCTCGCGCTGCTGGTGATCCTGACGGTCTGCCTGGTGCAGGTCCGCCGGCGCCGCGCGTCGGGCGGGGGCAACGCGCCCCGGGATCCCGCCTACATCGTGGCCCTGCGCGAGCTGGACAAGTGGCGCGGCGACAAGTTCTGGGCGCCCGACCGGCAGAAAGCCTTCTATTCGGGTATCACCGATACCCTGAAGACCTATATCGAAGACCGTTTCGGCGTGGATGCGCCGGAGATGACCACGGCCGAACTGTTCGACGCGCTCCGGCAGGCGGAAGACCTGCCCGCCGAGCTGCGCGAGGAACTGCGCGCCCTGTTCGAGTGCGCCGACTTCGTCAAGTTCGCGAAGCATACCGCATCCGACGAAGACAACGCCCGGGCCCTGCCTGTGGCCGTGCGCTTCGTCACGTCCACCTATCAGACCGTGCTGGAGGAGGAGCAGAAGACCGAAGATGTACTTTGAGTATCCCGCCCTGCTCTGGCTGCTGGCCGTTCCCGTACTGCTGCTTGCGCTCTACGTGTACAAGGAGCTCGCGGAGCGGCGGCCGCACCTGCGCGTCTCGACGGCGGCGCCCTGGCTTTCGGGCGGCGGCAGCGCGCTGGCCTGGCTGCGCCATCTGCCGGCGCTGCTGCGCACGGCGGCCCTCTGCCTGATTGTCGTCGCCCTGGCCCGGCCCCGTTCTTCCACCGAAGTGGAGAAAGTGGACTCCGAGGGTATCGACATCGTGCTGGCGATGGACGTTTCCACGAGTATGCTGGCGCGCGACTTCAACCCGGACCGCATCAGCGCGGCCAAGGACATCGCCATCCAGTTCATCTCCCAGCGGCCTTCCGACCGGATGGGCATCGTGGTCTTCGCCGGCGAGAGCTACACGCAGTGCCCGCTGACCACCGACCGGGCCACCCTGATCAACCTGATGAAGGAGGTCCAGACGGACCTGATCGAGGACGGCACCGCCATCGGCAACGGCCTTGCGACCGCGGTGGCGCGGATGATGGATTCTGACGCGCCCAGCCGCGTGGTGATCCTGCTCACGGACGGCGTGAACAACAGCGGCGAGGTGGCCCCGCAGATGGCGGCCGAGATCGCCAAGACCTACGGCGTACGCGTCTATACGATCGGCGTGGGCGCCAACGGGATGGCCCCCTACCCGGTGATGACGCCCTGGGGGGTCGAGATCCAGAACGTGCAGGTGGAGATCGACGAGGAACTCCTGAAAGGGATCGCGGAGACCACCGGCGGCCGCTATTTCCGCGCGACGGACAACACCAAACTCGCGGAGATCTATTCGGAAATCAACAAGATGGAGAAGGCGCGCACGACCGTGGACAGCTTCCCCGTCTATAAGGAATTGTTCGGGCGCTACGGCGTGGCCGCGCTGGTCTGCCTGCTACTCGAACTGCTCGTGGGACTTTTGCTGAGGAGGATGCCGTAGTATGTTGATGTTTGCCCGTGCCCATTTCCTGTGGCTGCTGCTGCTCGTGCCGCTCATCCTGGTCGGCTATGCGCTGCTGCGCCGCGCCCGCCGCAAACGCGTGCAGCGCTTCGGCGACGAACAGCTCGTCCGCGCCCTGATGCCTTCCTGGTCCGCTTCCAAGGGCTGGTGGCGCGTGGTGCTGTTCTGCCTCGGCTTCGCCTGCTTCTCGATCGGCCTCGCGCGTCCGCTGCTGGGCGCCAAGCTGGTGGAACGCGAAACCAAGGGCGCCGAGATCATGATCTGCCTGGACGTCTCCAACTCGATGCTGGCGCAGGACTACACGCCGGACCGCCTGTCGCGGGCGAAACTGGCGATCTCCCGCATCGTGGACCGGCTCCAGGGCGACCGCATCGGCCTGATCATCTTTGCCGGGTCCTCTTTCGTGCAGTTGCCGATCACGACCGACTACGTGTCCGCCAAGATGTTCCTCGGCAGCATCGATCCCCAGTCGGTGCCCATCCAGGGCACGGCGATCGGGGACGCCATCCTGACCGCGGCCAGGAGCTTCAGCGTCCAGAGCGAGAAGAGCCGCGCCATCATCGTGATCACCGACGGCGAGAACCACGAGGACGACCCCGTGGACGCCGCCAGACAGGTGGCCGAGACCGGCATCCGCGTCTATACGATCGGCGTGGGTTCCGTGCAGGGCCAGCCCATCCCCAAGGACGGCGACCTGCTGAAAGACAAGGACGGAAACATCGTCGTGAGCCGGCTGGACGAGGAGACGCTCAAGCGGATCGCCTCGGTCGGGAACGGCGCCTATGTCCGCGCGGGCGGCGAGGAGTTCGGGCTCAACCCCATCCTCGACGAGATCCGCAAGCTCGAGGACGAGCGCTTCAACTCGCTGGTCTTCGAGGAATACGACGAGCAGTATATGTATTTCTTCGCCGCGGCGCTGTTCTTCTTCGTACTTGAGATGCTGATCGGCGAACGCAGGCCCAAGAGGAGATTGTTCGAATGAAAAGATATTTGTTGATCCTGTTGATGCTGTGCAGTCTGCCCGGGTTCGCCCAGGCCGACCGGCACGACGTGCGCGCCGGCAACCGCAAGTTCCGGGGCGGACGTTTCCAGGAGGCGGAAATCGACTACCGCAAAGCGGCGCTGAAGGACTCCACCTCCCTGCACGCGCAGTACAACCTGGCTTCCGCCCTCTACCGGCAGGAGAACTGGCAGGGCGCATCGGAAGCCCTCGCGAGCGTGAAAGACAGGCCGGACCTGACGGCCGCCTACCACTACAACGCCGGCGACGCCGCCTTGCAGCAGAAAGACTACCAGGCGGCGGTGGACGCCTTCCGGCAGGCGCTGCTGCTCGACCCGGCCGACCTGGACGCCAAGGAGAACTACATCTACGCCAAGAAGATGCTGGAGAACCAGCAGAACGGCGGCGGGGGTGGCGGCGACCAGCAGGATCAGCAAGACCAGCAGGACCAGCAGGACCAAAACCAGGACCAGGACAAGAATCAGGATCAGCAGGATCAGAATCAGAACCAGAACCAGAACCAGGACCGGCAAGACCAGAACCAGGATAGTCAGGACCAGCAGGACCAGCAGCCGCAGATTTCGCCCCAGCAGGCCCAGCAGATGCTGCGTGCCATCCAGGCCAAGGAGCAGGAGACCCAGGACAAGGTGAACCGGGAGAAGGCCGCCCTGCTGAAGTCCCGGCAGAAAGAAAAGAATTGGTGATGAAAAGACTTTTGGCAATCCTCGCGGCGGCACTCTGCACGCTGTCCGCCTTCGCCCAGGCCACGATCAAGGTCCAGGCGCCCAACCTCGTCGGCCTGAACGAGCAGTTCAACGTCACGTTCATCATCAGCGGGGAGCACACCCCGAGCGATTTCAAGTGGGAGCCCGGCAATGACTTCCAGCTCGTCTGGGGGCCGCAGAAAGGCACTTCCACCTCCGTCAGCATCATCAACGGCAAGAGCACCCGCACCTCGCAGGTCACCTATACCTACGTCCTCCTGCCGAAGAACACCGGCCGCTTCCAGCTCGCCGCCGCCGAGGCGACGGTCCGGGGCAACCGCCTGAGTTCCTCCCGCCCGACCATCGAGGTGGTCAGCGACGGCGCAGCCGCCCAGAGCCAGCAGGGTCAGGGTCAGGGCCAGGGGCAGGCGTCCCAGGACAGCCGCGGTGCCGCCCAGACCGGGACCGTCTCCGCGGACGACATGTTCCTGCGCCTGACTTTCAACAAGCGGAACGTGATGGTCGGCGAGACCGTCACCGCCACCCTCAAGCTCTACCAGCGCGTCAACATCGCCGGATTCGAAGACGCCAAGTTCCCGACTTTCAACGGCTTCTGGAGCCAGGAGATACAGGCGCCGACCAACATCGAATTCCACCGCGAGAGCGTGGGCGAGAAGATCTACAACGCCGCCGTGCTCCGCAGCTGGAACCTCGTGCCCCAGCGGGCCGGGGACCTGACCGTCGAAGGGGCCGAACTGGTCTGCCTGGTCAACATCCGGGCGCCGCGCCGCTCCACCGGCAGCATCTTCGACGACTTCTTCCAGGACGACTACCAGACCATACGCAAGCGGGTGAGCACCTCGCCCGTGACCATCCACGTGAGCGCGCTGCCCGCCGGGGCGCCGGCGTCCTTCGGCGGCGGGGTGGGTTCCTTCAAGATGAGCGCCGCCCTCACCCGCGACTCGCTGCTCACGCACGACGCCGCCTCGCTGAAGGTCACGGTCACCGGCACCGGCAACGTCTCGCTGCTGGAGGCCCCGAAAGTGTCCTTCCCGCCGGATTTCGAGGTCTATGATACGAAGACCTCCGACGTGGCCGGCGGCAAGGTGTTCGAATACCCCTTCATCCCGCGCAGCCACGGCGAGTTCACCCTCGGGCCCGTGGAATACAGCTACTTCGACATCAACTCCCGCAAGTACGTGACGCTCACCAGCCAGCCGCTCCCGCTCCGGGTGGGCAAGGGCGCCGACACCGGCGGCCAGGGCGGCGGGGAGATCGTCCCCGGCGTGAGCCGCAAGGACGTGCGCAACCTCGGGAGCGACATCCGCTTCATCTCCACGAAGGCCGGCTCGCTGGCCTCCGTCGGGCATTTCTTCGTGGGATCGACGGCCTTCTGGATCCTGACCGTACTGCTGCTTGGGCTCGCCCTGGCGGCCTGGCTGGCGCTGCGCGGTGCGGCCGCCCGCCGCGCCGACGTGGCCGGCAGCAAGAACCGTGCGGCCACCAAGATGGCGCGCAAGCGCCTCGCGCAGGCCGGCACCTTCCTCAAGGACAACCTGTACACGGCTTTCTACGAGGAACTGCACCGGACGCTGCTGGGCTTCGTCTCCGACAAGCTCAACCTCGACGCCGCCGACCTCAGCAAGGAGAACATCTCCGGACGCCTGGCAGAAAACGGCGTTCCGGAGGCCCTGGCGGCCGAATTCATCGGTCTGCTGGACGCCTGCGAGTACGCGCGCTACGCCCCGGACGCCGGACACGATGCGATGAATACCCATTACGAGCAGGCGGTCTCGGTGATTTCCGCCATGGACGAAAGCATGAAACGTGTTCCGCGCAAGGCGGCGGGCGGCACCGCCGCGCTGCTACTGCTGCTCCTGCTGCTGCCCGCACCCAAGACGGCCGCGCAGCAGGCCGCCTATACCGATTCGTTGTGGACCGCCGGCGTGGCCGCCTATTCCGACGGCGACTGGGCCGCGGCCGAAAAGGCCTGGTCCGGCATCCGCGCCCTGGGCCTGGAGTCGCCGGAGCTGTACTGCAACCTGGGAGACGCCTGCTTCAAGCAGGACGACCTGGCCCACGCCATCCTGTACTACGAGCGGGCGCTCAAGCTGGATCCGTCTTATGCCGACGCCCGGCACAACCTGGCTTTCGCCCAGGGATTCGTGCAGGACAAGATCGAGGCCGTGCCGGAGTTCTTCCTGGAAGCCTGGGGGCGCAAGGCCTGCTGGCTGCTGCCCTCCGACGCCTGGGCGGTGCTGTTCCTGGTCCTGCTGGCCGCGACCCTGGGCTGCGTGCTGCTGTTCCTGCTGGGACGCAGCGTGGCGGCGCGCCGGAGCGGCTTCATCGCCGGGATCGTAGCGCTCCTGCTCACCCTGCTCTGCCTGGACTTCGCCTTCTGGCAGCGCACGGACTACCGCAAGGCCGACAGCGCCGTCGTCACGCGTGCCGTGACCACGGTGCAGAGTTCCCCGGGGCGTGACGCCGCGGCCAAGGACCTGTTCGTGCTGCACGAAGGCACGAAGGTCAAAGTGCTCGACACCGTCGGCGCCTGGCGCAACATCGAACTCGCCGACGGACGCCAGGGTTGGATTTCGGAATCCGATATCGAACTGATTTAGCGGTATTTCGCAAAAAATCCGTATCTTTGTGTGATTATGCCTTAATACATCAGAACATGTTGCATATACTTCTCCAGACCGACATCGCGCAGGCTGTCCCCGTGCAGCAGGAGATGTCCTATTCCCTGATCGAGATGGCCGCGAAAGGCGGCGCCTTGATGTGGGTGTTGCTCGCCCTGTCCCTGATCGCCATCTACATCTTCGGCAAGAAATGGTGGATCATCCGCCAGGCCGGCAAGATCGACAAGGACTTCATGAATGACATCCGCGACTACATCCACGACGGCAAGATCAAGTCCGCCCGCACGCTCTGCTCCAAGTACGACGCCCCCGTCGCCCGCATGGTCGAAGCCGGCATCGCCCGCCTCGGGAAGAGCGCTGCGGACGTCCAGGCCGCCATCGAGAATGTCGGCAACGTCGAAGTCGGCCGCTTGGAGAAGGGGCTTCCGTACCTGGCCACCATCGCCGGCGGCGCCCCGATGATCGGTTTCCTCGGCACCGTCATCGGTATGGTCCAGGCCTTCTTCAACATGTCCAACGCCGGCAACAACATCGACATCACGCTGCTCTCCAGCGGCATCTACACCGCGATGATCACCACTGTCGGCGGTCTGATCGTCGGTATCCTCGCCTACTTCGGCTACAACTTCCTGACCGCCCGCATCTCCTCGCTGGTGTACAACATGGAGAGCGCCACGCTCAAGTTCCTGGACATGCTCAGCGAACCCGCGGCGGCCCCCAAATCCGAATAGCGATGGCCATCAAGCGAATCACCAAGGCGGATCCGAACATCTCGATGTCCTCGATGACGGACATCGTGTTCCTCCTGCTCATCTTCTTCCTGGTGACCTCCACCCTGGTCAACCCCAACGCCCTCAAGCTCCTGCTCCCCAAGAGCACCGGCCAGGTGGGCGCCAAGGCCACGGTGAGCGTCTCCATCAAGGACTGGGGCGGGGACCGCTACACCTACCACATCAACGGCGCGCAGGAGCCCGTCGCCTTCACCGACGTGGAGGACGAGATCGTCGGCCTGCTGCAGAGCGAGGAGGACCCGACCTTCTCGATCTTCTCCGACGAGAGCGTGCCCATCGGCGAGATCGTGCAGGTCATGAACATCGCCAAACGCAACCATTACAAAGTCATCCTGGCCACGCAGCCAGAGTAAACAATAAATGCAGAACGACCAGATAATCAGACAGAAACGGGAGCGCAACGCCCTGCTCACCGGCATCGTGATGACGGTGACCATCCACGCGTGCGCCCTGGTGCTCGTCTCGTTTACCGGTCTCAAGTACATCTATCCCCCGCCCCAGGAGCAGAGCATGCTGATCGACTTCACCGAAGTGGAGGAGCCGGTCGTGCAGGAGCTGATGGGGCAGGAGCCGCTTGCGGAAGAGATCGACCTGGAAAGGCCCGTCGAGCTGGCCCAGCGGAGCGAATCCCCCTTCGAGGGCGACCGGGAGAACCTGACGCCCGAGACGAAGCCGGACCCTGTCGGCGACGTGGACGTCCCGACGCCCCGGCCCAAGGAGGAGCCCGCCCTGGACCCGCGCGCAGCATTCCCCGGAATGGCCAGGAAGGATACGACGCTCACCGCGCCCCACAACGCGACCGAAGGTTCCGACAACTTCAAGGCCGGCCAGGCCAAGGGCAACACGGACAACGGCCGCACGGACGGCAAGCCGAATGCGCACGTACAGGGACGCAACACCGTGGGCAACCTCCCGCGGCCCGTCTATGACGTGCAGGAAAACGGTGTAGTAGTAGTGGATATCTGGGTGGACAACTACGGCAACGTAGTCAAGGCCGTGCCGGGAGGCGACGGTACCACCGTAACCGACAAGACCCTCTGGGCGGCGGCGCGGAAAGCCGCGATGGAAACGCACTTCAACATGAGTGCGGACGCGCCGGCCATGCAGGAGGGCAAGATCACGTATTATTTTAATCTCAAATGACAATGGACCAGTTTACCAAAGAAGGTCGCAAACTTAGACCCAGGAAAAACGCCGGGACCCACCCCCGTTCCGAAAAGGTGGAGTACACGCCGGGCACGCACCGCAGCGATGCCGGCGAGCATCACAACGACAGATTCGGCGAGCGCCGCAGCTTTGACGGCGAACGCCGCGGACCCGAAGGCGAGCGCCGCCCCCGCCCTTATGGCGAGAACCGCGGCTACGGCGAGCAGCGCAGCCCCTACGGCGGCCAGCAGCGCGCCTACGGCCCCCGGAAGAGCTACGACGGGCAGCACGGCGACGAGCACCGTCCCCGCCCCTATGGCGAGAACCGCGGCTACGGCGAGCAGCGCAGCAACTATAGCGGCCAGCAGCGTTCCTACGGCCCCCACAAAAGTTACGACGGACCGCGCAGCGACGAGCGCCGGCCCCGCCCTTATGGCGAAAGCCGTCCGTATGGCGAGAGCCGCCCGTACGGTGAGGGACGTCCCTACGGCGAGAACCGGCCTTACGGCGCCGGTCCGCGCGGAGCGAAAGGCCCCGGCCACCCGAAAGGCGGCAAGAAACCCGGCCGCAAACCCACTTTCACCAAGGAATCTTCGGAAGGCATCAACCGGATGATCAGCCGCCGTCCCGTCGTGAACGGCAGCGAAGCGGAAACCTCCTATTCCGCCCCGATCCAGGATGTCGTCCGCCTCAACAAGTTCATCGCGAATTCCGGTGTCTGCTCCCGCCGCGAGGCCGACACCCTCATCCAGGCCGGCGTGGTGACCGTCAACGGCGAAGTCGTGACGGAGCTCGGCACCAAGGTCAACATCTTCACCGACGACATCCGTTTCAACGGCGAGCGCCTCAAGGGCGAGGAGAAAGTCTATCTGGTGATGAACAAGCCCAAGGGCTACGTGACCACCGCCAGCGACCCGCACGCGGAGAAGACCGTCATCGACCTGGTCAAGAACTGCCCCACCCGCGTCTATCCGGTGGGCCGGCTCGACAAGAACACCACCGGCGTGCTGATGCTGACCAACGACGGCGAGATCGCCGAGCGCCTCACGCATCCTTCCTACGACAAGAAAAAGATCTACCAGGTCGCACTCGACCGTCCCCTCTCCCAGGAAGATTACGAGAGAATCCTCTCCGGCGTCGTCCTGACCGACGGCGAGGTCAAGGCCGACGAACTGGAATACATCGACGCGAACGACAAGCGCAAGCTTGGCATCGAGATCCACTCCGGCAAGAACCGCGTCGTCCGCCGCATCTTCGAGACCCTCGGCTACAACGTCAAGGCCCTCGACCGCGTGTACTTCGCGGGCCTGACCAAGAAGGGGCTCAAGAAAGGCGAATGGCGGTACCTCACCGAGGGTGAGGCGAACATCCTGAAGATGGGGGCTTACGTATAATGGCGCACCGCTCGGGATTCGTTTGCATCATCGGCAACCCGAACGTCGGGAAGTCCACGCTGATGAACGCGCTGGTGGGCGAGAAGCTCTCCATCGTGACCGCCAAGGCGCAGACCACGCGCCACCGGATCATGGGCATCGTCAACGGGGAAGACTGGCAGATCGTGTATTCCGACACGCCGGGCATCCTCAAGCCCAGCTACCGTCTCCAGCAGAACATGATGAACTTCGTGGACGGCGCGATCGGCGACGCCGACGTCATCCTGTACGTCACGGACACGGTGGAGACGCCCGACAAGAACGGCGAATACGTCGAGAAACTCTCCCGCGTGGAATGCCCC